>JBOHXL010000129.1:0-13137 GCA_050736975.1 Chthoniobacterales bacterium | reverse complement strand
TCGATCACCACGCGACCCTTCCCTACTTTCCGGATAGCCTCTAGCGAGAACCCGGTGGGCCGGATCACACCTTCATCTTTGCCGAGTCCACATACCGGCTGGCCCCGGGCGAAATTTGGTCAGGTTTGCCCTCGCCGTGATCGCGAATACGTGACCTCTGCCGCGAACCGTGGCTGTCCAAAGCCTGAGTTATCCGGCTAATAAGCTGCCGTCCGGCGAGCGTTTCCCGAGGTTTTCTCAACGCTTTTCACCCGGCAAGCATGAGTTGCAGATAGATGACATCCAGCTGGCGGCCAAACTTGGAGCCAACCTGGCGCAGCCGGCCCGCTTCCTTGAAGCCTAACGATTGAAGGAGCCGAATGCTCCCGACTGATTCTTCGCAGGAGACCGCCAGGACGGTGTGATAGCCGGTCGCCCGGGCCCGCTCGATCAGGTCCTGCACCATGACGCGGCCGTAACCGCGTCGGTGAGAGTCATGCCGCACGTAAATCGTCAGCTCGATGGTATCGCGGTAGGCGCAGCGCGAACGGAAGGGCGAGAGAGCTCCCCAGCCAACAATCTCGCCGTCGACCTCAAGAACCGTAAGTGGCTGATTTTGCGGACGAGTCCGGAGTTCCTCAATCCGCTCCTCCGTGGTCTCCTCCTCGATCTGAAAGGTCGCGGCCGAGGTACGGACGTAGTGATTGTAAATCGTATTGATCGCTTCCGCGTCGGCCATTGTCGCGAGGCGGGGACGTAGCGCGCTCATCCGATCAGACCCTCTCCGTCTTCCCGCAAACCTGGTCGCACCATGTCTCAACCCTGGCCCGGATCTGATCGCGGATCTTGCGCACGGCGACCAGCTTTTCCTCTTTCGTGCCGGTCAAAGCCGACGGATCCGGAAAACTCCAATGCAGGCGCTGGGCCGGACCAGGAAAGACCGGACATCTCTCCGCACTGGTCTCATCGCAAACTGTGACGACATAGGCGAAGACTGCCCCCGATTCCCAAACATCGGAAACGCGCCGGGTCTTCTTGTGCGCGATGTCGATGCCGGCCTCGGCCATCGCTTCGACGACGAGCGGATTGAGTCTGCCCGGCTCGAGTCCCGCGCTTTCGGCCTGAAACTGGTCGCCGCAGATCTGGTTCAGCCATGCCTCGGCCATCTGACTGCGCGCGCTGTTGTGGATGCAGATGAAGAGGACCCGTTTTTTCATTGGAATTTGGATGGCCGGCTTACCTGAGGAAAACCTAAGCGGATTCGCGGCAGCTCGCTTGCAATCGGGCCAGACGGTGCAGGTCCCCCCGCAAAGCCGGCTGCGATCGGGCGCAATCCCGCAGACACTTTAGATTCATCTCCAGCTCGGGCGCTGGCTCCGAGGGCAGGGAATAAATGATCCAGTTCCCGTCCCGCTCGGTTTGCACCAGGCCGCGGTTCCGCAAGTAGGCGAGATGCTTCGAAATCTTTACTTGCGGTTCACCCAACGCATCCTGAAAATGGCAAACGCACAACGGGCCCTGCGTCAGCAAAAGCAGAATGCGCAAGCGCGTCGATTCCCCGAAGCTCCGATAAATCTCAATCAGTTTCACAGTCCCCTACTTACTGACAACAAGTCCTCGCGACGGCCGGCGTTTTCATTTCGCAGCCACACTTTTGTTTCGCGAGACAGTCGGTGGGCCGGGTTGAAAGCCGAAATTCCAACCGATCTTCAACCGCCGAAGCCGAGGCAATCGGATACTGCGAGATAACGCCGCAATCCCATTCCACTTCGACCTCGAGATCATCGCCCGGCAGGACGGAACGACCAAGCTCAAGGATGTCGGCGAAACGCCTGGGACTGAGGCGGTGTTCAAAGTCGTCCGCCACAAAAATTTGCAAAACGCATGCCTCGGACTCGTGAAAGGCCCCACCGCAATCCACAAACCTTTTTGTCACGTAGCCAACCTCGGTCAAATGAAAATGCGATGGAATCTGTTCGCCGTCCGGGAGAACAAAGCGCAGTTCAGTCTCCGGGTGCATCCGAAGTAGTTGATTCAATTTCGCCAAGCTTCATGATCAGCGTTCTATATGCCCACATAGGAATGTTGTCAACAGCTTCGCCGAGCATCAGCCGCTATTTCTCTTCCGCGGCCTGGCTTCATCCTCGTCAGGCACCGCTCGCAGTTCCTCCGCTGTCCAGAAACTGCGACGAGCTTGAAACCGATCACTGACTCTGCTGACGAGCTGACTGGAAACAGCCGGCTCGTTGTTGCCCCAGGCTCGACGAATGTAGCTTAAGACCGCCGCAATTTCGCGGTTGGTCAGCGCTCCGCGCCAGGCCGGCATCACACCCCGGTAGACGGCGCCGCCGACCGTCTGCCTTCCCCTGAGCCCGTCCACCACCAGAGCAGCCAGCCGGGTTGGGGCGCCTGTCACAAAAGGCGCCCCGGAGAGGCGCGGGACCTTTCCGTCCAAACCCTGTCCCGTTTTACCGTGACAAGTCGCACATTGCTCGAGGTAAACTCGTCGACCAATCGCGAGGGTATTGTCCTGCGGCGGGCGGCGGTTGGAACGCGAGTTACAACCAATCGAGCACAGACACAGCAAACAAAGAAAGAGCACAACCCACTTTTGCACCATGCAATCGTCATGACCTTCAACGCGCGGCTCAGCCATGATCGGCGGCGAGCATCTCTCTCACGTCTTTTGCGATTCGCTCCGGATCGCTAATCTGATCCCGCCGATAAAGTCCCCTCCACTGGCCGTCGGGCTCAATGACATAGACGTAGGTGGAATGCTGGATGGTATAGGAACTCGCTCCTTCCTTTGGCGCGGGCTGTTTCTCGTAAATCGCACCGTATTCCAGGGCGGTTTTCTTGATCTGAGCCGCACTGCCAGTCAACCCGATAAAGTGATCATCGAAAAAGGGCACGTATTCCTTCAAAACCTTTGGGCTATCCCTTTCCGGATCGACACTGACGAAAAGCACGCGTGTCTGCTCCTGCGCCGACTTCGGCAACAAGCGATAGGCTGCGGCAAGGTCGGCCAGGGTGGTAGGACAGATATTTGGGCAGTGGGTAAAGCCAAAGGTAAACAGGACGACTTTGCCCTCTAGCTGATCGAGGCGAAACGGCTTGCCATCCTGGTCGACCAGTTGAAAGTCGTAAGCCTTTTGCGGATGGGGAAACATCTCCAATTGCTGATCAATCCAGTCGAATTTTCTGCTCGGCCGGAGCCAAAGGAAGGCCAGCCCGGCCAGGCTGACCAGGCCAGCAAGGGACAAGATAAGAATTCGCCTCACGGCTTTCTCAACGAAACTGGCAGCTCGGTCGTCACCTCACCCCCACCCGGTTCGAAATGGAGAGTTAGTTTCACTTTTTGACCGGCTTTGAGGTGATCTTTTAATCCCACTAACATGAGATGGTCGCCCGCGGGAGCGAGAATAAGTTGGCCATGCGGCGGAATAAGGAAATCATCGACTCCTTTCATGCCCAGCACTTCTTTGCCGTCTATCACCTCTTTGGTCGTGATCATCGGCATCACCATCCCAGCGATCGCTGTCGTGCCCCCGGTGAGCCTGAGCGGCTGATCGCCATTGTTCCTCAGAGTCATGTAAGCCGCGCTCTCACTGGAAGACGGAGGCATCGCTCGCACCCAGCCCTGCTCGACCTTTACGGGCGGCTCGCCGGCAGTCGCGGTAAGCTGAAGGAGAGTCAGGAATCCCAAAACGAATGTAAGCTTGCGCGTTTTCATTTTGGTCTTTGTTTCCCGGTCCCTTTTCATCCCAAATTAAAATGAACCCCCGCTCCGAATTCAAAATCAGGAACCGCCTGAAACGACGTGTTGTCAATCAGCAGCGGAATTCTCGCCTCGATCTGCAGATTGGTTCAGCCTAACGAAATCACCGGATTCCGTTCTTTCTCGATCTTCTTCTTGCGGAATTCCTCAACGTCTCATTGGTCGATATCCGCCAGCGCCTCGAGCAATTGGGTGACTGTCGTCTCGACATCAGGTTGGCTCGCAATTTGGACATGCGTCTCGTCCGGGTGCGGAGGTTCATAGTTCGCGCGCAACATTTCGAAATCTTCCAGCCGCGCATCGGAAACCTCTTTCTGGCTTCCCCCACGTTCTCCCAGACGGGCCGCGATCTCTTCATCCGACGCCGTGATCTCCACCAGACGGCAGGGAATTGCCGCGGTCGCAAGCTTCTCCCGCAGCAGTTCGCGCCGGGCGCGTCTGCCAAAGGTGGCATCGAGAATCGCGCCCCCCTTTTGACGGGCGGACGCGATTGCTCGTTCCAGGAGCGACACGTAAGTGCGATGCGTCATTGATTCGCCATAGAGTTCGGCCCGCCTCGCCGCGTCAGGACGGAAGCGGAGCGGGACGCCGGCCAGTTCTTTGCGGACGCGGTCGGACGAAAAGACCGGCCACCCGAGCGCGTCGCCGGCGCCGCGCGCAGTCGTACTTTTGCCGCTGGCCGCCCGTCCCATCACCGCAATGACGAGAGGTCCGGAGCCGGCGACGGTGTGAGCCAGGGCGTGCCGGAAAAGCTGCCTGGCGCGCTCCAGGCTGCCCTCGCGGTCGGCGGCCGGGACCTCGAGCTCAGTGCTCTTGATCGCTGCTACTTTCGCCCGGACATAGGCCCGGTAACATTTGTAGAAAGTCGTTAGGCTGAGCAGTTCCGGATCACGAAGCAAACCCGCGATCTGTCGCAAGAAAGCGGCGGCAAGATCGGGCCGACCAAGGACCTCGAGGTCCATCGCGAGGAAGGCGACGTCGTTGGCCACGTCGATGAAGCGGAACCGTTCATTGAATTCGACGCAGTCAAAGACGTTGACCTCCTCGCCGGAGAGATGGACATGCTCGCCGCGCAGGTCGCCATGGCAATCCAGGATGTGGCCGCCTTTCCGGCGTCGCTCAAAGAGATCGGCATGCCGCTGGTAGAACTGATCGGTGAAAAAGCGGATGGCGACGAAGGCCGGCCGGCTCAGCAGCGAGCCGACGAAGCGCTCCGTCTGCGTGAAATTTTCGTCCGTGCTCAGCCGCAGCTTTGCCACCCGGCCCCATTCCGCGATCGTATCGGAAGATTTCTGCGCGCGATAGAACGAGCAGAGCTTGAGCGCCACGCACTCCACGTCGTGGACCGTCGCGGTGCCGCGCGCGATCTGCTCGTGCAGGAAACCCGGGCGCGACAGTTCAAGCATCTTGACCGCATATTCCACGATCTCGCCTTCGGCACCGAAATGGAGCGATCCGTTAAGACGCGCGATCGGGACGATACCAAGGTAGACATTCCGTGTCAGGCGCCGGTTGAGCCGGACCTCTTCTGCACAGAAGTGCCGGCGCTTTTCGAGGGTGGAGAAATCGAGGAAACCAAGATCCAGCGATTTTTTAATCTTATAAACGTTAGGCGAAGCAATCGCGACGATTGAGATGTGGGTCTGGCGGACCTCAACCTTCGCCGGTTTTTCGGGAAAGGATTCGGGCCGGCTTAGAAAGGCGACTAATTCTTCCTCAGGGGTCGGCGCCATTCATCAAGACTCTCTCATGAGACGCTTCTGTCGCGCGAGGATTCGTTTGCGGCGCCCGCGGCCTTTATCGGCGAGGCAACCGTGCCCGGTGGATTCTGATACCAGCCCGGATCCTCGTAGCTCGTGATCCCATCGCGCACCTTCAAAATGGTGAACATGCCACCCATCTCTATCGACCCAAACTGTCCGGTGCCACTCATCATCGGCAATGTGTTCCGTGGCCCGGTCATCATATCGCCCATTTCCGACATCTCGTGCATGCCGGTTTGGCCCGTCGCCATATAGCCGGGCACGAGTTGAGCGATCTTCTGCGCCACTCCTTTCTGATTTACCCCGATAAGGTTGGGGATTTCGTGGTTCATCGCATTCATGGCGTGATGATTCTTATGACAGTGCAATGGCCAGTCGCCCGGATTGTCGGCCATGAACTCGACGGTCCGCGTCGTACCGGGTGGGACGTTCACGGTCGCCTCCGGCCACCAGGCCGTTTTAGGGATCGGGCCCCCATCCGTTTCCACGATCCACCAGCGATGACCGTGAAAATGAATTGGATGACTATCCATGCTCAGGTTCGCAAAACTTACCCGCACCCGGTCGCCTAGCTTCACCACCAGTGGATCAGTCCCCGGCCAGACGCGACTATTGAAGGTGAAAATGTTGAAGTCAGTCATGACATTTGGATTGGGTGTATAGGTACCGGGAGGGATCGCCCATTCCTGGAGAAAGACGAGAAAATGGCGATCGACCGGCTCCGGATATCCATCCTGTGGATGAATGATAAAAAAACCCTCCAGGCCCATCGCCATCTGTATCATCTCGTCGGAATGGGGGTGATACATCTGCGCGCCGTGCTGCCGGAGGGTAAATTCATAGGCATAGGTCTCGCCTGGTGGGATATGTTTTTGGGTAATGCCGCCGACGCCGTCCATGCCATTCGGGACAAACAGGCCATGCCAATGGACCGTGGTAGCCTCAGGAAGCCTGTTGGTCACCAGGATACGAACACGATCGCCCTCCGCAGCTTCAATCGTCGGACCAGGTGTCTGCCCGTTGTAACCCCAGCAGTTGACCACCATGCCGGGAGCGAATTCGCGTTTCACCGGTTCGGCGATAAGATGGAACTCCTTGAACCCGTCCTTCATCACCCACGGCAGGCTGGATCCGTTAGGCGTGACGACCGGCCGGTAATTGACCTTTGCTCCCGCGGCCGGCTTTGCCTGGGCCGCGAGCAAGTTGCTACCGCCGGCGATCCGCTGGGCGAGCGTCGACGCTCCCAGGAGCGCTGCGGTTCCGGAAAATAATTTTCGTCGGGTAATCATGAGAAGGAAAATTCGAAATTCGAATATCGAAATCCGAAACAATAAGAGGTTGGATTGCAGGAATAGAGGAAGAGGAAAAACCGGGATCGGGTCGGCCTTATGATCTGGAAGAACGGACGTTCTTGTTTGCAACGGAGACACGTGAGTTCGTGAAGAAGCATTGTTTCAAATTTCGACATTCAGATTTTATTGATTGAGTGTTCCACCCACGGCCCTTTCCAGTTCGGTCCGCGCGATCCAATAGTCGCGCCAGGCTTCGATGTAACTGCGTTCGGCGGCGACTTCGTTCTGCTTGGCCAGGAGCAAGTCATAGGTGCCTTTCAGCATGTAGTTATTTTGTTTGAGGGTGAGATTGAGCGCCTGTTGCTGGGTTGGCAGGAGCTTTTTTCCAATGTAGGACGTGAGATCACGCGCCGCGATCATTTGATCGCGCGCTTCGCGGACTTCGGATCGCGCATTCACCTCTCTCGCCTCCAACTCCCGCTGGGCCTGGCGATATTGCGCGGTCAATTTTGCAATCTCGCCCTGGCCCTGATTAAAGATTGGCAACTCGAGGTCGAGCGTCGGCCCGGTCACGCGTTGTCCGTCCGTTTCCCGTTCGGTATCGACGCCAACCTTGACCTCCATCGGCACGTAGCGCGTCTTGGTGCGCAAGGCGAGCGATTGTCCAACGATGTCCAACCGCATCCGGAGGGCTTTCAGGTCGAGCCGCTGCGCGATGGCGCGTGCCTCCAGATTCGAGAGAGAGACTTCGCGCACCGGCAATTCCGGCAGATGATCGTCCATTGTCCAGTTGGTGTCGGGACCCGAGAGGCCAAGCAGGCGATTGAGTCGTTCGCGATCGCGCTGGAGTTGCAGCTCCGTTTGCGCGACGTCAAGGTGCGACTGCTCGTGGCTGCCCTCCTGATTAGCCAGCTCGAGGTCGCTCGCGTTCCCCACATCGTGCAGCCGCCTGGTAAATTCCGCCGCCGTCTCGCTAATCTCGGATACAACGCGGAGGCGATCGAGCATTTGTCGGCGTGCCTGCGCGGTGTAGAACGCCGTCTTCACCTCGGCGACGAGCCGTAAGACTTCGTCCGCAACCCGGGTCTCGGTTTGCGCCAACTGCGCAGCAGCGATTCGTTTGTGCAATGGCAGCATGATCAGCTCGAGAAAATTCTGCGCGATCGAATACTCGACGTTGCTCCCCGAGGGCGGCCGATTCGGAAAGCGAAAGCTGGCCGCGAAACCTGGATTGCTCAGTAAACCAGCTTCGACCACCGCCGCCTGAGCGATTCCGATCTCTTCGAAGCGGGCCTGCAGCTCACGATTGTTCAGAAGCGCAATCTGCACGGCGCGATCGGCGGTAAGCTCATGCTGCAGGAGCGCTCGAACAGCCTGCTCAATCTGCGCATCTTCCGGGCCGCCGCGATTCCATTGCAAACGCTTTCCCGTGCGTTCCGTAATGGTTGCCTGCACCCGCTCAAGCGAGGCGCTCGGAGTCGCACAACCGCCGGCCAGCAAGGCGACGGCGGGCAAGATCGAAGCAAGCGGCGGCCGCAGGCTGACGACCCAGTCGGCTAGCCGGATGGTCGTGAAAGTGCCGGCTTTTCGGAACCTGGAATTTGTGATCATTTAAGAAAGGAATGGGAGTTGAACGGAAATGGTGATGCCGACCAACGGCCTTGGCCTTTGGGCGCGCCTGACGAAGCGACCTGCAAGCAGCTCGCCTTGGCGAGCGACCAGATCGTTAGGCCAGAAAAGGGGGAGCATGCGCGAGCAAGCTCCGCTGCAGGACGGACTCGGCGAAAGTTCTGCCGCCCGGTGGTCCGGTATCGAGAAAGTGAGACGCGACGATCGACCGACGGGGCGCCTCGGCCACGATCCGCGTCATGAGATCAAGCGGCCCCGGGGCGATCATCGCTGCATTCGCTTGAAACACTTTCGCGGGCATAACCGCGATTGCCTGGAGCGTTTTGCAACATGGAGTGGCCGGATCCTTTGCCGGCTCCGGTTGGGATGGAACCTGGCGTGCGCAGCAGTCGTGCCGCGCGATCGCTGTGACTGCGTGGTTCTCGACCACCGACAGCCCAAGGGCGCAATGATTCGAGATGACCAGCCAAGAAATCAGAGCCAGCGTCACCGTTAGCCGACGAAAGGCAGCCGCTCGAGAGGCGCGCAACACGATATCTTTGTGGCTTGAAAAGCGACCCGCGTCAACCGCTTGCACCCGCGTTACGCATCGACGGCCTTTAAGACTTGCCATCCGGCATCCATTCGCCTATGCCCTGCGCATTAGATACGCTGAAGAATTTCCACCGCCACCGGTGGAATTAAGCGGCGATGGTAATCCTCTCAACAATTCAATCCCGAAAGACTTCGATTCACTTCACCAAGATGAGTACGATCAACGCAGAAACCGCCGTCCGTGAACGTTACGCCGCCGGAGCCAAAACTCCCGAAGCCAGGCTTTGTTGCCCGGTCGAGTACAACCCCGAGTATCTTAAGGTCATTCCACAGGAAGTGATTGAGCGCGATTACGGCTGCGGCGATCCGAGCAAATATCTGCAGGCCGGCGAGACGGTCCTCGACCTCGGGAGCGGCACGGGAAAGATCTGTTTCATCGCGGCGCAGGTCGTCGGACCCGGCGGCAAGGTAATCGGAATCGACATGACGGACGAGATGCTGGGCCTGGCGCGCCGGAGCGCGCCGACTGTGGCGGAGCGAATCGGTTATAACAACGTCGAGTTCCGCAAAGGCCGCATTCAGGATCTTGCGCTCGATCTGGAAAAGCTCGACGCGGAGTTGCAGGCGCGGCCCATCACGGACGCGGCTTCCTTTCTGCGCGCCGATGAACTCGCCCAGGACTTGCGGGTCAAACATCCGCTTGTCGCGAGCGATTCGATCGATGTGGTGGTCTCCAATTGCGTCCTTAACCTCGTGGAGCCGAAATCAAAACAGCTGTTATTCGAGGAAATTTTTCGCGTCTTGAAAAAAGGCGGGCGCGCGGTCATTTCCGATATCGTCTCGGACGAAGCGGTGCCGGAACACTTGCAGGACGACCCGGAGCTCTGGAGTGGCTGCATTTCCGGGGCGCTGACGGAGGAAGGATTCCTCCGAGCCTTCAGCGATGCCGGCTTTTATGGGGTTCAAATCCTGCAACGGGGCGAAAAGCCGTGGCAGACGGTCGAGGGCATCGAGTTTCGCACGGTCACGATCGAGGCGTTCAAGGGCAAGCAGGGCCCATGCTTCGAGCGCAGTCAGGCGGTGATTTACCGCGGGCCATTCCTCGAAGTGCTGGACGACGACAACCATCGGATGGAGCGCGGAGTGCGCTACGCCGTTTGCGACAAGACTTATAACCTCTATCGCAAAGCACCCTATCGCGAATTCTTCGAGTTTGTCGAACCGATGGTGGACATTCCGTTAGGCGAAGCGAAGCCATTTGATTGCTCGCACACGGCCCGGCGGCATCCGAAGGAGACGAAAGGTCAGGATTATAACGTGACGACCGAGGCCAGCACCTGCTGCGACGGCGGAAGCTGCTGCTGAAGGCGGCCTGACGAAAGCCCAGGGATATGGTCGAAACCATCCGCGCCACGCGCCCCGAGCCACCGCCGCATGTCAGCGCGGAGATCGAGGTCGCGCACACGCCGGTCCCGAAGTGGGCCATCGGCGAATTCTTCGGAACGTTTCTGCTCGTTTTTTTCGGGTGCGGCAGTGTCTGCGCCGCGGTCGCGACCGGTGCGCAGGTCGGAGTTTTCCAAGTGGCGATCGTCTGGGGCATCGGCATTCCGACGGCAATTTATCTGACCGGTTCCCTGAGCAGCGCGCATTTGAATCCTGCCGTCACGATTGCCTCGGCGGTCTGGTCCCGCTTTCCGGTGAGGCTGGTCTTTCCGTATATCCTTGTGCAGATGATAGGCGCCTTCGCGGCGGCTGCCTTGCTTTTTTCTCTCTTCGGCAGCGCGATCGCCGGATGTGAAATGAGACACGGCATTGTTCGAGGCGCGGCGCGGGCTTCGTTTGTCAGCGCCTTGCCCCCGGGGGCGAGTGGGCCCGGCGGGCTGACGGTTTACCTCATCGCGCCGGTCGTTGGAGGATTGTTAGGCGGGGAAATCTACCGCATCTTTTTTCGCCCGGCTTACCGCTCATGATCGCGCTTGCTCTGTTTCTCGCGACTTGCTTTCTCGCCTACTGCAACGGCGCAAACGACAACGTCAAGGGCGTGGCATCGCTCTTCGGCTGCAAAGCCGCCAGCTATCGCACGTCCATTACATGGGCCACACTGACTACCTTTGCCGGATCGATCACGGCTATTTTCCTGGCGCAAGCTTTGCTCAGGAAATTCTCCGGCAAGGGGCTCGTCCCCGATGCGATCGTCTCTTCCCAGCCCTTTCTCCTGGCGGTCGCTCTGGGCGCGGCGCTCACCGTCATCCTTGCGACCCGCTCTGGATTTCCAATCTCGACGACCCACAGTTTAATGGGGGCGATCATTGGGAGCGGATTGGTGGCCGTCGGAGGCGCGGTCAACTTTGCCTCGCTTGGCAAAGGATTCGTCCTCCCGCTTCTGCTCAGTCCTCTTTTGGCGATATTGCTGGGCGCACTGCTTTACTTCATCTTTCGCAGTGGGCGAATCGCCCTCGGCATCCGCAAGGAATGGTGTGTTTGCGTCGGCTGCCAGGAGCGGGTCGTGCCACTGCCGCAACCAGCGTCTATTCTGACGATGCCGGCCGCGCTCCCGGCCGTCAGTTTGACTGTGGATGAAATGGAGAACTGCCAGGAGCGTTATGCCGGCTCCATGCTCGGGATTGGCTCTCAGCGAATCATGGACGGCGCGCATTTCTTCAGCGCCGGCGTGGTCAGTTTCGCGCGCGGCTTGAACGACACGCCGAAAATCGTCGCACTGCTCCTTCTCTTGCGGACCATCGATCTGCGTTGGGCATTTTTTGCGGTCGCGCTCACCATGGCGATTGGTGGCCTGCTTCATTCGCGCCGAGTCGCGGAGACAATGAGCCACAGGATAACCGTGATGAATCACGGCCAGGGATTTTCCGCGAATCTTGCCACGGGGATCCTCGTCATCGTCGCCAGTCTCTTTGGTTTGCCGGTCTCGACAACGCATGTTGCAGTCGGATCACTCTTTGGCATCGGGCTTGCCACCGGCCAGGGCAACTCACGGGTCATGCTTCATATCGCGCTTTCGTGGCTGATTACCCTGCCGTGCGCGGCCCTGATCAGCGCCGGTGCGTATGCCATGCTGCGCCACCTATGAGTCTAACAGCTACGAATAATTTTGCGCGCAAACTGGCCAGGCATTCGCTCCCGCTGCGCCACACAAAGACGGAGATCTTGCAGATCAATGTCGGCAAACTCTGCAACCTTACCTGCATTCACTGCCACGTGAATGCCGGGCCGAAGCGCAAGGAGATCATGACGCGCGAAACGATCGATCGGGTGATCGATTGGCTGGCCAAAACGGACATTCCGACGGTTGATCTGACGGGCGGCGCGCCCGAGATGATTCCCGACTTCAAATATTTCGTCGAGCGCCTCAAAACGCTCGCTCCCCCGCGACACATCATCGATCGTTGCAACCTCACGATCCTGCTCGAGCCTGGATTCGAGGATTATGCCGCATTTCTCGCCCGCCACCAGGTCGAGATCATTGCGTCGATGCCCTGTTATTCGCCCGAAAATGTCAACGCTCAGCGGGGCGAAGGCGTCTTCGATGCCAGTGTCAGGGGGTTGCAGCTCCTAAACTCGTTAGGTTACGGGATCGAGCCCGGATTGCCCCTGCATCTTGTCTACAACCCGAACGGCGCCTTCCTTCCCGGGCCCCAGCAAGAGCTGGAAGCGGAATACAAACGTGAGTTGAAGGAGCACTTCGGCATCGTCTTCAACCGTCTTTATACCATCACTAACCTGCCGATCGCACGCTTCGCCTCCTGGCTGCGCCACAACAATCAGCTCGCAAACTACATGGCTCTGCTCAACGATGCCTTCAACCCGGCCACGGTCGAAGGACTCATGTGTCGCAACACGATTAACGTTAGCTGGCGCGGCGAAGTCTTCGATTGTGACTTTAACCAGATGCTTAAGATGCAATGGCGCGACCAAGACCGCGCGCTCTGCCTTTGGGACATCGATCCGGCCGAGGTCGAGCAGCGCGAGATTCTCACCGGTGACCACTGCTTTGGCTGCACGGCCGGCGCCGGTTCCAGTTGCGGTGGCGCGCTGGTCTGAAGTTCTCTCCTAACTTTAGAGGCTATCCGGAAAGTAGGGAAGGGTCGCGCGAGAGCGCTTTGGGCTGGATGGCAAGACGCGAGCGAGGAGCATATCCGCTGCG
>JBOHXL010000128.1:0-24122 GCA_050736975.1 Chthoniobacterales bacterium | reverse complement strand
TCGCCTGGTTGCACAACTTTCGCAGGCTCGTCGTGCGCTGGGAATACTATCCCCAAAACTACCTCGCCTTTCTCCACCTTGGCTGCGCTCTCATCCTCCTCAAACATTTATGAGATGGCTTCTAGGCTTTTGTAGGAAGGCAGATCATCGGTAAACAGATTCGAACCTTTCGCGACATTTGCTCGGACAACGGGATCAAGGTCTTTGCGCTGTGCGCTCTCTACAAGCTGACAACGCACGCGTGAAGCGCGTTTCTTGGGGTCGCGTTCCAATAATCCCATGCCGGCCACCTTGCCCACCATTCCGGTCCCACTGGGTCTCTTGCCCTTGTGCATGAAACGCGCGGCCCCGCCAATCCAGCTTTCGTCAGCTTCAACTTCGCCGTTCATCATCGAAAAACTCCCCTCTTGCATCGCCAGTCTGATCCGATGGTTCATGAACCAAGCTGTTTTTTGAGTAACGCCAAGAGCGCGCGCCAACTCGCAGGAGCTAATGCCGTTCTTCGCGTTGACGATTTGCCAGACTGCGGGCAACCACATTTCCAATCCCAGAGGGCTGTCCTCGAAAATTGTTCCGACCTTGGCCGTGAATTGCTTTCGGCAGTTCTTGCAGTTCCACAGCCGTCGCGATTCGACAAATTTGCCAATTTTAGTCGAGCCGCAGCGAGGGCATACGATTTCGTTAGGCCAGCGAATCGCAACGAGAAAATCATGGCAGCGTTTAGGATCACTGAAATGTACGGTCGCTTCCCGCAGCGTTTCAGGCAGTTCGTCGAAGTTCATAATTCGAGATCATACACACTCTGAATTATGCGTCAAGTATATATTTACCCTAATGAGAGTGACCGGCTCGAAGAACTGCTTGAGTTCTTCCCCGTCCTCGATTTCACCCGGGCCGCGGTCCGCAGATATGGCGAAATTCGCGCTGACTTGGAACGCAAAGGTAGACTAACCGGTCCGCTCGACCTGCTCATCGCCGCTCATGCCCGGAAGCCTCGAAGCCACCTTGGTGACGGCTAATGTCCGCGAATTCAAACGCGTCAAAGGACTCAGGGTTCGGGCTTGGAGATGACCAGGATCAACTTCGATCGCTTTCTGGAGGAGCAACTCAGCGACCCGGATTTCGCAGAGCGCTTCAAAGCCGCCGGCGAAGCATAGGATGTGGCGCTGCAAATTACCCGGCTGCGCGAGCATGCCGGCGTCTCGCAAAAAGAACTCGCCGAGCGCCTCGACACGACTCAGCAACAGATCAGCCGCCTCGAATCGCCCTCCTACGAAGGCCATTTGCTCAGCATGCTCCGTCGCGTCGCTGCCGCCTTCCACGCCCGCGTGCGGGTTGTGATCGAGCCGCTGCCGAAAGCGGATAAGAGTGCCGTCGTGCGCGAAGTTTACGTGGCGAGCTTGGTGAACTTGCGTGTCCGGGGTGACGAATTGATGGAATTGATTGACTCGAAGCCGCCGGTTCTCGGGCTTCGCCCATGCCTTCGCATGTCTATGTCGCACCGCCCCGGGTGGGCTTCATTCGCGCTGCTGGTGCTCACCTTGCGGGCCACTCCTGCGGATGACGTTTTGTCGCTGCTGCTCCAATCGGCTAGGGCCTGGCGGCCGAGATTGGCGCGGTCGACGAGGAAGAGGACGTTGCGCGCGCCGGCGTGTTTGATGAGGCGATAGGTGAAGGCGCAAGCGGTGAGGGTCTCGCCGACGCCGGTGGCCATCTGGATGAGGGTGCGCGGTTGCGCTTCGGCGAAGGATTCATTCGCTCGTCTCCGACTCGCTCTCCTCTGCCTTCGCGGCTTGACCGTGCCTGTCGCTCCTCCCACTCGCTCCATGGCTCCAGGCCGGCGATCGCTTCGACGCGGCAGACGCGGACGTTCTTGCCGTCGTAGGGATGCGCGAACGGCATTTGGGCGAGGCGGTGACGAAGGGTGTCGGGCTCTTCGAGCCACTTCGCGAGAGTTTCGGGGCGGTGGAACGCGAAGACGCGGCGTGAACGCGGGTGCGGGTCGTGTCGTCGCGGAAGTAGGTTTCGATGCCGGTGGATTCGTAGAGGAAGGGGAGCTTGCCGGTGAGATTCCCGCGCAGGAAATCGGGGAGGTTCTCGACGTAGCGGCCGGATTGGTCGGCCACTGTGCAGAGAGTGACGCCGGCTTTCTTGGCCTCGATGATGCCGACAGGATTGCGGTCGACAAGCAGAAGATAGTCGCAGCGGCCTTCTTTCAGACGCACTTCGCGGATGGCGATGCCTTGCGCGGCGGAAAGGTCGAGCTGCTTGTAGTCTTGGATGACCCAGCCGCATTTGATGAGCAGGCCATCAATGATTTCGCGAGCACGTTCCTCCGGGGTCGACATTCCGGGCGCATTTCTAGCCGGACTCCAGAAAGCTGACAACGGAAAACTGAAGTGGCTATCCAGCTTTCCATGAGATCGACACGTCCATCCGCTGCAGCGTGCTTTTCCCTTGCAACCGATTCTTCGGGACGTAGGGTTTTTAACATGCGCCGAGCGGCGTGTTCCTTCGCAGTTGGCTTGTTTTTGACGAGCCGATGTCTTGGCGTTACGCCCGATGAGCCGGAGGTAGAGGTCGTCGCCGCCGGCGAGTTGCAACCGGGACAACCCGAGAGCGGCCCGGTCGAGGAGATCGGCGACTCCGATGAGAACAACGGCGCGCCCGGGCCGCACCATGCGCTGCCTCCGCCGATGCCGCCTAACCACGGCCATGTCGAGCATAGTGTCTCCCCCGAGCCCAGTGTCACCCCCGGCAAGAATGGACCGAGGCCTGAAGCAGATATCCCTCTCGGGTGGTCCTTCGATGCAAAGATAGATCTCGGCTCGGATCCCCAACTTGCGGTCGGATCGAATTTCATCATCGGCGTCGATGCGAGCAAGATTGCGTTCTACGATAAGACCGGCCAACTGCTGCCGATGCAGAAGCAGAAGAAAAACCCCGGTTCGACGCCGTCTCCTACGCCGGAGAGCACGAACCAGTTCTTCGCCGTTTTCCTGCAGCCGCATCTCAATGGCGATAAGGCGAAGAATCTGCGGGACGTGAATTGGAACCTCGCGAATACGCACAACACCACGAAAGAACTCGGATGCGACCCTGAGAATCCGAACAAACTCGGCGGTTGCATAGTCCAGGCCTACGACACGCGCGTCCTCTACGACGGCCTGCGTGGCCGATTCTGGATCGAGGACAATTTGCGCAACGAGGTGCAAACCGATAACGGCAACTGCCACCCAGATCAGGAAGCGTGTGTCCGGCCAGATTCGCCTTGGAAACAGCGCTTCCAAGCGGTCGCTGTCTCGAAGACGAGTGATCCGCGCGATGGCTTTTTCTCGGTTGTCTTCCACCTCAACCATCCGGGCGACTGGCCACGGATCGCCGTGCACCGCCGTTACTTCATCCTCGGGAGCAACGGCAGCACGACCGTGCATCTCTTCGACGCCGACGCGATCGCGAATGGCAAGAGAGGCATCAAGGATCTTCTGCTCGCGACCCTGACCGGCTCGGACCTCGGCGATCCTGCGTTTGTTTACCCGGTCGTCCAACACGACAAACGCGACGGGAGCAGCCCATTTGAAGATCCATTTTTCCCGGGCACTGGCGATACGACTGATGTCCCGACTTTCCTCCTCACGACGAATGGCAGCCGGGTCACGATCTTTGCCTTCGAGGACTTTCAGCCCAGCCCCGCGCAGACAAAGCCGCGGCTCATGAGCGCGTCGATCGATCTGGGGCACGACGCGCCTCATCTCTTCTCGCCGGCGGTTTATCGCGACGGCAAGATTTACATGGCGGGCAAACATTGCGTCTGGGGCGACGGCCGAGATTGCCGCGCGGCCGTGAGCATTGTGGTCATTCCGGTATTTCGCGACGGCAAAACGATTGGGGCGAGCAAATCGATCAAGAAAGGCTTCAGCGATTTCTTGCTTGGCGGCGATTACGGACCCGACGGCTCCTATGAGATCCCCGCGATCGAAGTGAACAAGGACAACGACATGGCTGTGGTTTACGACCGCGCCGAACCCGGAGGCGGCGTGCCATTTTTTAGTGGCGCGCCGGCTTCCTATTACAGCATTTTTCTCCACGACGAGACCGGGCATCGCAGCGGTGTCTTGCACAAGGCTGATTGCACCCCGATCATCAATCCCCTCACGGAGGGTTGCTGGCTCCCGAGCCCGGATCTGGCTCACCTCGACGTAGCGGGAATCGCCGTCGACCCGAGCGACGACACCAAGTTTTGGATGTCGCACGGCTACGGCTCCTCCGGCACCGACAACCCGGAGCCCGGTCGGGTGGGTACTTACAAGATGGTTATTGGCTCCGTCGTCGCACGCACGCGCGGCTCCGCCCCCGCGCATCCCAAGCAGGTGCCTTGAGGCAGAACCCGAAGAGCGCTAACTCAGAGCTAAGTCTTTGGAAATCGAATCCAAAGGGCCGCCAACCTTCGTCAGCTCCGGTATTGTTCGTCGCTGACCTTTTACAGCCAAGGTTCGCTCACGCAAGAGCGAACTTGCACCACCTTTGCGCCTGCCGCAAAGTCCACCCGCGACGGCTCGAACCAGAGCGCCAAGGCTTCCTTCGCATTTCGCACCGCTTCTTTCTCGCTGTCGCCCGCCGAAGCGCAACCGGGCAGCTCAGGAAAGAATGCGGCCCAACGGTGCGTCTCTGGGGGCAAAGAATTGGGGGTCAGGCAACAAATTCTGACAGGCCTGCGAGATTGCGGTCTGATCTTCACTTCACAGGTTTGACGAAGCCCTCGAAGACACACCGCGAATCTCCCCGCCCCCGCCGTAACGTAGCTGCGAGCGAGGCCGGGCCTTCCAGTCATCGCTGCGGATATCGTCGCCGATCTGGAATCCGCGCCGGAGCAGTTCGCCACAATCGCGGAGGATCTGAAGGAGTAAACCTATTCACCGATTCGATGCGGATCTGGTGCGGGCACTCTCTTATGAGGCCCGGTTCCGCGGCATTCCGATGACCTAGCTGGCCAGCCAGTTGCTCCGCCAGCCGCCGTGCAGAACACTCCAACTCGACACCGCGAGGGCGATCGCGGTCATGCGGGAGAAAGACGAGATCGCGTCCGGCATGATGCATGGCCGCATGGATTCTGTATCGTTGCCCGATGAAGCGCACGATCGAGGTGCCGAATGAACTGGAACACGAGGGGATCTTCTCGCGCTATGCAATCGGAGGGCGCGATGGGCGCCATCTTCTATACGGAGCCGTTCCTGACCTTCGATCTGGATGTCTTGGAAAGCCCGGCCGTTGCTCCGCGTCCGTTACGGGTCGTTTTGCCGCCAACGGCCGGTGGCTTGCGAACGCGCGGTTACGCGGAACAAAACGAGTGCGTAACGATCGAAGGTGTCCCGGTGCAGTTGCTGCCCGCCTATAACGCGCTGGTCGAGGAGGAGCTCAAGAAAGTATCTCATGGCGATTGCCCTGCAGACCGGACGAAACAAAGACCGCGAGCCAGTGCGAATCCTGCGTGTACAGGCAAACATCGAGATGAACGTTCTTGCCGACATTTTGAAGCGGCATCAGCTTGAAGAGAGATGGAAACAGTGGATAGAATAACGCCGGAACTGGCGAAGATACTGGCCGGAAAAGCTCGACGCCGGCGAGGGCTCACGCGCCTTCCCTATCCAGAGAAAGTTCAAGCGGTCATAAAATTGCAGGAGATGGCTGCGGCGATTCTTCGGTCACGCGGCAAATCCGTCCGGCCGTGGAGTGCAACTCGCACCGGCGTTTGAAGCTCTGGAGCTAAGACCTCCGCACCAACCAGCATTTATCCGCCGTTCCGGCGGTCCTGCGAGAGTGTTTTCATACATCCTCGCGGGCAACCCCAGAGCGCTGAGCGTTAACCGACGCGCCGGGAACGCGCGCGAGCGACAGCGGAGCGTTCACGGATCGTTGGTGAGCGCTCACCCAACGGCAGCGGAGCGAGCCGCGATTTTCGCTGTGCGGCCACTGGCGCGAATCGCGGCAAGCTCCCGGGCTGCGGCCGTGTCACGGCGTAACCCAGCTGAGTTATCAGAGAGTCAGAGTCTTCCAAAGCATTTTGGCCTTGACGAATCGACCGAAATCAGGAGCAATCGCGCCTCCGCAGCCTTCGTCGAAATTTATGAACTTAACTCGCTTATTTGAAAAATTTTCCTGCACGCCGTGGTCGAGTAAGAGCGGCTTGAGCGCGCTCGCGCTCCTCCTCTCCAGCGCTCTGGCGGCGAGCGCGGCGCAACAACAGACTCTTTATGTCGCCACGGGCAGCCTCGGAGTCCCGGGTGTTCTTTATACGATCGATGCGGCTACGGGCGCCGTGCTCACGACGGTCGGGCCATTGAATGACGCGTCCGGCAATAACTATGGCATGGCCGGGATGCGCTACGACCCACTGAACGGCATATTTTATGGCGCGACCGCGGGCGATTCTCCGACTGATCCCAGCTACCTCATTACCATCAACCCGGCCAACGCCCTGGTCACGCCGATCGGCCCATTCGGGGTTGTCCTGACAGATATCGCGATCGACCCAACCACTGGAGTTATGTATGCGGTCTCCGGCTTCAATCAAAAGTTTTACACCATCAATCTCGCGACGGGCCTGGCGACTCAGACCGGCTCGACCGGGCTTGGTTTCCAGAACGGAGGTGGCCTGGCCGCTAACTCCACGGGCGCACTTTACGGCTTCGATAATTTTTCCTCCTACAGCTACAACAAGACAACGGGGGCGGCCACGTTAATCGGCTTAACCTTGTTCCCGGATCTGGTGAGAGCGGCGGACTTCAACTCGAGCAATGTATTTTACGGACTGGAAGGCGGTGGAGGAACCGACGACTTGCACCTTCGTTTCCTGGTCACGATCGACCTCAGCTCAGGGCTGGGCACGCTGGTGGCGCCCATCATATCGGGGACCTTGACGGGCTGGCCTTCCTTCCAGCCACGTCCCCAGTTCAGTTGGTCGGCATCGTCTCAGAAATGATTCACGGCGGTTCCGGCACCTATGATATCGATCTGATGAGCGGTGCTGCCGTCGAATGCAGAAACGGTGCGGGCGGTAACTACACGATGATTCTGACCTTCTCGAACAACCTAACAAGCGTTGGTGGCGCCAGCGTGGGGTGCGGCACGGTCAGCAGCAGCTCAATCGGCCCGAACCCAAATCAATACACGGTCAACATCACTGGCCAGGGCTCGTGCAATGCGCAATACAATACCGTCACGCTGAGCAACGTGACTGATTCCATGGGCAACCACAGCGACACGGTTCTTAGCCCGCGGTGGGGCCTGCTGATCGGCGACACGACCGGTGACGGCTCAGTCAACGCGGGCGACATCGGCCAGACCAAGTCGCAATCGGGCAATGCAGTTACCGGAGCCAACTTCCGGGAGGATGTAACGGTCGACGGCAGCATTAATGCCGGCGATATCGGGCTGGTGAAATCAAAGTCCGGCACCGGGCTGCCTTAGCCCGCAGGGTTGTAGCGTCCAGAGTTTCCTGTTGCCGGCTCTCTGTGAGAGGCGACTACAGGGCGATCGTCGGATCAGAGTTCACTATCGACACTGGCTTGGGCGTTTTCCAGCGCTGGCGTCGCGAGGAACTCGCCCAACTGCTCCATCGCCGGAAAATAATGCGCGGCCAGGGCGTCGGTCACTTCAGCAACGACAACGCCGTCGTAGTTGTGGGCCAGGAGAGTGCGGTGGTCGAGCATGCGGATCCAGATCTGACCGTCGCTCACCAGGCCGGCCGCGGCCGCTTGCCGGAGCACTTCACGCGGTGTGACAGGCGCGATGCATAACCCGGCGCTTTCGAGGTATTCCCGCGCGGCTTTCCAGGCCAGTTCCAGGCAGTATTCGAACCGGCGGATGGCTCCTTCCTTTTCCAGCGGGTTGAGGGCCCGCGCCCCGCGGGTCAGGGCCTGGCGGAGGAGCGCGAGACCATTGTCAAAGCTCTGAAACCGTTCCTTGCTGCTGGAGGTATCGGCGTGCATCGGCACGGCTCTTTGAGCAAATAGTGTGCGAGCCGAAGCGGTTGTCAGTTTTCGACGATGCGCGGCTAGTCCAGCTACCCGGCCTGAAGAGATATTGCCCGGATGGACTTCTGAAGAGTCTTGCATGTGAAATTCGAAGCGCGAAGATGCCAAGGTGGAAAGGTCGGCAAAGTGGCGCCGGGATGCTGCCGCGAAACAGGGCAGGCAGATCAGACGTGAGCCGATCAAACGCAGACCGGACTACGCAAGTGAAAATGGATAATACGCGTGATCTGTCGCTCGCGCATGCCTTCTTGCGCGTCGGGCTGGGCATAAACTTTTTCATGCACGGCCTGAGTCGCCTCCCGAATCTCCCGGCTTTCCTGAGTCATACCCAGGATATGTTCGCCAAGACATGGCTGCCGTTGCCTCTCGTGACCGCGACCGCTTACACGATGCCGTTTATCGAGCTATTGCTGGGGGTGTCCCTGATTCTCGGATTGTTGTTGCGACCCGTGCTGGTGGCCGGCTTTATTTTCATGTTCATGCTCACGTTCGGAGTGTGCCTCGCCCAGATCTGGAGCGTCGCTTCCGGGCAATTGCTCTACATGGTGGTGCTCGGCCTTCTTTTGGCCGGCGCCCGCTATCATCGCTTTGGCCTCTTCGCGACTTGATTATGCGGAAGGGAATCGGGGACGGTAATCGACGATGGCGCTTCAGTGCGCGCGAGTCCGCCCCGCCGAGTTCTCGGGCCGCGCCATGCTTCGCAGGCCTGCTCCCCTGCTCTCACATCATTGGGGATCAGGATTCGCTGCGGTCGAGACGCTGGCCGGCTTCCTGTCCGCGGCACCATTGGCGGTGGCGTGGGACAGCGTCGGATGACTGGCTGCAGTCGCAGGGTTAGCGGCAGGCTTTGATTGCTGCTCCTGCCTAGGTGTTGCTTGCGACGTTGGGTTGATTGTTTCCCGGGTCCCGGGCTTGGCTGATTCTTCCTCCGCTTTTTGCGCGGCAACTTCCTGTTCGCTGAATCCCATTCGCCTCATCAGATCAGAAGTCGGATGCGGTGTTTCTTTCGCTGCTTCGCGACGCGCCTCGGCAGCCAGTTGGCGTTGCGCCTGCTCCCGGGCCCGCGCCGCAGACCGGGATTGGGCCTGTGCGGTCGCATTCGAGCGGCGGTTGGCTTTGGTCTGGGCTCGCGCCTGGGCATTTGTTTCCGACTCGGCCTGGAGCGCGCGGCGCTGAGCAATCTCTTCCTGGCGTCGGAGCGAGCCGGGCCGCGCAAGCTGGTTTGGATAAAACGGGCTCGGGCTTGGGGTGGCTTGATCATCTGCAAACGCGCCGTGGCTGAAGCCGGCGAGCAACAAAACTATGGCTATGATTTTCATTGGTTGCCTTATCGATAGGTAATGGATATTTCCATCGGTCCTTTGGATTTTACCGCCGACTCATGGTCCCAGTTCTCGGCGAACGAGATTAGGAGCATCGGGAGTGCCAGAATTGAGGCGTCTCGGATGCGAGGCGGGTGCGATGCGCCTCGCATCGCGAGACGGCACGAACGCGAGGCGGGACAAGGCGAGGCGGAAGGAGCTGACGATGTAGCGCGGCGGCTAGCTCGCGCCTCGCATAGCGAGACGGCTACAACGTGTGGCGGAACAAGAAGGCGGCTACAGGTTACTTCTTTTCCAGGAGGGGCAGGTACGCTTCGTAGCCCTCCTCTTTCATGTCCTCTTTCGGGATGAAATGGAGGGCGGCGGATTGGATGAAGTAGCGCTGACCGCTGGGCGATTTCGGATCGGCAAACACATGGCCCAGGTGGGCGTCGCTCAGCTTGGCCCGCACCTCAGTCCGATGCATGCCCTCGGAGTTATCGGGTTTCTCGACAAGCAGATCTTTCGAAATCGGCTTGCTGAAGGCGGGGATGCCGAGGTCGCTATCGTATTTGTCGAGCGACGTGAAAAGCGGCTGGCCGTCGATGACATCGACGTAGATGCCGGTGCGCTTGTTGTTCCAGTACTCATTCTGGAACGGCGTCTCGGTGCCGTTGCGTCGTACGACGTCGAATTGCTCGGGCTTGAGCCGGCTTTGCAGGACGGCGTCGCTCGGGATGGGCCGGTTAGGATCGAATCCGAAGGTGTCCCGTTTCTGTTTTTGCGCGAGGAAAAAGAGATAGATCGCCCCGCAGACGAGGATGACGGAGAGGATGACGGCGGCGTAGGTGCTAAGGCTCGGCCTTTCTTCAATGGTAATTCGGCCCCGGTATTTGTTCATGTGGTCGTTTTCAGTTTAGTGCAGCGGATTTGCCAGGTCCGTTAGTCATTTTTCTCCACCGAGACTGATTTCGGTTTTGTCTCATTTACCGGAAACGCCGCCCAGAGGCCAAATCTTAATTCCGAAGGGTGTAACTCCCGAAGACTCTGCCTAAAATGAATTTCTGGTGAGGGCCGCGGTGGAGGTCAACCCTCGCCGCGGTTTTCGTCACAACGAAAGTCAGGCATCCTGCCTGACCCGGCAGGCGGCCATTCCCTTCGGGCAGGTCGCGCACGCTGGAGGGACGACCGCTATGTCGTCCGTTTTTCTTTCCGACAGCAAAGCGCGGTTCATTCGATTCGACGACTAACACACATTTGTATAAATGGTTCGACATCAATATAAAAGATTTATTTTTACCGTGACACAGGTATTCGCGCTAAGCCCGGCGGGGAGCTAACCGCCCGCTCCCGGCAGCACGCAATTGCGCTTCTTTCTTGACGAATAACCAGCGATCCGAAGAAGCTCGCCCGTATGGTGACGGAAAACGCGGCGACTATTTCGCATGGGCGGCAGACGATCATTGTCGCACCCGGCGAGGGGCAAATTCTTCAGGCATTTGGCGACACGGTGCAGGTAAAACTATGCGGCGAAGAAACCGGCGGCGCGCTCGTTCTCGGGCTCGGTACGACTCCACCCGGCCATGGGCCTCCACCGCACATTCATCAGCGGGAAGACGAGTTGTTTATTGTCGTGGAAGGGAGTTTTTGTTTTCTCGGCGAAGACGGGTGGTCCGAGCCTGTGGGGCCCGGTGGAGTCGCCTATACCCCGCGCGGAGTGCGGCACACTTTTCAGAACGCTGGCACTGAGATTGGCAAACAATGGGTGCTGGCGACGCCCAGCGGCTTCGAACGCTTCTTTGGCCAATGTGCGGAGGTGTTTGCCGCCGGTGGTCCGCCCGATCTCCAGCGCATTCTTACGATCTGCGAAGAGCACGGACTTGAGTTTGTGCCTCCACTGGCCAGCCTTCCACCACCAGCAGCCGCCTGATAAGACTAACGAATAAAAGCCGGGCCGTCGCTTCGTAGCACTGTAGCCGTCGCCCTGTGGGCGACGCGTGGGGAGCGACCTCCCATTGTCTAACGACGCCGCAGACCCACGCTTCGCACTGTAGCCGTCGCCCTGTGGACGACGCGGAGAGCGACCTCCTATTGTCCAACGCCGCAGACCTACGCTTCGCACTGCGAAGCGGCTACAGATTCCGCAAGGTCATGACACGCTCAAGCCAGAGCTAAGGCGAGGGTTTGGGCGAAACCGAGGGCGACGCGCTGTTTAACTCTTTTGTCTTCGTCTCAGAACGAGTCTGAGTGTCGGTTCCATTAGTGCGCTCTTCGCGACGCTGTTCCGTCACGGTCCCGCTGTGAACTTGCGTGCGTTCCTGCCGGCGTTCATCGGTAACGGTCCCATTCTGCTTCTGCTGCTCCATCTGAGACCCTTCGTCGGTCACTGTGCTGTGGTTTTGATGCTCGCGCTCTTGTTCCTGTTCTCGCCGTCGCTCCCGCATGGCGCGCCCCATATGGCGGTGGCCGCGGCCCCTCCCCTCCATCTGAGGAGAGACGCTTGGAGCCACGCTGGCTGAAGGAGTGATAGCGGTCGTGCCCGCCTGTTGGGCGCCGGCCGACAGGCTGAGACTGGTGGTAAGACCGGCAATTAAGGCGAAATGAGTGATCTTCATGGTTCTGAGTCTTGTTCCTGGCTCAACGGATGGCAACCTTCGATCGGTCGCATTGCCCGACAATATCATTTATTTTTAACCGGCCGGAAAAGGAGGCCTGCCTCGGTAATTTCCTGCGTTCCCGCTTTCCTGATTAGAGGATTCAGGTCTCGCGGGCGATTTTCCTGGGTTCCTCGCCACAGCAATTCGCGGGCGACGCCGCCGCACCTCGACAGCGATCGTCGCCGCGCACGCAGGCGGCTTTCGCATAATTTCAAATGGACAAAAGCATGAGTTCGCGCAGGGTGGTTCGCCGCCATGAATAAGCCCACACAAAGTGAACTCCGCCTCGCCAAACGCATGGCGCGTCTCGGGACCGAGACCGCCTTCGAAGTGCTGGTGAAAGCGCGAGCGCTGGAGGCCAGGGGCCGCGACATCGTTCACCTCGAGATTGGAGAGCCCGACTTCGATACCCCGGGCAACATCGTCGAGGTGGCCTGCGACGCCCTGCACAAAGGGTTTACCCATTACGGGCCTTCGGCCGGCATGCCGCAATTGCGCGAGACCATCGCTCAATACGTGAGTGAGACGCGCCGAATAAACGCCGCACCCGAGGAAGTGGTGGTGGTCCCCGGCGGCAAGCCGATCATCTTTTTCACCATCCTCGCGCTGATCGAAGAAGGCGATGAGGTCATTTATCCCAATCCCGGGTTCCCCATTTATGAGTCGATGATCAATTTCCTCGGCGCAAAGGCGGTGCCAATCCAGTTGCGCGAAGAAATGGATTTTCGGCTCGACGTCGACGAACTCCCGGGTCTGATCAACGATCGCACCAAGCTCATCATCCTGAACTCGCCGCAGAACCCGACCGGCGGCGTGCTGGAGAAGAAGGACCTGGAGGGCATCGCACGTGCGATCGGCGATCGCAACATCATGGTGCTGACCGATGAGATCTATAGCCGGCTCATCTTCGAGGGCGAGCATCATTCCATCATGTCGCTCAACGGGATGAAGGAACGTTGCATCCTGCTCGACGGCTTCTCCAAGACCTATGCCATGACCGGCTGGCGGATGGGCTACGGGGTGATGCGCGCCGATCTCGCCACGCATGTCGCCCGCCTCATGACTAACTCTAACTCCTGCACCGCGAGCTTTACCCAGGTGGCCGGGATCGAGGCGCTGCGCGGGCCGCAGGGCTCGGTCGAGGCGATGTGCGCTGAGTTTAAGAAACGGCGCGACGTGATGGTCAGCGGCCTTAATAAGATCAAGGGTTTCTCCTGCCGCCTGCCCAAAGGCGCGTTCTATGTCTTCCCCAACATTAAAGGGACCGGGTGGCCATCGCAGAAACTGGCCAACGCGCTGCTCGAGGACGCCGGTGTCGCGGCCCTCTCCGGGACTTCTTTTGGCGCCTTCGGCGAGGGCTATGTCCGCTTCAGCGTGGCCAACTCGATCGAGAACATCGAGAAAGCGCTTGATCGCGTTGGCGCCTGGGTGACAAAGAATTTATAGAACACGATCCTGGACGAGCAGAAGCTCGTTCCTCCGGGAGGGAGACGCTCCAGCCTGTCCAGGGATCTGATAACTGGCGACTGCTAACTTGTAACTGCACTTTTCAACCATGACTGACAAGAAACGAATCTTCGCCACCTCGCGCATTGGTGACCCGGCCGAGAACCGTCTGCGCGAGCGCGGCTACGAGCTCGAGGTCTACCAGGGTCCCGAGGCGCCTCCCAAGTCTCTTATTATCGAGAAGGTCAGGAGCGGCATCGACGCGTTGATCACTACCCTGCGCGATCGGATTGACGCCGAAGTCTTTGCAGCAGGCAAAAGCTCGCTTAAAGTCGTGGCCCAGATCGCGGTCGGCTTCGACAACATCAACCGGAGCGACGCCAACAAATACAAAATTCCATTCACGCATACGGCCGACGTCCTGACGGAAGCGACCGCTGAGTTCGGGTTTTTGATGCTCGGCATGCTGGCGCGAAAGATGTATCCGAGTGAACGTCTGGTGCGCGAACAAAAGTGGCCGTCGTGGCATCCATTTCTGCCCTTCCTCGGCGACGAAGTCACGGGCAAGACCATCGCCATCATCGGCACCGGACGTATCGGCCTGGCGATGATCAAGAAGTGCTCGGGTTTCGATATGAACATCCTGTGCTACGACCCGGCGTATCATAACGACAACTACGTCGCTGCCATCCAGGAGGTGATGGATCTGCGCCACGCCCTAGGAATTCAGAAGGAAAAGACCTGGATCAAGTACGTGGAGCTGGAGGAAGCACTGAGCAACGCCGATTACGTCAGCATCCACGTGCCGCTGTTACTCGAGATCGAAACCGACAAGCCGACCTACCACTTTATCAACGAGAAGACGCTCAAGCTGATGAAGCCGACGGCCTATCTGGTGAATACCTCACGGGGCCCGGTCGTGGACGAGAAGGCCCTGGCTCAGGCGCTGAAAGACAAAGTCATCGCCGGGGCCGCGCTCGACGTCTTTGAGAAAGAGCCGTTGCCGCCGGACTCGCCGCTGCTCGATCCCGAGATCGCCGATCGCACCCGGCTCTTCCATCACTTCGCCAGCGGCGCGCAGATCACGCGACTCTCGGTCGATCCCGACAAGGGCATGGCCGGGCGCACGGTGCAGGGCGTGATCGACGTGCTGGAAGGGAATTACGGCGGCGACCCGGCAAAGATGCCGTACGTGGTCAACAAGGAAGCGTTTGGGAAGTAGGGAGAGCTGGCCATAGCATAGCGTGGCCGGGATCGGGGATTCGCCGCGCCGTGTTGTATGGACGACGGTCCATGCCCTGTTTCGACTAGAAGCGATCTCATAAATGTCTGAGAAGGATAATGGCACAGCCTAGGTGGAGAAAGGCGAGATAGTTATCGGCGTGATATTCCCAGCGCACGACGAGTCGACGGAAGTTATGCAGCCAGGCGAAGAGACGCTCGATTTTCCAGCGTTTGGCGTAGCGCCGCATCCAGCGCTTATCATTAAAGGCTGGTTTCTTGCGCCCTTTGCGATGCGGGGCCAAAAGCAAGATTTCTTCTTCGAGCAAGCGCTCTCGAAGCGGATCGCTATCAAAGGCTTTGTCGGCAATGAGGCGCAGGGGCTTTGGCTCCACCAGGCGCTGGCCCAGGGTCGCCTCGACCAGAGTCACTTCGGCGGGCGCAGCAGCTTCTGTGTGAATGGCGATTGGAAGACCATGAGCGTCTCCCAGCGCCATGATTTTGCAGCCCTTGCCCCGCTTGGTTTTGCCGATTTTAGCGCCCCCTTTTTGGCCGCTGCAAAGCTGCCGTCCAGAAAACATTCGCTTAAATCCAAGCCCCCACGCTCATGCAAGTCCCTGGCCAAACCTTGCAAGACCGCTTCGATGACTCCTTGCTTGCGCCAAGCTTGAAAACGCCGATGCACCGTCTGATACGCCCCGTAACGCTCCGGCAAATCTTGCCAGGGCGCACCCGTGCGCAAAATCCACAGGATGCCGTTAAAAGCGCGGCGTCGATCACCCCATGGTCGGCCACGTCGATCCTCCCTCACCGCATCCGCCGGGATGAATTGCTCCACCGCCTTCCACTGCTCTTCTGTTAGGTCCATCCATAACTAATTATACCCCAAAATCTTGCGTACAAGTACTATTTATGAGATGGCTTCTAACAATCTTGGACGAAACACCATTTGCTGATTAGGGTTCGGGATGGCGAATCCCACCTTGATAATCGCTCTCGCGACGATCTTTGTCTTCCTGACGGGCCTGCGGATCGCGCGCGAATATGAGCGGGGAGTTATTTTTCGGCTCGGCCGGTTCGTCGGTATTCGGGGACCCGGCCTCTATTGGATTATCCCGCTTGGGATTGAGCGCAGCATGGGCATAGACATCCGCGTTCACACGATCGCGGCCGAGCAGCAGGAAACGATTACGCGCGACAGCGTAACGATCAAAGTCAATGCGGTTCTTTGGAACAAAGTGACCGACGCGGCCAAGTCTATCATCGCCGTCACCAGTGCCTCCTCGGCGATTTATCAGCTTGCCCTGACAAGTCTGCGCAACATCATCGGTCAACACGATCTCGATGAGGTCCTGCAGGAACGCGACAAGATCAATACGTTGCTAAAACAGGGAATCGCCCCCTCGATCAGCGGGTGGGGACTCGAGGTCGAACGTTTCGAGATGAAAGACGTGGAGTTGCCAGTGGCCATGCAGCAGGTCATGGCGATGCAGGCCGAGGCGATTCGCGAGAAACGGGCCCGACTCATCAAGGCCGACGCCGAGCTCGAGGCTTCGGTCAAGCTGAGACAGGCCTCGGAAAATATCGCCGGCAACCCGGCCGCTTTAGAGTTGCGCCGGATGCAGATGATCGCCGAAGTCGGCGCGGACAATAACAGCACAACGGTGCTGATGATTCCTTCGGACTTCTCGAACCTCGCTAAGAGCCTCGGCGATTATTTTCGTGAGCATGTTGGCCGTCCGCCCGAGTTGAACCACTAGGCTTAAGTCGGGGCAGCATTTGGGAAGTAGCCGGAGCTGACGAGACTTGGCTGAGGCTTCCCCCGAAGGTGGACCTGGCCCTGCAATCTGAGGTTCAATCTGTCATAAATGAAAGCTTGGCGCCCCATTTTCGCATCTGACTTTGGGTCCCGCCGAAGCTAAAGCGTGTCATGACCTTGCGGAGGCTGTAGTCGCTTCGCTGTGCGAAGCGCGGGTCCGCGGCGTCGTTTGACACTGGGAGGTCGCTCCCCGCGTCACCCGCAGGGCGACGGCTATCAGGACGCGGATTTTGCCGGGCCGACGCAGTCTCCGCGCGTTCATAACACGCCTTGGACAAATCGATGTCACCGCGAGGTGAAATTCCAGCTTGACATTAAGGACAAAAACCTTTAATCCCGATTCCCTAGGGAGGTCCCTAGGGAGGAAATACCAATGAAAACAAAAAAATACATCGTTTGTTGTTTGACAGCCCTCCTCGCACTTCCAGTGCTGGAGGTATTCGCCGGCGCGCCGGCAGACAGTGTTCAGTTAATCAATACCTTTGATTACCCGAGCGGCTCAGTCTCGACGCAACCACAGAAAATCAACGACTACGGCGCCGTCGTCGGCGTCTTTGCCGACGTGAACGGGATCCAGTATGGTTTTGTCCGATTCCAAAACGGACATTTCAGTGCCCCGCTCGTCGATCCCGACGATGGGGCCGGCCTTACGCAAGGCCGGGGGATCAATAACTCGTCGCGGGTCTGCGGCAATTTTGTGGATGTAAACGGCGCGGAACACGGTTTCTTTTTAAGGGGGGCCACCTTCTATAACTACGACGTTGCCGGGTCAAGCTTCACAATCGTCCTGGGCATAAACAATGTGGATGATTTCTGCGGATCGGATGTTCCCAGTAGCGGGGTCCAGTCGGGATTCGTCAGCATTGGAGGAACCCTCACCGAGTTCACGGTGGGAGGAGCCGCGACCCTTGCCTACCAGATTAATAGTTCCGACCAGGCAGCGGGTTACTATATCGATAGCTCATCGATCACTCACGGTTATTACCGGGATAGCGATGGCTCGATCGTTGCTCCGATTGATCCCGCGGGGTCAACCGGGACGATCGTCTTTGGCAACAACGATAGCAACACTATCGTGGGCAGGTACAGCGACAGCGCGGGATTAACCCATGGGTTCGTCTTTATCCCGCCCAGCACTTATGTCCTCTACGACTATCCCGGTTCGGTGTTCACTTCCCTCAATGGCATTAGCGCGCAGGGGCGGATCGTGGGACGTTACCAGGACAACAATGGCATTCAACACGGGCTGCTCGCTCGCCTCGTCAGCGGGTCGTCGGACGGCGCGACAATTACGGGAACGATACCGCAAAGACAGTCGTCGCAGGCCGGCTCGGTCAGGCCATTGCCTGCGAGAGCGGTGGAAGAGCCTGCGTTTTAGCAGGGTAACAGATTACGCCTCCGGCTCGGTTGAGCCGGAGGCGGGAGTTAGATCGATCAAGAGGCCCGATCGATGGCGCTTCTGGATCTGGCGGCTTTAAAATACTCAGCCGGTGAACCGCCCGACCTGGAGTGTCATGGCGACACCGGGCGTGGTGGGCCGCGAGCCGCTCTTTCATCCTCACGTTCGGTGCCATGTAGTGTCAGGCAATTCGCTGCCACGCGTCCGGCAAATAAAGCTTGCGGTTCCTGAGGCGATCTGTGCAGGATTCGCTCATCATGAGGTCTCTTCCTTGCCTGCACATTCATTGCACTCTCGGCCGCGGTCGCGGAGTTGCCGATAACATTGACCGCCCTCGCCGGCCAAAAGGTTCCTTTCAACATCGATATGAGCCAGAAACCTGGCAATGAGGCGGAAACGTCGGTCGCCGTGAGTCATACCAATCCCCTGCTTATCACCACTGTATCCAACCTGGAAAGTAACGCCCTCTTTCATAGCTGGAGCACGGATGGCGGTCGCACCTGGCAGAATAACGTCATCGCCAATGGCGACGCGCTCGGCTTTGCCTGCTGCGACGCGCAACTGGCCTCGGATGATTTTGGTAACATCTTTCTCACTTACCTTTCGTCGAGCGTCGCGGTCAAGATGGCGATTTCGACCGATGGCGGCGCGACTTTTCAGCCGCTCGCTTTCCTTACTTCGCTTCCCGTCGGCCTCCCGGCGTTTCCTTACAAGAGCCTGGCTGCGCCTGGCCAGGTGGTGAGTGGTGACCAGCCCTCGATCGCGACCGGCCCCAATAGTGTGTGGATCTCGTGGACGGCATTTGATGGGTCGATCCAGGCGAGTGGCGCAGCGGTCACGGGGCTTGGACAGGTGGGCGCTTTCAGCCCGGCGCAAGGCATCACGAGCGGTAATCGCTTTGGGGATTATGGCGACACCGCAGTAGGTCCCGATGGCCAGGTGTTCGTCGTTTACCAAAACCCAACCGGTGGCCAGGGTCCCGCGACGATCTACGGCGCGCTCGATCCCGATGGTCTTGGGCCGCAAGGCTTCGGACCGGCTCAGGTGTTGCAAACAACCAATGTGGGAGGATTTGATTATATCCCGGCACAATCGGGGCGCTCAATTGACGCCGAGGCTGGACTGGTCTGGGACCGCACCGGCGGCCGGCATAATGGCCGGCTCTACTTCATCTATGTCTCGGAAGAGCCGCAGGAAAGTAACGACATGGATATACAAATGCGCTACTCCGATGATAACGGCACGACCTGGAGCCCATCCGTGCGGGTGAACGACGACATCGGCACGACCAGCCAGTTTAATCCGAAGGTCGCGATCGATGCGACGACCGGCAAGGTGTCGGTTGCCTGGTATGATTGCCGCAACGACAAGGGTGATCACGGGCCGGGCGACACCAACGGTATCCCTAACGATGATGTCATGATTTACTACACCGTGACGAGGGATGGTGGCAACACCTTCGAACCCAACCGCCGCCTTTCCGTCGGGACCTCGAACGCCAGTGACGCGAGGAGCGGGGTGGATTATGGCGACTACAGCGGGTTCGCCTATTACAATGGCACGATCTATTTCTCCGCCGCCGATAACTCAAACGCGACCGGTAATAACCCCGATGGGACGCTTTCTCACTTCGACCTGTATGTCGCGCCACTCAAAGTGCGCTAAGAGGTTAGATTAACTATTTCAATAGCTAAAGGATTGCAGCTCAGTCACGCCTTGGTCCGGCCCGTCCACGAAACCCATGCGCCTGCCTGGGTTCAGAGCAATGTGTGCCGCCACGACGTTGAACGCATTCGAGAAGTTCAGCCCATTGATCGATTCGATGAGATTGCCCGAGACATCGTAGACGTGAATGCTGCTGCCGCTCAACGCGGTGCTTGAATTCGGTTGAGCAACCAGAAACAGCCGATTGACCGGGTCGAATTCCACGTCCGCGCCGCTAAAGAACTGGTTGGACGCGTTAGGCAGCGGCTGGGCGAAGCCTGTTTGCGTTGTAAGATTGTAAAACTCCACGCTAAAGTCGATTTCCGTCGTTGTGCAGGCTGTATTGGTGACGGGGTCGACGGCGATGCCGTTGACATCGCCCAAACCGACGCCGGTGAATTTCGTGAACGTGCCCGCGACCAGGTCAACCTTGGCGATTTTGCCGGGCACGAACGGATTACCCAGAGTCGCATGGCCGAGAACGGCCTGGTTAGTCGCGCTGTTATAGGCCAGGCCGGGGTCCGCGCCCGAGGTAAAGTCCTGGTCGGTGATGGTGATAACCGGACCAAAGGTATTTGCAGCGACGTTCGAGCTAAAGACGGTTGGCTTGAAGTTACTCGTGTTATCCATCGCGAATACCGCGACATTTGTGGCTCCCTGGTTACGGCTGACGGCCGAAACGAGGTGGCCGGTATCGAGCGGTGGCGTCCATTGGCCGGTGATCTTGTTTCGGCTGAGAGGATTGAGCGTGACAAAGGTGCGCACAACATTGAGAAGGGCGATCGGGTGCTCGTGTTCGACCAACCCGACGGAATTGCCGACCACACCCAAAGTGATAAAGTCATCGTGCGTTTGCGTCCTTTTGATTACTTTAATGATCGCACCCGTCGTTTGATCGAAAGTCTCGATCGCCGCCAGAACCTTGCCGCCCTGGATATCCTGCGCTTCGCAGAGGACGCCTTCGTTTCCGGCCTGATCGATATCAAAGCCGAAAATCTGTCCCCCGAACTCACTATGCACAATGACGCCAGTGGGCACCGTGTTTGGATTTTCTGCACTCTGGGCTTCGTGCCCAACAAACGAAATCAGCACCGCGGCACAGCAGAGTAGCGTTCGCCTCAGTATTCCTGGTAGTCGAATCGAGGGAAAAGTTATCGGCCGGTCGCTTGTTTTCATGGCAGGAGTTTTCCCGCCCGAATAGCAAGCGTTCAAGCAGAGAACGGTAACAGTTCGGTTACCGTTCCCCCGCGCGGCGCCTACTGGATGGTCACTCGTGTGGCTTTCGAGGCGATGCCGTCGGCGATAACGGAGAGATTGCTTCGTCCAGTCTCGATCCCGACGGGAACATCGAAGGTGGTCGAAACGATCGTGCTCCCCGTGGCAATCCCCATCGTGCTGTGATCGTGGGTGCGGGCGTAGAAGACATGCCCGGTAGCCGTATTGGTAATCCGAACCAGCGGATAATTGGTGGCCATGGTGGCGTCATCACCATAATCGGACCCACAGGACAGACCATTGAATTGGGTGCCGGAAATCTGATAGGAGTTTCCGTGAGTCAAGGTGCGCGGGACAGAAGTGATCGTCGGCGCCCAGGCGGCGTTTGGTCTGCCATTTGAAGTGTAGATTTCCACATCGATCGTTTGGCCGTCGGCGACCAGCCACAGGACCTGGCCACTCGGGAGGAGCAGCGTCCGCCCCTGGTAGGATGTAAGGCGGCTTGCACTTTGGGTGGACGGAGCCTGGGTGAAGGTGATTCCGTCAAAGACGTAGAACGTGGCAGGGGTCTGGAAAACACCCGGGCTTACGAAAACAAGGACGTTGCCATCCGGCAGCAAACTGGCCGGGGCGTCGGCCATATCATTTCCATTCGGGAAGTCAGGTGCTGCGGCCCATGTGCCGGTCGCGGTATTGTAGATGGCATTGTGAACCGTTCCTCCAAAGGCGACAATCGTGCCGTTGGGACGCTGAATTTTGGGCCCGATCTCGAGGCTGGAGGGATCGGCCAACTTCACGATGGTGCTACCTGCAGTGGTCCACTGGCTAGTCGAAGGATTATATATTTCCGAGTTGGTGCCATCCGCCGTATCCACGAGTAGAACCGAGCCACCAGGTGTCAGGGAAAAGCCTTCTTCGGAGTAATTGTCGGCCTTCCCGGTGCCGACCGCGGTCCAGGTTAGGGTAGCAGCGTTAAACAGAACCTGTTGTTTCGACGAATTCCGCCCAAGCATAAAAGTGCCGTCGCTCAGGATGACGCAGGGAGAGTCTCCGATCGTCGACCACCCGGCAGGCGGAGTAACCGTCGTCCAGCCATCCGTCGTAGGATCGTAGATGGCGCCCATATTTGTCTCGACCGGCGAACCAAAGTTATATTCTCCCCCTTCCACAAGGACGCGGCCATCCGGCAGAACGGCGGAAGCGAAATAGAGCGGTCCGTAATTCGAGACCATGGAACCGAGTTGCGACCAGGTGCCGTTGAGGTAACTGCCGCTGCTATCGGGGGTGAGCCGCCACCAGTTTGGGCTGCTGTATTGATGGACCATCACGGTGCCGTCAGTCAGCAAAAGAGCGGTATCTGTTTGAAAGGGAGGTTGATTGACAAGTTTCTGCCAGCGAGCGTTCGCCACGTCCTGCTGGCCGGTAAGGCTTTGTGCACTGGCTCCCGAAATGGGCGCGAGGAATACCAAGGTTAGTGTGACCCCGCCGAGGATGGCAAAGAAACGGCGCGGCAGGATTGAAGGCGTGAAGTTGATGGCGAATTTCATATCAGTTTTGTAATGTAGCGCGGATGGTGCCGAAAAGTCCGCCTACGTGTCAACCACAAAACTTTCGGAAGCGCGACAATCAGCCAACAAATGCAGGGATACCGGTAATTTCCTGGCCAATCACGAGCAGATGAATGTCATGGGTACCTTCGTAGGTCTTGACGCTTTCCAAATTGCACATGTGCCGGAAGCACTGATGCTGATCGAGGATGCCGACGCCGCCGAGAATGTCGCGGGCGTTGCGCGCGGCCGCGAGCGCCATTTCGACATTATTCATCTTGGCCATGGAAATGTGATAGTGCCGGGCCGCGCCGGCGTCTTTCAGTTGCGCGAGGCGATGCGCCAGCAACTGGGCCTTGGTGATCTCCGTGAGCATGCGCGCCAGCTTTTCCTGAACCAGTTGAAAGCCGGCGATGGGACGGCCGAATTGCACGCGCCCCATCGCATATTGCCGCGCTTCGGCATAGCACGCCATGGCCGCGCCGATCGCGCCCCAGGCGATGCCGTAACGAGCGTGGTTGAGACAGGTGAGGGGCGAACGTAGCCCTCCGCTCCCTGGCAACAGTGCGCTTTCCGGCACGAGGCAATTATCAAATTCGAGTTCAGCAGTTAACGCCGCGCGCAGTGAGAGTTTGCCTTCCATAAGTGTTGCGGTGAAACCGGGCGTTCCTTTTTCGACCAGGAAACCGCGAATCGCCTCGGCACTCTCCGGGTCGATGCTGGCTTCGCCGCCAACCTTCGCCCAGACCACCGCGACATCGGCAATTGTGCCGTTGCCAATCCACTTCTTCGCCCCAGTCAACCGATAACCATCAGCGCTCTTCTCCGCGCGGCAGCGAAGACCGCCGGGGTTCGAGCCGAAGTCCGGCTCGGTGAGTCCGAAGCAGCTGAGCTTCGTCCCCTGCGCCATCGCCGGCAGCCAGCGGCTTTTTTGTTCTTCCGATCCAAAGAGATCGATCGCCGTCATGGCCAGCGAGCCCTGGACAGAGGCAAAGGTACGCAGTCCACTATCGCCGCGTTCGAGTTCCTGCATCATTAGTCCGGCAGCAACGCTCCCCAGTCCGGCGCAACCATGACCCTTAATCGCTGGCCCGAAGGCGCCGAGTTCGGCCAGCTCCGGCACAAGCTCGAGGGGAAATGTGCCGTCGCGATAATGCGGCACAATTACCGGGAGAAAGCGATCCTCCACCCATCCGCGCACGCGATCCCGGATGCGGCGTTCTTCCGGCGTCAGCAATTCGTCGAGATGATAGAAGTCCGCGGCCTCAAAAGTTGCTCTCGATTTATCCATCGCGAATCAGGTTAGCAGCGACCGGCCTTCTCACAAACCCAAGTAAAGAGGGAAAGGGACAAACAGATCGGGAACTCTTTTCGAGCACAGGCCAGTCCCAAGCCTTGCGGGCGATCCATGATTTCCTCCGTTTCCAGATCGCCGATCACAGCACCGGCGATTCCACGGCATGAACAAAGAACAAGCAAAAACTTACGACGAATAGGTCATATCGGCCTCGAATAACCGAGGGGTTGAGGCCTTTTGCCTTGACATGGCACCTCCTTCTCCGGTAATCCTGACGCTTACAATGGGTAATCTTTTATGATGATTCGTCTTCAAATGTCCAAGGCCTGCTTCTTCGCTTCTCTCGTTTTCCTGTCTGGCTTCGCCATCGCTTCCGCTCAAACCGGTCAAGCGAAACCGCTCCCGAGCGAACCACTTGAAAAATACGACAACCCGCCGGCGCTTCTCTGGCGAACCGGCATTTCGCCGCGCATGATTTCACAG
>JBOHXL010000127.1:0-46913 GCA_050736975.1 Chthoniobacterales bacterium | reverse complement strand
CGTTCAGGCCACTCCTCTATCTTTATGGTGGGACCAGCGCGTTTCCTCTGTCGGTCGCCAATATAGGTCTTAGGTCCCATACCTGATTGGATCTCCGGAAAGGTATTTCTTGGACGTCTATGGTTGCATCGACGCAATATGGCAAACGGCGGCGCCGCTGCTCGTTGCCGAGGGTGTCTTGAGAATGCGAGATGAAAAGGGAGCTTCCACCTGACGTTTTCTTCCACGAAGATCTGCGACTCATGGTCTTCCGGCCGCGTAGAATTCTCGACCAAAAGACGGTGGTTAGAGTGGTGAGATTCCTCGACCGGGAGGAAGACCTGGTAGCCCAACCTTTCAACCGCTTCACCGACACCTCGAAATTGGACGCGCTCGATCTGGACGAGCGCTTTGTCTATCGAATCGCCCTGCACCGCCGTCGCATCTACATGGGCCGGCCACCGGTCAAGTCAGCTTTCTACGTCACCAACGCGGCCGCGCGGCGTTATGTGCAGATTCACTCCGTTGTGACCGCCCACTCGCCTCTCAGGGTAAAGGTGTTCCCCAACCTCAACGAGGTCGCCGAGTGGCTTGCTGTGCCGCGGCAAAGGTTGGAGCCTGAGGCTAGGTCCTTCGCATGAATTGCAGGCGCCATTTCGAAGATCCGGCCAAGGTTTTGACCTGATCAGAGATCGGGAACAAGACGATAAATTCAAATATCGCCAGCGAACGCCTCCAGACTTCATCTCGGCTTTTTGCCTAGACCCACTGGGATGCGGTCCCAGTCTTGGCGGCCCTTCTGCATTGCGCCTGTTTCTTCGCGATGTGCTGATCCTCGGTTTCATCTATTCGGTCAGTATTTCGTGGAACATCAGCAGCATCTCGCACAACTTCATTCACAACCCCTGCTTCCGCCCGGCGCTCGGCTCTTCAGCTCTAATGCGTTCGAGGCGAGTGAATCCGATCATTATCGGTTTGTTCCGGTGCTCTTCAGTGGCCCGAGGCCATTTCGATAGTCCAGCGCGTCGTTAGGCGGCTGCCTGAAGTGCCCTTCTTTTCTCGTTCACAACGGCTTCAAACTGCTGCTCAAGCTGCGGACTGCAACCACGGCAACCAGCCACCACTTTCTCGCCGAATTCCAAGTAGTCGCGCTTGCGCTGCAACGTCCAGCCCACGGGCTGGGTGAGCGAAACGTCGCCCAAGTTGCAAATCTTGTCGGCGATCTTGATTTGCTTTGCCCGGATTGACAAGTGCGGCGCGTGCTCGATCTGCAACCGTTTCCGCTCCTGCTTGGGCAAACTCTTGTCGTCACTCACCTCCTCCACCAGCAAGCGCACCTCCTGCCCGAACTGCTCGTCCAACTCCTGCGGTGTGGTTTGCGTGTCCTCAATCGTGTCGTGGAGGATCGCTGCCTGAAGCGTCGCCAAATCGGTGACCCCAGCGACACGAGCCAAGACCTCAGCCACAGCAATCGGATGGTTGATGTAGGGCGAGGCGTCGGAGTCCTTGCGCCGCTGTCCGCTGTGCTTCTGCGCGGCAAACCTCAAGGCAGCAAGCAAAGCTGCTGGATTCGGCGTCGCACTCATTTTGGAGTCTCTTCCGTGTCCCTTTGGTCTGTCAATTCTGACCGCTGCCTCGCAGCAACACAATCCTCTACGTTCTTTTTCGTGCTCGGTCCCTCGAAAACCCGTCCCATACGTCCCGAGAAAGTCGCGGGCACGTCGCAGGATCGCGCAGGCATTCGTTTCAGGCGCTTGGGAGTGTGCAAAATAGCGGGGAGAGCAGCTCCTTCGTGCTCGATTCGCAGCGGCCGAGCTATCTCGGCTCATCCTCTCAATCATTCCGCCAGTGTCAATAGGAAGCTCTGACCCCGAATTCCCCACACCAACTACATGAAGGATCAAGGTTGCGAATGGGTGACGCCTCACGTGATGAGGCATACATTTGCGAGCCTCCTCGTTTCCGCTGGCGAAAGCATCTACAAAGTAGCTGTTTGGCTCGGTGATGAAGTGGCGACCGTGCAGAAACATTATGGTCATTTGACGGCTGATGATCACGGGATTGAGAAGGCGTTTTCGCTGCGTCAGCCCTCCGGGAAATCTCCGGTTTCTAAGCGACTGCAGCAGAGGTCCAGATCGAGGCGCTTGTAGAGGGTCAACTTCTTCCGCTGGACCACTGGCCGAAGCCAGCCAGAACGAACGAAACGGCTCAACATGCCCTCGCCGCCGACATACGCCGCTGCGTCCGCAGGTCTCAGCAGCCTCGGTTCAAGCATCAGCATCGAATACCGGGACATGACTCAGGGAGATTCGTGGGTGGGAATCGCTACTTGGCCTCTTTTTCGGTCTCCCGGGAGGCCGTTCGATCCTCTTGAACGCCCATATGTCGGCGCAAGAAATGAAATTCTTGCCGAAAAAATCGTGCTCCATTAACCGCCCTTCTGCGATAAGCGCGTTCACGCGCTGCTTACTAAGCCCGAGAATCCGCGCGGCCTGCGCCTGAGGCAGCAATCCACCCGCGTATTTCGATGCACGTTGAAATTCCCGAAGCTCGCCATCAAGGTCGCCCGGGGTTCGATTCAGCTCGTACACGTGCCCCAGCTTCGGAATCTTCGGGTACTTCGGGTTGCTCTCGCGTACCGATTCCCATGTCCAGCCGTCGATGAAAGTGTCGCCATTACAGCCGTCATACGGGCACATCTGCAGGCCATTGATCAGGCGGTATTCCCCCCAGCGGTACGCCCGGTAACAATGCAAGCACCACAGATATTCGGAATGATCCTCCTCGCCCCGATGCATCGCGTCCTCTTGAATCCCGGCCCTCCCTGCCCGAACTCTTGCTCTCTTCTTCTGGGTGCCCACAAGGCCAATAGTCAACCAACTAGAGACGTTTGTCAACCCTTTTCCAGGTATGTTCGCATCGACGTTTCGATGAGAGATTGTTTGGGAACACCTTTGGCATCGCCCCAAAGGTGTAGCCAAAACTCTAGGGGGGAACAGGCTCTCAAGCGCACACGTGACAGCTAAATCCCCGCAATATTTTCGGCATCCCACCTGAACCAATCTCCACACTGACTTGCGGTTGGCAGATGTAAGAACGCCGCACCGCTCTGGCGCCGGGAATATTTATGTTTAAGGGGTTGACAGAACCCTGAGCTCCTTTTTGCCCATTAGAAAGGCAGATTAGGTTCGTTCGGGTGCGAAGATGATCGAATACCTTCTTGTCAGGATGTTTTGAATCTCCCGCGAACAAGACCGATACCGCTGACGGATCTTTGCTCAACAGGTCGAAGTAGTTCTTTCGATTTTGTTCCAGCGCCAACGCGTTCGCAGCGCCATGATGAGGAACTTTAAATATTAGAGCCTTGGGCAAACCAGCGGCCTTGTGCACACGAATCGCATCGTTCCACCCCGTTTTTAGGGCATCTGCACCGAGGATTACCAATATCCCATTAAACTCGATAGCTAGAATCGCCGACAAAAGATTCGGACTGGGAAGCGCTTTAGAAATGTTGCTTGCCCGTTGTTTGTACGCCTTCACGAAACGCTCAGCGACCTGTTCGTCCGGACCGAGAATCCAAATCCGCGCGCCTGCAATATCAATCGGCTGTATCCCCGAATGCAAGGTCCTGACCGGTAAATTCTCCGTGGCAGCGTACAGGTCTAAAAGAAAATCTGCCCAGCCATCCGCCAGGAGATTCACAAATTTGCGAACCGGACTTGGATAATTCGGCCGCTCGGTAGCGCAGTGATAGACAAACGATGAGACGCTCGGACTCGTATGCCAGAAGGCGCCGATCGGTCGACGCGTCTGCAGTACTGGGATTAGATCTATTCCGTGGTCCAAATGAGGATGCGTAAGGCAAACGAAGTGAATTTCCTTGTTGCCAACCAGGTCCAGTATGCCCGGGCGACTGGTCTGCAGGGATGGGTGCGCGTCGACAATTCCCACGCCCTCATCAGGGAATTCAATGATTATTGTTTCGCCGTCAGCCGATTCGAAAAAATCAAGGCGAAGCTTCGCCGTACTTTTTGAAGATGATGTTGAGTTTGCGGCTGCGTTCATCTGTTAAATCGATCGCATCGTTAAATACATCCGACGCACCTGCTAGCGGGGTGAATGCATAGCCCGTTAATTTCCGACCCCCGGAAATCTCGACTTCAATCTCATCCATCTGAAACGGTTGATTGGGCGCACTGATCCCGGCTTTCCGAAATGCGGATGCTGGCATGTAATAATACGTTGCTTCGTCGCCATCCACTAAACCGACCTTGTATTCTTCGCCTTCGTCCTCAACAACAAAACCCTGAATGCGGCGAACCACCTTCTCAGCGTTACGCGGCATTCCACCATGGCTTTGTCGAACAGGGCCGACGCGAAATGAGTAATAGTCTTCGCGCCCTTCGTCCGATGACGTGCGCCCTGCAATCAAGCCTTCACCTGACTTCTTCCGCCCCGAATACACGACAACCGATGTACCGGCGGTCGCCGCAACCATGGAATCTGAACCCCGGTTGGGATGCACCTCCGCCTTTCGTGAATAGGGAGCAATGTCTACGGTCATTCGATTTTGAATATCTTATCAGCAGGTTTCTTCAGTTGCATCAACCAATCGTAATGCTTTTGCAATGAACCACTTGGAGGCTCATGTTCTATCAGATCCAGGTCCAGCATTAAAGCATGAGCTGCGCCGAATTCGACGCGATCAGCGCGTTTGTTAAGCCTGTCGATTCGGCGCCGCTGTTCTTCCGAAGATCGAAACTTGGCATTAAAATGCGTCCTCGCTACCCGTTCAAAAGTGACCGGCTGAATGGTTACGCCAAGTTCGTAGCTGCCGCTCTTAAAATGATATTCCACGTGCTTATGTGACGCCGTCATTCCAAACTCTTTTGACAACTTATCCTGGGATGCGTCTCCCAATTTGAGAGTAGCCTTCAAAGCCGCCTCTGCAGACGAAAAAGCCCAGTACAACTTCTGAGCGAACCCGTTCGAGGCGACTTTTGTCGGCTCAAACAGCTGTATCGCAAGATTCGACAGACTTTGGCATGCCTCAAAAAAATCGCCTCCGTCCAACGGTTGCTCTTGCGTGACAACCAACGCGTTTGCATCAACAGCCGCTTTGATTCCCGACTCAGGCTTTTCTAGTTTCGCTCCGATAACTTGAATGTCACCGGAGATGAAATTCAGTTCAGTCACGGCGCGGACCATGAATTCGCCGCACCGGTCCAGGTACCGATAACCGTGGTCGAAAGACTGGCGGAAATGGTTACTGAACGGTTGCCACGCCACAGCCCCGCACATTGGCTAGTCCTGTCGATCCCGGCAAGAAAAATGTCGATCCGCGTCCGCTGGGCCAAATACTGCCTGCAGTTTCGCCATCCAAAAATCTGCATCGAGAAAGACGTTCATCGAACGAAGATTTCGCAACCGTAGCTTCGGTGGCAGCTTCCTTCCTGCACCTCGCAAATGTTTGCCGTAATGAAAACGCTCTCTCTGAAACCAGCCGTAAGCACTAACTTGATTTGGGTCTAATCCAACCAGTCTTGCCGTTCGATTGATTCGCGATTCCCGATTCACCGAAATCATGAAACGGCGCACTGTCCGAAGTACTACCTTCGATTGCTGCTTGTCGAGGGTTATGGACGCTGGTTGCCCCCAAGGAATCCGATCACGACCAACAACACCCCAATACCTCCCCACCTTTTCCCCGGGGCGCGTCTGATCTGTCTTCGATGCATACCCGCTAACGTACCGAATCGCTGCTTTAGCATGTCGCAGTCGCTCAATTCGCGTACCCGCGAGTAAATGATTTGGATCACCATCACCGGCAATCTCGTTCCAGGCGTCTGAGATCCAGTGCATGAACTCACGATAATCACAATTAGAAATGCCCCACACGAACGGATGAAAATGCGGTGCGCCTCTCTTCTGAAATTCCAATTTCCAAACAAAACCGCCGTGCTGCCAGCGCCTCAGAAAACGCTGGGAAAAAATCTTCAGGTGTCGCTTCCATAATTTCACGTCCCACGTCCACTCGGATGGATACGTCAACGTGCAAAACAAGGGTAAATCGCTTCGGACGACACTCGCCATTTTGATACGAAGCCTCTGACGAGATCGATCCGAAAAACACGTCACTTCCGACCGCTTCTTCACCCCTTGTTTTCGTCGCGCGGGCAAATCGGAAGGCGTAACGACCTTTGCCAAACCCGCTCCGCACATGAAGGTGATGCTTCCGAACGGTCTATTATGGCTCTTTGACAAGCCCGGGACGGATGCCGGCGCTGCCGCGCTGGCATCCGTCCTCAGAGCGTATTCCCGCGAGCAAATGGCACTCACGGTAGGCCTCCGTCCGTGCGGAAGTGTGACAGTCGATGTGTGACACCGACCGGATTCGAGAGCGAATTTCTATAGGGTGGGTTGGGCGTGACTCGAACCCGCAGCCAACGCCTTAAAAGGGCGCTGCTCTACCATTGAGCTACCAACCCAAACGCGAGTCTCAGGCTTTACGATAATTCGCCACCACGCGCAACCTGAGGTGCGAGTCGCAGGGCGGCGCTTCGCTTGCCCCACCACTCAAAGAGCAAGCACGCTGCCCTACAACAGCAACCTCGAAAGATCGCGCAACGTGTTGTGGCGCCGATTAAGACGAAAGACCTCGAGCCCGGCGGCACTCGCTGCCGCCCAGTCGCGCGCCGGGTCGTCGCCGGCGTGCAACACTTCCTTCGGCGTCAGACCGAGGATTTCGAGCGCACGCCGGTAAATCATTGGATCGGGTTTGTCCGCGCCCAATTCACTGGAAATGAAAAGGTGCCCGAAATACTTGGAGAGTGAAAGGTGTTCGAGGATCATCCGGAGGCGACCGTCGAAATTGGAAACGACTGCCAGTTCGAAACGAGGCGCCAGAGCTTCGAGCACTTCGGGCACTTCGGGGTAAAGCTCCCAGACGCCGGCTTCAGCGAAATGCCCGTAAGCGGCCTCGAAAAATGTGTCGCGATCGAGCGGATCAACCTGCAGCGAAACGTGATCGAGCAGGCGTTCCACCAGCTCACGCCACCATCCTTTGTCGTCGTCTTCGCGCGGTTCGCCGGTCGCGGGACGCATTGGCATTTCCTTCCAGACCGCGGCAAAGGCCCGATCCAATTGTGCGGGATCAAGCACAAGCCCCTGTCTTTCGGCCACCAGCGCGTAATTCGTTCCGACGCTTTTCGTCAGGCGAATCAGCGTCCCGGCGGCATCGAAAAAGATCGCCCTTGGCATTCGATCAATTTATTCGCAGAGGGGCACGACGCGCTTAGTAATTCTTTTTCGCTTTCGAGATCGCGGCGCGAGCGTAAGAGTTAGGTCCGCGCGATTTGCGCCAGACATGAACGCCACCGAATTACCGCACCATCATTCCAGGTGGGATCAATCTCTCGGCGAAGAGCTCGCCAACAGCATCAGCCACGGTGTCGGGCTGATCGCGGCTTTGATCGGTGCGCCGATCCTGATGTTCGCCGCCTGGCGCGGCGGTGATCGTTTCTTCTTTATCGGCGCGGGCGTCTTCAGCGCCGCGATGTTGCTCGTCTATCTCGGCTCGACGCTCTATCACGCCTGGCCGCGCGGCGCGGTCAAATCAGTCTTCCAGGTGATCGATCATTCCGCGATTTTTTTGCTCATCGCCGGTACCTACACGCCTTTCACGCTCGGGCCTCTGCGCGGCGCGTGGGGTTGGTCAATTCTCGTGCTGGTTTGGGCGCTCGCGATCTTTGGGGTGGTCTTGAAGAGCGTTCACGGCACGGAGCGCCGGAAAAAACTTTCGATGACGCTCTATCTCGGGATGGGTTGGCTGATTCTGATTGCATTCCGGCCCCTGATTTTGCATGTGCCTCTCCCGAGTCTGGCCTGGCTGGTTGCCGGCGGTGTCGCTTATACGAGCGGCGTTTTTTTCTTTGTCAGCCAGGGCAGCCGCTACACCCATTTCGTCTGGCATTTGTTTGTCCTTCTTGGCACGGCCTGCCATTTTCTCGCCGTCTTCTGCTGCGCCTCGGCATGAGCATTTTGCCTAACGAAACGAGACCGGTCGAGCATAACGACCCGGTGAACGCGCGCATCCTCGCCATCTCCGAGGACAAGGTCGCCGGCTTTGTGCGCGAGCCATTTACCGAGATCGCAGAACGCGCCGGGTTGCCGGTCACGACGGTCCTGGAGCGGATTATTGCGATGCTGAAGGCCGGAACCGTTCGCCGCGTCCGCCAGACGCTGCTCGCAACCAACCTCGCGGATGGAGCGCTCACCGCCTGGAAAGTGCCGCCGGAAAAGATCGACGCGGCCTTCGACTGGATGTCGCAACACGATCCGTTTTCCGGACACGTGGTTTTGCGTTCGACGGATGCGGTCACCCCTGGCTCCGAGTACAAACTCTGGACGACCTTGAAAGTACCACACGGTTTTTCGCTGCAGCGACATGGCGAAATCCTTTCCCGGATTGTCAATGCCGAGCATTTCCGCCTGATGCCGGCGAAGGGCATTTTCGCTTTGGGTGTGGGACATGTGAGACGAAAAAAAATTGAGCCGGGAACGAGGGCGGATGAACCCGCCCGGATGATCGTCGTGCAACCGGCAGTCTTGACGGAAAAGGAGTGGACGGTGCTGACAGCACTAAAGCGCGAGTTCAGGCCGGAGGAAATTCACGAATCGCCCTGGGTCGAGCGGGCTGAGGAGGCGGGTGTATCGCTGGAGGAGTTTTGCGCGGTTGCCGAAGACCTGACAAAGCGCAAAATCATTGGACGGTTCTCGACTTTTCTCGAGCACGTGAAGCCATCGGCGGGCGGAGTGCGGGTCACCCGGTTCAACGCCCTTTTTCATTGGGCCGTGCCGCCGGGGCGCGAAATCGAGACCGGCGGCGAAGTCGGTCGGCATGAGATTCTGACCCATTGTTACTGGCGGGAAGCCGGGCCGGAATTTCGCAACGTTAACATCATGGCGGTCGCGCACGGGACGGACAAGTCGCTCCTCCTCAAACACAAGGCGGCAATCGATCGGCATCTCGCGGCTGCCGGTATTCCCGTGAGCTACACCAATGTCTTCTGGGGCGGCCGGAGCGAAATCAAGCCCTCGGAAATCTCGCCGCAGATTTATCGGCAATGGCTGGCTGAAGTGGGCGCGGAGGGTTGATTCGAGGACGCGAAATCGCGCGTCCGCTCCAACTCGCGCAGGAGCGCAACTGCAAAGGGGCCACGTTTGATCGTTCGCCCGAGCGCCATGGCGAGTGAGCCGGCGTGCTCTTGCAGTTCTGCGGGAAGATCGTTCAGCGTCTGGTTGAGGTTCACGCCGATGCCGGCAATCGCGGTGAATTCGCTGGCCCGGCCGGCCTTCGTTTCGACCAGCACGCCCGCGACTTTTCGAGCGCCGAGATAGACGTCGTTAGGCGGCTTGAGGGCTGGATCGAGTCCGGTTTCGCTTCGAATCGTCGTCGCCACCGCCTGCGCCGCCCAGTTCGTTAGGCGAGCGGATTCCGCGAGCGGCAGCTGCGGCCGGAGCAGGATCGAAAACCAGAGGCCGAGATGCGCAGCCGAGGCCCAATGGTGCCCGCGTTGCCCGCGTCCGGCGGTCTGATGTTCCGCGAAAACGACAAGGCCTTCCGGCACCTCCGGGGTCAGCATTTGCAGGAGGAAATCGTTGGTTGAGCGAGTCGATTCCAGAACGATGATGCGCCGGCCGATGACATTTTCGCCTAACGACCCGCGCAGTTCGGCGGCGATCAGGCGATCGGAAAGTTCCCTCGCCGCCGGGCGATCAGGCCGCGACATGGGTTAGCTCCAGCGAAAAATCGATCGCGCGCGCGGAATGGGTGAGCGCGCCGATCGAGACGAAATCCACGCCGGTCGCCGCAATCTGTTTCACGTTGCGCAGATTCACCCCGCCGCTCGCTTCGAATTTTACCTTGCCCTTGCCGATCGCGACCGCCTCACGCATTTGAGTTCCGCGCATGTTATCGAGCAGAATCACCTCCACACCCGGGACCTCGAGCAGCGCGCGGACCTGATCAAGGTTGTCCGCTTCCACTTCAATTTTCAGCCCCGGCCGCTCCTGCCGCACCCGTTCGATCGCGGCACTTAAGCGAAAAAGACCGTCGCGGGCGAGGAGATGGTTGTCTTTCACCAACACCATGTCGAAGAGGCCGAATCGATGGTTTGTTCCGCCGCCCGCAATGACGGCCGCTTTCTCAAACTTACGCAGGCCCGGCGTGGTTTTGCGGGTATCGAGAATCCTTGCGCCGTTGGGACCGGCGGTCTCGACGAATTGGCGCGTGAGCGTGGCGACGCCGCTCAGATGCTGGAGAAAATTGAGCGCGACCCGTTCGGAGGTGAGGATCGAGCGAGCGCGGCCGCGGACTTCAAGCACCGCGGTTCCACCGGCCACGGTCGCACCATCCTGTTGCACAATCTCAACCCGCAGCCCGGGATCGATCCTCCGGAAAACCTCCGCCGCCACCTCCGTTCCAGCGACGATGCCGCGCTCTTTCGCGATCACACGCGCGGAGGCCTGATCGTTTTCGCCGACGAAATACTCGCTCGTGACGTCGCCGCTGCCGACGTCCTCGCGCAGGGCAAGGTCGATCAATTGCAGGTCGTCGTTGGAGAAATTCATGGCCATGGCTGGATGTCAGCCCGCCGCGGGTAGCGTTGCCGACCCATGGAACAATGCGGGAAGAATGCCGGGCAACAAGCCGCCGGTACAAAAAAAAGATCCGGGCAGGGCACGCGGAGAAACCTTCGAATGCGAGAACGTGCCACCGCCCGAATCGCCTTAACCAGTGGGAATAGACAGCGGGCGTTTGGCCGCGTTCAAAACATTTTTCGGCGGGCGACAGGGGCAGATCTTGGATGGCGCGCGCAGCGAGGCGCTTACAGCAGTTCGCCCTGGATATGGCGACCAGCCCGGACGGTTTCGTCGCGCACTTCCTGGAGAAGCGATCTAAACTCGTAGCGCTCCATCGATTCGATCAGCCGCGGATAATCGGGCGTGATCCGCAACTCGTCGATCGGGACTGGCAACGGCAGATCGCAATCGAGTTCGACCATCTTGCGATTTTGCAGGACGCGCTCGCGACCGGCCGCGAGTTTTTCCCGGGTCCTGGGTGTCTTGATTTGATCGATCCCGTGCAAAAGTGCCTCGAGGCCGCCGAATTCGCGAAGCAACTTTGCAGCCGCTTTCCGGCCGACCCCGATCCCGGGGATGTTATCAACTGCGTCCCCGGAAATGGCGAGAACGTCTCCGATGAGCGTCGGCGGCACCTCCCACTTTGCGGTTACTTCTTCCGCGCCCAACAACACGAACGCGTCCTTGGGCGAAGCGAGATCGGCCTTGGCTGTGCTGTAAACCTTCACGTTCGAATTCACGAGCTGAAACAGGTCTTTGTCGTTCGTCGCCAGGACCACATCGATCCCGCGCTCGCGCGCCTTAACGGCGTAGCAGCCCATCAAATCGTCCGCTTCCGTGTCGGGGAGGGAGAGATTCTTGAAGCCGAGCCAGGGCGTCAGTTGCTGGATGATGTCGAGCTGCGGCACCATTGGCGCCGGCATTTCCTTACGCGTTTCCTTGTAACCGGGTTGCAGCTCGGTCCGGCGTTGCGGCAAGCCGCGATCCCAGACGACCGCGCCCAGATCGGGCTGAAGATGTTTCAGCATCAGCCGAAGGGTCTTGGTGAATCCAAAGATTGCGTTGGTCGGCTCCCCGCGGGAATTGGAGAGGTGGAGGATCGCGAAGTAGGACCGGTAAACGTAATAGTGGCCGTCGATCAGGAGAAGTTTCACAAAAAAATGGGAACAGGATTTACTGGATTGTCAGGACGGGAAGTGGAACGTGCAACAGCGCTTTCCGAAATCCTCGTTGTCCTGTGAATCCTGTCGAAAGAAATCAAGCCGATGCCTGGGTCGTGCGGGTTCAGGGGAAAGAATATGGCCCGGTTGATCTCGATGAATTGCGCGAGTGGAAGCGCGAAGGCCGCCTGATCCCCGAAAACGAAGTCCGCGAGCCGGGAAGCGATCGTTGGATTCTGGCGGGTGAGCTGCCGGAGATTTTTGCCGACGAAGTGGCGACGCTCCCCCTGCCGCCGGTCGTCAGGCGATTGAGTTTCGGCGAAGTTTTTGGTGCGAGCTGGCGCGTCTATCGCGAGGGATTTGTTCGGTTCTTTGTGCTTGCGCTGCTCGTTGCCGTCCCCGCCTTTTTTCTTCAGCTCGCTGCGCCATTTCTGGAAATGCCGAAGCACGGCGGACTCTCGATCACAGTGATGGTAAGCGCCACCGTCGCCTTCCTGATGTTGATGCTGCTCGTGATCGCCTGGCCATTTTCGCTCGCCGGGATGCAGTTGCTTTCGGCGGATCTTTACGCCGGGCGAAACCCGGGCCTGGGCGAAGTTCTGACCCGTGCGAAACCGCTTTGGACACGGATGTTTGTCCTCGGGCTGATCGTTTACGGAAGCTATTTTCTCTGGACGATCATCCCGATGCTTGTCGCGCTCACGCTCGCGGCCGGCGCGGCCGCCGTGAGCTCGCTCTTGCTCATGCTTTGTCTGCTGCTCTTCGCTGCCTACATGGTAGCGCGGCTCTTCATTAACTTTCTTTTCTGGCAGCAGGCCGGCGCCCTCAACGGCGCGGAGGTGATGGATGCGCTGCGCGAGAGCAAAGATCTGGCGCGCAGCAGGACGGAACTTCCCCGAATGCAACGGCCGCTCTATCGTGGCGCGCTAATCGCGTCCATCTGGCTGCTCGTCATCATCGGCTTGAACGCCGCGATCGAGTTGCCGGTGGTGTTTTTCCGTATGCGGGGTGTGACGAGCGTCGAGCAGGCGGCCGCGATGCTCCAGTCGATGGCGACGGCGAGCACGCCCGATTTTCTCTCGGCCCTAACGACATTTCTCAGCACCCTTGTGCACGCGGTCTTGCGGCCATGGCTGGCGGCGATTTTCGTCGTGCTCTATTTCGACACCAAGGCCAGCGGCCAAAAAAACGGATAGAGCAGGCGGCCTCCCCTAACGACTAGGAGACTGTTGAAATACTGGGGTGGGTCGCGTTGCTGTTGTTTTTGGCCCTGGCCAAGGCGCGAGCACAGTGTCGATATCCTGGCGATCTCGACCCAGCGAGCAACGCTGGCCAGGGTCAATAAAAACGCAACCCGTGGGGCGCGAGGCTGAAGGGGCGTCTGGTAGCGTCGCTCGCTCGTTCCAGCCCCTTGCAGGGATGCGCCTCGCTCTCTCCTTGCCATCCGCCCCTTCTGCCTCTACGCGCGACCCGCTCCTGTTCTTCAACAGTCTCCTAGAACCCAATTACGAGATGGGTTCTACTTGGCTGCCTGTGATTGGCATTCGCTCTAGCCGGGCTCGGTAATCCCGGCCGGGCAGGACGAATAATAATGACTCGGGTGGCCGATCCTGGCTGCAACGGATTGCGACCAGGGGGCAGCAGAACGCGGTGATCTGCCGGTGTCAAAAACGGTGTGGGCTTTTCACTCGTAATCAAAAGCGGCCTTGAGAATGATTGTATGAGATTTTCCGTGATGTGAACTTCCGGAATGCCCGGCTGAATCAGCGGCTGTGTCGTCGGCTGGAGTCGAGCAAAACCTGGCTGGATCGTTGGATAAGATGTCGGAACCAACTGATCAAAATGGACCTGGATAAGTGGCCGGCTGAAATTAGTGTCGTCCCCCATTGCCCCGAGGCCGCTGACGGCCAGGGCGGCGCCAACCAGCGCCCACAACAAATTGCGCGTGACTCTCATACTCCAATTTTGCGCAGATTACGCCAGCAAATGCAATGCAAATCGGGCCCAGAGTCAGAGTGTCGAGTGGCTTGGCGAGTGAGTGAACTTGCAATCTGCTCGGCGGAGCGATGTGCCTCCGAGGAAAACGATCACGCCAGGCGCACTCCTTCCGGTGTAAGATGGGTTTGCTTTCAATTGCATGCCCATTGTCATATCCACTTACAAGGCGCCCGCTTTTCTCGGTAACGGTCACGTCCAGACTATCGTCGGCGCGTTTTTGCGACGGGCTCGTGAAGTCAGGTTCGAGCCGGAGCGGTTAGAGCTGGAGGATGGTGATTTCCTTGATCTCCGCTGGCTTCGCCGGGGTCGCGATCGAGTTGCGATCTTGTCGCATGGGCTGGAGGGCTCCGCCGATGAGAGCTACATCAGGGGGATGGCCGCAACGATGGCGGCGGCCGGCTGGGATGTGCTGGCCTGGAATTTTCGCGGCTGCGGGGAAGAAACAAACCGGCTCGTTCGCCTCTACCATAGCGGGGCGACAGAGGATCTGGGAGCGGTCGTCGATCGGGCGGCCGCGAGTTATGCGCGCATCGCGCTGATTGGATTCAGTCTTGGAGGTAACCTGACTCTTAAGTATATGGGAGAAGCGCCGCCTCATCGCTCGGTCATGGCCGCGGTCGCCATCTCGGCGCCGGTAGATCTCGCGGCCAGCGCGCGCATACTGGACGGGCGCTGGAGCAATCGCATCTATCTCCGCCGCTTTATCGCCAGCCTCATCGCCAAGGTCGAAACGAAAGCACGGCGTTTCCCCGATCAGATCGACGCGCGCGGAAGTCGCGCTTTGCGGACTTTCCAGGAGTTTGACGATCGCTACACCTCGCGGTTACACGGTTTTCGCGATGCCGCCGATTATTGGAAGCAGGCGAGCGCCCGGCAATTCCTCAGGCAAATTACGCGACCGACTTTGTTGCTCAATGCGCGGAACGATCCATTGCTCGCGCCTGAGTGTTTTCCATTTGCGGAAGCGGAAGAGAACTCCTGCCTGTTTCTTGAGACTCCCGAGTCGGGCGGTCATCTTGGATTTCTGGAATTCGCTGGCAGGCTTCGCCCATGGTTTGAAGGCCGCGCCGCCGGTTTCCTCGCAGAAGCAGCCGAGTTAGCTTAGAACCCGTCGATGGGTTCTACCACTCTTCGACAAGCTACCGAAACCGTTAGCCGCTCACTCCAAGTTATATACTTCCACAAGCGCGACGCCGGTGGCGTTATTAACTCCCCGCACGATCGCGGTGTAATTGCCGGGCAGCAGGAAATCTTCAATCGCCGATTCGAGATCGCCGGTCGGTGGAATGCCGGTCGCGATGATTTCGGCTTCCTGGGTGTCTTTCCAGTTATCGTTGGAGGCTATGACGGTGCCGTTAACGTCGTAGAGATCAAGGGTTGGGTCGGCCAGCGCGCCAGTCACCCCCTGCCCCGTCAGGCTGGGCCCGATGGCCCGCACCAGCACGGTGGCGCCACCACCGCCGCCCCCACCGACAATGAAGCCCCCGATCATAACGTTGTTGTCCGTCTGGACCAAACCACGAGTGCTGATGTTGGCCAGTTGCGAATCGGCCGCCTGATCGAGGTCGTAGACTTCGACCAAACCCACCCCGGTGCCCCCGCCATTGCCGCTCACGATCGCGGTGTATTCCCCACTGCCCGCGACTGAAGGGTTAACCGGCGGAAGAGTGGCGATGATGACTGACTCGAGATTGCTGATCGGCAGGTTGTTATACTTATCGAGTCCGTTAGCCACGATGGTAGCTTTATCGGTCGCATTGTTAGACATCCAGTCATTATTCGTCACGACGGTCCCATCGGGCTCGTGCAATTCCAGCACGGGATCGGCCAGTGTCCCGGTGACCGGTGGATTGGAATTAGCGAGCGATGGGCCAATGGCACGGATGGCGACGGTCTTTGGCTCGGTCCCGGTGATGATAAAACCGCCGATGAGAACATTGTCGCCCGTCAGCACGTTGAGGCGGGTTGAGATATTAAGGAGCAGGCTGGGCGTCTGCACTTCAAAGGCGCCGATGTCGCTCCCGTTGCCGCCGGTGGCGTTCGGGATCTTAGGACGATCAACCGGGCGCGTCATGCCGCGCTCGTCAGTCGTGATGGGATCGCCGGTCGAAGGATCGTTTGCGGCCGCGCCCTGGTCGATCGCCGGGCTGCCAAAGAGCAGGGCCTGGGTGAAAGTAGGTCCACCGTTATTTTGCAAAGCGCCAAGCAGCGGATCGATTGGTGAAGCGGCCGTTCCGATCTGGTCGCCAGTGGTAGGTGTTATATCCATACCGGTGGCGTCGCCAATCAAGTTATATCCTTCCGTGCTGAAGCTGCCGACGCCATTCGGGCTGCCACTCGTGTCTGTGTTCCCGGCAATGATGGTATTGGTCAGGTCCAACTCGTCACCCTGGGAAGTGTCGATACCGCCCGCAAGCGTGGCAGAGTTAGCGGAGAAAGTGCAGTTGATCACGTTGATCGTGCCGCCATCGTCGCTCAGAATGCCGCCACCATCGTCGGCAGAGTTCCCGGAAACGGTGCAGTTAGTCACGTTCGAGCTGCTGTTATGATTATCAAGGCCGCCTCCGCTGCCGGTCGCGGAATTCGCGGAGAGCGTGCTGCTGGTCATGTTCAGCGAAGCGTCACTGTTGAAAATGCCGCCGCCGTTGCTGGCAGAGTTAGAGGAAAGAGTGCTGTTGGTTGTACTCACCGTGCCAAAATTGTTGTAAATGCCGCCGCCGTCGCTGGCAGAGTTGGAGGAGATGGAGGTGTTCGTAGCCCCCACCGTACCAAAGTCGGTAAAAACGCCGCCACCATTACCGCCCGCGACGTTGCCGGAGATAGTGCAACCGGTGATGGCGAGGGTGCCACCATTGCTCTCATTCATAATGCCACCACCGTTACCGTCTGTGGCGTTGCCCGAGATAGTGCAGCTGGTCATCGTCAGAGTGCCACCATTGCTTCCATTGATAATGCCCCCGCCGTCAGATCCGGTAGCGCTCCCATTCGCAAGGGTCAGGCCAGAGATAGTGACATTGAAGTTCCCGAAAGTGATGTTGAAGATCCGGAAATCCGGCGTGCCGCCGGCCGTGCTGCGCTGCACCGTCAAGAGACCAGCGCCGGGACCTGTAATGGTTAGACTCTTATCAATGAGCAACTCCGCGCTCGTCAGGGTAATTGTGCTGCTGTTGGCCGGGAGCGAGAAGTTGATCGTATCGCCGGAGGCCGCGTCAAGGATCGCCTGACGGAGCGAACCCGCCCCGGAATCGGAGCCGTTGGTCACCGTGAGAGTGGCGGCTGCCGCACGTTGTGCGCTGACAAAAAGGAGAGCGGCGAACAAGACAAGAAACAGCAGGTATTTCAGCCTGGCTGTGCCGACGAGAAACCTTCCGCCAAAGCGGAGCGATCTCGAATCCTGATTCCGAACTGGATATACGAAGGGCGTTTTCATAGTCGCAGACTGAGAAGCTGGCGAACAAAAGGCAATACTATTTTCTCAGGCGAAAAGGTGCGGGCGGCCGCCCGTCGTAAAAGCTCCGCAAGCGTCTTCCAGGTCGCGCGTGAGGATCGTTGCCACTGACTGGCAAGCTTGCTTCCTCCGCGGAAGGTCGACGGTTTTGAGACTGATCCGCCGCGCTCCATTTTTTTCTCGATTTCCTTTGGCGGGGCGGATACAAGCTTTCCAAATTGTGACTCGGACTCGCATTTCTCTACCGTGGCGCTGCCTTTTTGGGGCACTTGTCCTTTCTCTTTTCTCGATCGGTTCGGTTACGGCGGGCGGTGTCACGATCATCACGCACGGGTTCGCGTCGGATGTGACCAGCTGGATCATTCCGATGGCGGGCAAAATACCGGGCTATTCGACGTTTCCCGGCAGTACCTATAGTTGCTACGAGATTTCCATTACTCGAAATGGCTCCGGGCAGTATCTTTACGCGGCGACTTTTCTCGGAGGATCGCCCCCGCTCACGACCGATTCTGGTGAGATTCTGATCAAGTTGGATTGGTCGACGCTTTCGAACGTCGGCGGCGCTTCCTCCACCCAAGTGGCGCAGACGACGGTGAACGCGCTGCTGGACCCGAATTTGATTCCGGCGATGGGCGGGCTGCGACTAACAGAACTGCCGCTGCATCTGATCGGCCACAGCCGCGGCGGTTCGGTCATCACGGAGATGGCCCGTCTGCTCGGGGCGCAAGGCATCTGGGTCGACCAGGTGACGACGCTCGATCCGGATCCGGTGTCGGCCCTGGGCGACGCGGCGGTGACAACCTGGACGAATGTCCTGTTTGCGGACAATTTTTGGCAGCACCTGGGTAACGGCATCACTGTGCCTAACGGGCAGGCAGTCTTTGGCGCTTATAACCGTAAGCTGCTGGATCTGAACGGCGGTTATACATCGAGCCATAGTGATGTTCATCTTTGGTATCACGGCACGATTGATCTGACTACGCCGACCAGCGACACCCAGGCCACCATCACCGCGACCCAGCGTAGCACTTGGTGGACATCGACGGAGATTGCAGGCGCATCAGCCGGCTTTCTTTATAGCCTGATCGGCGGGGGCAATCGGCTGAGCAACGTGGAACCTGGGGGCACTGGGAATGGAATGATCAGCGACGGTTTCAACAAGAACTGGGACCTGGGCGGCGGGGTAGGGCCCAATCGCACGGCGTTACCCGCGGATTCCGGCTTATGGCCGAACCCGATTCTGTTTGCGCTCGGAAGCACGAATACGATCCCGGCCGGTCAGTCTATCGACACTACGCTCTACTATCAGGCGGGAGCGGGAACGGTTGGGGACATAGCTCTGGAGATTTTTCTCGACCCGGATTTCAATCCCTACAACGGCAATGAAATCGCGGTGGATGACGAGACTCTGCCGAGAACGGGACCCAGCGCGGTTTCGCTCGCTCCGCCTACCGTGACGGTCGACGCGGCTGCCGTGCCGCCGGGCAGCTATTCGGTATGCGCTCGACTTAACGACGGCGCGAACAACCGCTATCTGTATGCTCCGCAAAAGCTGACCGTCACACCGAGCCTGCAGCCACCAGTGATCGACGGCGCTTCGCTCACGCTCAGCGGCGGCGTCCTGCGGTTCAACGTGGACGCCTTTCCCGGCCAGGAAGTGACTGTCATGGCCTCGACCGACTTGCACACCTGGGTCCCTCTCCAAACCCACACCTTTACCGGCACGATCTGGGAATTTGTGGACGCGGACGCGGGCAGCTTTGCCAGTCGCTTCTATGGGGCAGTGCTTGCTCCCTAACCACTCATAATACAGTCACCAGCCTGCGTCCTAAGCGCCGCTGCCATCCTTACCGTGACGGCTCGGTAATTTCCAGCCGCGCACTTTGGCCACTTCAAGCCCAATCCGCTCCAGCTGTGGACTGATGTCCTCGCGCGGCACTTTGACTTCGATCACGGTTAATTTGCCGGAGTCTTCGGCCTCGCGGATGGCGTCATCCAGCTCGCCTTTGGTGGTCGCGGCGCGCGCGTCCCCGGCTCCGACCAATTCGCAGATCTTTAAGTAATTCCATTGAGTGATGACGTTGAACCCACCCTCGTGGATCCTTCGCATCGTGCCATAGCCATCGTTGTTCAGGATAAGTACGATCGGGTTAAGTCCCAGCCGGACGGCGGTGGAGATTTCGGTTCCGGTCATTTGAAAAGCACCGTCGCCGACCACGACATAAGGCCGGAGCTTTTTCGCGGCCAGGCCAACACCGACACTCGCGGGCACGGCAAAGCCCATCGACATGTAATAGGCCGGCGCGATGAATTGCGCCTGCCGCTCACTCCTGATCCCGACGGCACCAAAGATTGCGTCCCCGATATCGGCGATCACGCAAGAGTTCTCATCGAGATGGAGCGAAAGGATGCGGAAGAAATCGACGACCGTGAGCGGCTCAGCGCGCTCCTTGTTTTTCAGCGGCCTGGGAACCGGGTGCGGGTTGGGATGGCGGAATGATTTTGCGGGAAGTTTTACTTTTGTTAGGTCAGCGAGAAAATCGCGAAACTGGATCGATTCGTAGCGATGATATTGCACGTTCACTCGTTCCGTAGTTGCGAGCACCGTCCGCTCGCGATCCAGCTTCGCGGTGTAGAAGCCCATGCTCATGTCGGTGATAAAGGTCCCGAACATGAGGACCAGGTCGGACGATTCCAGATACTTCCGCACATGCTCATCGCTACTCATCGCGCCACCGTAAACGCCGAGATAAAGCGGATGGTTCTCCGGGATCGCGCTCTTGCTCAGAAGATCGGTCGCGATCGGAATGTTGATCCTTTCCGCGATCTGCACGACGAGATGCGCGAGGCGATAACGCGCCAACTCGACCCCGGCCAGGATGACCGGACGCTTCGCCGCGCGCAGGAGCGCGAGCGTTTCGTCCACTGCTTCGGCCAGGGCCGGCGGATCGGATGTCTCGACCGGGCCCGGCGGCGGGAGCGCGATCGGAATTTGCCGGCCCGCCATGTCGTGCGGGACTTCGATGTAAACCGGGCGTTTGTAACGCAGGCAGGCATCGACGCAGCGCACGATCTCGGCCGCGGCGCGCTCTTCATCGAGCAAGACCGTGCTCGCGACCGTGACCTCGTCGTAAACCCGTCGCTGGGTTTCGAATGTCTTGACCTTGTGATGCAGGAGCGGGTCTTTTTCGCGATCTTTGCGACCCGGCGCGCCACTCACCACCACGACGGGCGATTTTTCCGCATAGGCGCCGGCGATCGCGTTCAGGACGTTAAGCCCGCCCACGCAGTAGGTGACACAAACCAGGCCGATGCCGTTGATGCGCGAGTAGGCATCGGCGGCAAACCCGGCCCCGGGCTCGTGCGTCATGGTCACGCTTTGGATTCTTGATTTCTCGAGCCAGGCAAAAGTGGGCAGAGCAAAGTCGCCCGGAACACCGAAACTGTGGCGGACGCCGCAGCGGTAAAGGTAGTCGAAAAGAAACTGCCCTAACGGCATCGCAGCCGGATAGGAATGCTCCGGCGGCATTCGGTTCTTGAACTGACTCCGGATGATAGCGTGGCCGTTGGAGGACCTGGTCGCACGGCATCGTTCGTTAGGCATAACTCGTTTCATGACGAACTCTGAGCGCCGAAGCGTCGCCTGACTCACCGTCGCTTGGCAAAAGCGCGGCGAATTTTGCCGCAGGCGGCCCATGCAAATAAGTGGCGCACCGCCAGCGTCATCGCAGATTATGCCGTGCACCAGTTTTCCCATGGTTCGATCGATTGGCTCGCGATCCGCCACGACTTCCCGATCCTCGATCAGGAGGTGCACGGCCGGCCGCTGATTTATTTCGACAATGCGGCCACCTCGCAGAAACCGCGCGCGGTGCTCGATGCGCTCCGCCATTACTATGAGCACGACAACGCCAACGTGCATCGCGGCCTGCACGAGCTGAGTTCACGCGCGACCGAAGCCTATGAGCAGGCGCGCCGGCGTGTGGCCGGCTACCTGGGCGCGACGAGCGCGGACGAAATTATTTTCACCCGCGGGACGAGCGAGAGCATCAATCTGGTGGCGCAAGTCTGGGGTGGAAAATTTCTCCGGGCCGGCGACGTGATCCTGCTGACCGAAATGGAACATCACAGCAACCTCGTGCCGTGGCAGCTGATCGCGGAACGGACCGGCGCGCGCCTGCGCTTCGTGCCGGTGGGCGAGGACGGCACGCTCGCGCTCGATCAGGTTCCGCGATTGCTTACCCCGGAGGTGAAGATGTTCGCCTTCACCCATGTCTCCAATTCGTTAGGCACGATCAACCCGGTAGCCGATCTTTGCCGCCAGGCGCGCGCGATCGGCGCGTTAACGCTGGTCGATGCGGCGCAAAGCGCGGGACACTTGCCGATCGAGGTGCAGGAACTGGGTTGCGATTTCCTCGCCTTCTCCGGGCACAAGATGTGTGGGCCGACCGGGATCGGCGTGCTCTACGCTCGCGCGGAAGTTGTCGAGGCGATGCCGCCGTGGCAGGGCGGCGGCGAGATGATCGTGAGCGTGACTCTGGAGAAGAGCACCTTCAAGAAAGCGCCGCACCGCTTTGAGGCGGGCACGCCGAACATTGCCGGAGCGATTGGACTGGCCGCCGCGATTGATTATCTCGAGCAGATCGGACGCCGGGCGATTTTTGCGCATGATTCGGAACTGGCCGCTTATGCGGCGGCGCAACTGGCGGAGCTCCCCGGGATGCGCGTGCTCGGGCCCAAGAACGAGCGCGGGGCGCTCGTCGGTTTCGTGATGGAAGGCGTGCATCCGCACGATCTCACCACCTTTGCAGATCAAAACGGATTGGCTTTGCGCGGCGGGCACCATTGCAATCAACCCTTGATGCGCAAAATCGGTTTGCCCGGCACGACCCGGGCGAGCTTTTATTTTTACAACACCATCACCGAAATCGATCGCATGATGGAAATCCTGCGCACGGCGGTTCGCTTCTTTTCATGAACCGGGAACTTGAAGAGCTTTATCAGGAAGTGATTCTCGATCATTCGCGAAGGCCGCGAAACTTCGGCGAACTCCCCGACGCTTCGGTCCATGTCCATGGCGATAATCCATCGTGCGGCGATGAGATTCATCTGGGAGTGAAATTCGGTCCCGACGGAAGTTTGACCGAGATCAAATTCAACGGCCACGGCTGCGCCATCAGTCAGGCTTCGGCCTCGATCATGACAATGAAATTGAAGGGAAAGGCGCGCGCCGCCGCCGAAGAAATGGTGCGCGCCTTCCACGAATTGATCGCGGGCGACGACGAGGAGGGAGCGTCGATGCTGGGAGATCTGCGTCTGCTGCGCGGGGTACGAAAGTTTCCGCAACGGGTCAAGTGCGCCATGCTCGCCTGGCGCGCGCTGGAGGAGGCGCTGCGGCAAAACGCGGGCGAAGCCACCGTCTCGACCGAAGGCAATATCGTTAGGCCGGAGCGCGAGTAACGAGTCACGCCCCGTAGACGACGCCTTTCCGGGCCGAGCCTGGCATTTTGATCGTGCGCGTTCTTCCCGAGTTGCTAAGAATGCGCGCGATGGCTTCGCCAGACAGAATTCCAGGCAGAGGATCGCGTCCACGCTGAGCCCGATGCAACCGATCCACCTTGGTCTGATCGACGGCGCGATTCTTGTCATCTATTTCGCCTTCGTTCTCGGGATTGGATTCGTGCTTAAGCGTTACATGCGCACGAGCACGGATTTCTTTCTCTCCGGCAGGCTCATTCCGACCTGGGTCGCCGGGCTCGCTTTTCTCTCCGCCAATCTGGGCGCGCAGGAGGTGATCGGGATGGCCGCCTCCGGCGCGAAGTACGGCATCATGACGAGCCACTTTTACTGGGTGGGCGCGATCCCGGCGATGGTCTTCGTTGCGATCTTCATGATGCCGTTCTACTACGGATCGAAAGCGCGTTCCGTCCCGGAGTATCTCAAGATGCGCTTCGACGAAAAAACGCGCGCGCTCAATGCCTGCACCTTCGCCGTCATGACCATTTTTTCCTCCGGCATCTCGATGTATGCCATGGCGCTGCTTTTGAATCTGCTTCTGGGATGGAATTTCAACCTCAGCATCTGGCTCACCGCCAGTATCGTCCTGCTTTATATTTCGTTAGGCGGATTGACCTCCGCCATCTACAACGAGGTGATGCAGTTCTTTCTGATTGTGGCCGGTTTCGCGCCGCTCGTTTTTCTCGGGCTGCGTGACGTTGGCGGGTGGAGTGGATTGCAAAGTCGTCTGGCCGAGGTCTCGGTCGGGCAAGGCTATGCCCCCGGTGCTTTTACCAATTCGTGGAAATTCATGAGCAGCTCATCGGCCAATCCCATGGGTGTGCAATGGTTTGCCATGCTCATGGGACTCGGCTTTGTCCTGTCCTTTGGCTATTGGTGCACGGATTTCCTTGTCATGCAGCGAGCCATGGCGGCGGAGTCGATGGCCGCCGCCCGTCGCACCCCGCTGGTCGCCGCCGTCCCGAAAATGTTCTTTCCTTTTCTCGTTATTCTACCGGGCATGATCGCGATCGCGCTCACCCAGCATCACGGCGCAACCGGCTTCTCTTTACCGTTGAAGCCGGACGGCTCACCTAACTTCGATCTTGTGATTCCAATGATGCTGGGACATTACTTTCCATCCGGTATCCTTGGCCTCGGACTGACCGCCTTGATGGCTTCCTTCATGTCTGGGATGGCGGGTAACGTGACCGCGTTCAACACCGTCTGGACCTACGATATCTATGATGCGTATCTGCGCCCGCAGGCGAGTGACTCCGCGCTCCTATGGATGGGGCGGGCCGCGACCGTGGTCGGCATCACGGTCAGCGTGGCGGCCGCCTATTTCGCGGCTCACTTTAACAACATCATGGATCTGCTCCAACTCGTTTTCGCTTTCGTCAACGCCCCGCTCTTCGCCACTTTCCTGCTTGGCATGTTCTGGCGGCGAGCGACCGGACATGGCGCTTTCTTCGGGCTGGTCAGCGGCATTCTCGCGGCCGCGCTTCATCACGGGCTGACCCAGCCGCATGGCGCAGTCACGCTTGCCAAGGGCGGCTGGCTCGGTCATGTCTGGCACGTCTATCCGAGCGAGATGGCGCAGAATTTTTGGACTGCGATCTTTGCCTGGACCACCTGCTTTCTGGTTACGATCCTTGTTTCGTTAGGCACGCGCCAGCAAAAGTCCGAAGAGCAATTGCGTGGCCTGGTTTCTTCTCTCACTCCCCGCACGACAGAGCCAGACCTCGCCTGGTATAAGCGTCCCGCAGCCCTGGGCGGGTTGGTCCTTTTTCTCGCTTTGATTCTGAACATCATCTTTTGGTAATCGGCATGCACTTCTTTGATCTTCGCCTTCCCTTAGGCTGGCTCTTCGCCGTCCTCGGGCTGCTCCTCGTCGTCGCCGGGCTGCGCGCCTCTCCGGCGGCGGACGCGCGTTCGTTAGGGATCAACATCAACCTGATTTGGGGCGCGGTCATGATCGGGTTCGCTTTCCTTTGCCTCTGGCTCGCGCACCGCGAAGCTCGCCGGCGAATGGCCGCGGCGCAGGAGCCAGATCACTCCCGAAAGAATTAACGTTCTGGAAACTCATCGTTCGAGAACTCAGGCCTACGATTGAAAGATCACGCTGCAACAGGTCACGCCCGCTTCGGCTTTTTGCAGCTCGGAGACATCGATCGCCCGAACACGAAAACCTCGCCTTTCGAGGAGCGCGCGGGTCCTGGGAAACGAAGCCGGCATGACGATCTCGTCATTAAGGAGGAGAACATTTGCGGCGGCTGGTTCGTCTCTCGCCACCTCGAGCCACTCAAATCCGCGCAGCCGCGTGCTATCGAGCCAGGATCGATTCGCCAGCAGCGTCTCGTTGCCGAGGTAGGAGCAGGCGCTCTTCAAATGGAGACAGGCTCTCACTTCGACCGGTTGCACCTGATAGTCATAGTGCTTAAGCAGGTCGCCCAGTTGTTTGACGCCTGCCTGGTTGGTGCGTTGCGACAACCCGACAAATAACAAGCGGTCCACCCGGAGCACGTCGCCTCCGTCCAAGGTTGCCGGCTCGGAAAGAAATCGGAGCGGCCGATAACGCGCCAGCGCTTTCGCCAGGCTATGGGTCTCCAGACGTCTGGCCAGGGCGCCCATATTAGAGATAACTGCTACCTCGTCCACGACCACCGCTGGATCCTCGACAAAGACGGCATCCGGAAGTCCCGGCTCGGGAGGAAGAGAAACAAGCTGTGCGCCCAGCTCGGCAAGGCATTTTTGATAGGCTGCGTGCTGCGCGGTCGCGATCGCCACATCGATGACCTGTTTCTTAACAAAGGACAGCTCGCAATCATTGATGCTTGGGCTTACCTCGCGAGTTATCGCCGTCAGAGACATGATACAAAGACTGAGTTAGAAAGGAACCAAGCTAAGAGCAGATGGAAGCAGAAGAAAGCCGCTCCCGACAAAAATGTCCCGCAAGGCAAGGTTGGTTGTCATCGATCTCCTCCGGGCGACGAGCGGGATGAGGCCAAAAAATTACCGCCCCCCACACCCGATGGGTATGAAGGGCGGCTGTTCCCCCCAGAACAAGCCAATGATTAACCAATCGTCGCCGGCTGACAAGCAAATGTTGTCGAAAAACTGCTGGGACCGCGAAATTTTATGTCCGAGCCGGGAGTTTAAATGACAGGGAGCGATTTTTCCCCGAGAGTAGCGAATGCTCTGGGAGCGAGATTTGCGGCGGCCGGAGGTGTTGAGCAAGGTTCCAGAGGTCACCTTCATTTTTTGGCTGATCAAGATTTGTGCGACCACGCTCGGGGAAACCGGCGGCGACGCGCTCTCCATGACGCTGAAGCTCGGTTATGCCGTGAGCACCGGCATTTTCTTCGCCATTTTTCTTGGCACCGCGCTGGCCCAGGTGGCGGCCAGCTCCTATCACCGATTCCGTTACTGGGCAGTCATCGTGACGACGACTACGGTCGGCACGACCATGTCTGATTATCTCACGCGCAGCGCCGGGCTGGGCTATCTCCGCTCTTCCATTCTGCTTTTCGCGATGGTGCTTGCCACTCTCGCCATTTGGCGTTTCACGCTCGGCAGCGTCTCGGTCAATCGAATTGCCAATCGCAAAATGGAGGCCTTCTATTGGATGACCATCCTTTTCTCCAATACCCTTGGCACGGCCCTGGGCGATTGTGTCGCTGATACGACCGGTCTCGGCTATGAGGGTGGCGCCTTGGTTTTCTTCGGCGCGCTGGCCTTGGTTGCCGTGGTTTACTTCTGGACCGGCATCTCGCACACCGCCCTCTTCTGGTCGGCTTTCATCCTCACCCGCCCGCTCGGGGCGACGCTGGGAGACTTGCTGACCAAGCCAATCTCTCATGGCGGACTTCATCTCGGACGGATCGCATCCTCGCTCGTGATTGCGGCCTTTATCGTGGTGGCAATTCTCTTCTCTTCGCGTGAGGCCGGTCAGCACCCGGGAGGCGAAAACACCAGGGCCGCAGGCAGCCAGGCCGATTAGCGCGCGCAAGCGACGGCAGATCGGATCTGATCGAGCCAGGCGAGCCTCGCCTAACGAGTCGCAGACTCGTTAGGGCCGTAGACGAGAAGCTTGAGACTGCCGGGCACGATCTTCGGACGCGGCGGAGTCGCGCCGGGTGAAGCGGGCGATGGCGGGGCGAACTTTGCGGACGGCAGATAGATCCGATGGGTGGAAGGATCGAGCGCGATGGTGCGGGCGCCGGGCTCGGTCCGGAGCGTTTGCACGACCGCGAGCTTCTCCGGCGTTTCCTCTTTTGCGATCGTCGTCGTCCCGTCACCGCAGGAGGCAAAGACAAGTTGCGTTGCCTCGTCAAAGACGCAGCCATCGACTCGGGAACCGATCGGCACACTTCCGATCACTCTGCCGCTCGCGCTATCGAGCATCACCATGAGCTTGTTATGGCAACTGGCGAACAAGCGGTGGTGCGCCGGATCAAAGGCAAGTCCGCCCGGTTCCGCGCCCGGAGCCACCGGCCAGCGCGCCGTCACCTCATGCCTCGTCGTATCGATTGCGACGACCTCGCCCTTGTCCTCGAGGTTGCAATAGACACGGCCCGCCGCAGGATCGACCACAGCAAACTCCGGACTTCCGCCAAGCGGAATCGTGCTCAGCACTTTTGCCGTCCTGGCATCGATCACGGTCGCGGAATTGCCGGTATGGTTGAAAACGTAAACCTCAGCGCGACCCGGATCGTAGACGAGCGCGTCCGGATTCGCTCCGGTCGCGACTTTGTTGATCGTCTGGAGCGTCTTCAAATTCACCACGCTGGCCTTCGATTCCCTGCCGTTGGTGGAAAAACCGCGCCCCAGCTCCGGAATCGCCACGAAACCGTGCACTCCCGGCGTGTCGCTGATCTCTCCCACGACCTCGTTTTTGTCCAAGTCCACCACGATCACCTTCGTGGCGTGCGAAAGGTAAAGACGATGGGCCGCTGGATCGATCGTTAGAATATCCCAGCCTCCTTCCCCGCCGATCGGAATCTCGGTGACGAACTGATACTCGGTTTCATTCGTGGCCCCGGTCGTCGTCAACCCCAACCCGCAAAGGGCCATCGCAAGGAAAATCCTGGCACGCATTCCGCAATTCTAGCAGTCCTTCCGCCACTTGCACGAACGTCGGAAACTCGTTAGGCAAGGTCGCGGCGGGGTGGCGAAGGGAGCGGGTGGGAACATTTCGGGGAGGGAAAGCCGGCGGGCGCGCTGGAATGGGGAGGAGGCGAGGCGGTCGCGGCGGTCTTTTCCGCGGGACTGAAATTGGCGAGACTGAGAAACGCGAAGCCGCAGACGAATCGAGCGATCATGGGCCAAGGAGATCAGCGCATGGGCGACTGCGAGGCAAGGAAATTGCGGGCGCTCGTTCCGCCTAACGACGGCCACCGGTCCGCTCCGTGGCGCGCGCCGCAATTTCAGTTGTTTTTGCGGCGGGTGCTCCCTACTTTCTGCGCCAAATGCGCCGTCCATCACCGTGGCTCCTCCTCGTGGTGATCCTGCTCGGCGCGTTCATCCTGCGCGAGCCACGGTTGCTGCAACTGGACGACGTTTTCCTCGACTGGTTCCTCGAGCATTCGGAGCAGGTCCTGCCCCCGGCGCAGGTAACTCTGGTTGAGATCGGACGCGACGATATTGAACGTCTCACGCCACCCGAGGAGTCGAAACCGCTGCCCAAAGGCGAGGCGGCGCGCCGGACCCTTTCGCCGCTCGAGTATGCGCTTTTTCTCCAGGCGGTCCTCGAATTTCAACCGCGCGTGGTCGGGATCGAACCAATCCTGATCTGGCGCGACCGCGACAAAATTCAGGAGCAGGTTTTCCTCGACCAGGCGATGCGCGTCCCGAAGTTGCTGGTCGGCCTCGAGCTGGGCGGCAAGGGCAAACGCGATCTCGCGCCCGACGATCTGGGCATGATGCCCAACGTCAGCGGAGACCGCGGCAATCTCCCGCAATTCGCAGGGGTGAGCCAGGCGCCGGACGATGACGTCCGCCTCATCTCGACGCCGGGTTTGATTAATTTGCCTAACGAAGAGAGCGATCCAATCCAGGTGCCAATGCTCTTTGAATACCGGGGCGAAATTGTGCCCTCGTTTCCGCTCCAGGCGATCATGCTCTGGCTTCGGGCCACGCCCGCGGATCTGAAGGTCGAGCTTGGCCGGCGAATCGATTTGCCTAACGGATGGCAAATCCCGCTCCATCGCGACGGCAGCACGACGATTAACCTGGCGGCGCGGCAAAGCGTGCCGCGCCTGACGTTGAACGAGCTGCTCCTGGCGGCGCAGGAACACGAGAGGCATCAACCGCTCTCGCGCAAAATCGAAAACCTGAAGGACCAGATCGTCCTCCTGCGAATCGCGGATGATCCGTTGCAAGGGCCGAATATTTTCTCGGCCGCGATCGCAACCATCCAAAGCAACAGCTATGTCCATCGCGCGCCGAGCACGCTCGCCTGGATCATCATTTTCGCCGGAGCGTTGCTCGCTTCCTTTCTCTGGATGATTTCAAAAACGAATCTTGTCCTCGGCGCGATCGTTTTGACCGCCGGTTACGCGATGGTGGAGCTGGCCTCTCTGGCGCGTGATCGGCTTTGGCTGCCTGCCTTTCTTCCCTTAACCCTGCTCTGGTTTCTCGTCATCGTCCGGCTCTTTGGACGCGATCCGGGCCGAAAAGACGCGCCGGGGACGACGGGTTAAAGGCGGGAGGATTCTTTCGCCCTCGTCCTTCTGCTCGTGGTCGTGATCGAAACCCGGAGGCCCGACAGAGATCGAGCACGAGCACAAACACGAGCACGAACAGGAGGAGAAGGAGAATGCTCGGGGGGGGACTTGAACCCCCATGCCTTGCGGCATACGCCCCTCAAACGTACGTGTCTGCCATTTCACCACCCGAGCGCGGAGAGGAACGTTGAATAGGCGGCGCCGGAAAGCAAGCCGCCGCTCCGGCTTCGAGCGATTGTAAAGAAGAAGTCACAGGCGAGGCGCGAAATCTGCATTTAGCTTATGCCGATGCTGCAAAAGGAGCTAGAGACACGGGAAGATTGGATCAAGGTCGACTTACATATTCATACCCTGGAGGATCCGCGAGATCGCCTTGATTATTCCGCCCACCAGTTGCTGGTGCGGGCCCGCAAACTGGGATTCGGCGCGCTCGCGATTACGCTGCACGACAAGGTTTTTGATCGCCGGGAAGTTTTCGCCGAGGCCGCGGAAATGGGGATCCTGCTCATTCAGGCCGCTGAGCTGCGTTTGGAAGGCGCCGATGTCGTCCTGCTCAATGTCCGCCCTAACGAGATCGCCGGCGTGCGGACATTTGCCGATCTCCGCGCCCTGCGCGCCCGCCGCGGCGACTCGCTCTTTTGTTTTGTGCCGCATCCGTTTTTCATCCTGGGCGCTTCGATCGGCGAACGCCTGTTCCAGGAAATCGACTGCTTCGATGCGATCGAGATCTGCCATTTCCACAAAGGCTGGTTCGACCTTAATCGCCGCGCGCGGGAGGTGGCGGCGAACTTTGGCAAACCGCTCATCGCCACTTCGGACGCGCATCGGCTCCATGCTTTTGGCGGCCACTACACAAGCATGCCGCGCCCGCGCGAATTGACGATCGAGGCGGTGCTCCAGGGATTGCGGGAAGGACCGCTGCGCCTGACCAGCCCGTCGTCGCACTGGCGCGAACTGCTCAGCGTTTTCTATTTTGTTTTCATTAAGCATCCGATCCGGAAGCGCTTCCGTCGCAGCCGCCCGCGGCTTCGCCACCCTGAGACTTCCCTTGTCCCGCCGGGGTGATTATGGCAGGTCTACGGGTTGACTTCTTAACCATGAAAATGCGAATCCCTGCCTGCCTTTTTCTGCTTGCTGCTTTGGCCTTCACCGCCTGCCCCACGACCGGCTCGAAGAAAAATTCCAAGAACCCGGCGACCACCGCGGAGTCGCAGCCGGCAGAAAGAGCGGGGGTTGACTTCCAGGCCTTCGTCGGGCGGCTGCGCAAAGCGGTCAAGGCACACGACGTAGACACCGTCGCCTCGATGATGACGCCCGATTTTGCTTATGTTCTCGGGGCGACCTCGGCCGAGGATCGGCAGGGACCGGGCGTCTTCCAGTATTGGGATGAAAATGGTCTTTGGGTAGAGCTTGACGGGATTCTCTCGGAGCGCTTCGCGCCCAAGGGTTCGTTTATGGTGGCGCCGCCGCAATTCGCCGAGCCGAGCGCCGATTACACCGGCTACCGCGCCGGAATCGCTCGGGTGAACGGGAGCTGGAAGTTTGTCTATTTCGTCAATGGCTAACAAGGATGTGGATGGCGATCGCTGACTGGCGAACAGGCGCAACACGGACCACACCATTCGCTCATCACCGATCACGGACCACCTGACCCAGCTGCCGCATCGGCCGCCTTTCGTATTCGTTAGGCAACTGCTTCATTGCGAGCCGGGCCGGCGGGCCGAGTGCTCCGCTCTTTTTCCGCGCGACGACCCGATGTTTGCCGGACATTTTCCCGGCAACCCGCTCCTGCCGGGCGTGATTCTGACCGAGGCCCTTGCGCAAACCGCCGGGATCGCCGCCGCCTCCGGATTTCCGGAAAATGCGCGCCCGCTCTTCCTGCTCTCCGCCATTCGCACAATGAAATTTTTCGCGCCGGTTCGACCGGAAGAGGAGATTTCGCTCGAGGCGGAAAAGCTCGGGCAGGCAGGCGCGCTGTGGCAGTTCAAGGTCAGCGCGAGAGTGCAGGGGCAAGTGGTGGCGGAGGGCCAACTCGTGCTCAACCTCGCGCCGGAATCTTCTGCTCCCGCATTGGAATAGCATTGGCTTGCGCTACTCTTAGAGTTTGAAAATTGACGCCATGCGCCTGCCCGAGCTTGCCATCATCATTCCCGCCTGCGACGAGGCCGCTTGCGTCGGGCCGGTGCTCGACGAATTCCTCGCCCTGCTCGATCCGGAAAAATTTGTCATCGCCGTCGGCGTCAATGACGCGACGGACGAGACGGCGGAACTGGCCCGCCAACGTCCGGTGCTCGTCGCCGAGACGAGGCGACGCGGCTACGGGTACGGTTGCCAGGCCGCGATCGACCTGACGAGAAATCTTTTTCCTTCGATCCGCGGCTATGTCTTTTGCGCGGGCGATGGTGCGACCGATCCGCGGGATCTGCGGGCGCTCACGACTGCCTTCGAGCAAGGCTACGATCTTGTCCTCGGCAGCCGCACCCGAAAGCTGCGGAACTGGCGCGCCATGACGCTACAGCACGTGATCGCGAATGCCGGTCTTGGACTTTGGGCCGGTTGCCTCGGCGGCCGGCTCTTCAGCGATCTCGGGCCACTGCGCATCGTGAGACGCGTTTTGTTTGAAAAAATCGCGCCGCAGGAAATGACTTTTGGCTGGACGATCGAAACGCAAATTGCTGCCGCAAAACTGGGCGCGGCGATCTGTGAAATCCCGGTGAACGAGCGGCGGCGGATCGCCGGCCAGCAAAAAGTGTCCGGTGTGACCTGGCGGCGCACTTTCGCGATCGGCTGCCAAATCGTGGCCGCAGGCTGGCGCACGCGGCGCAATTTTCGGCCGAAGCCGGCGATCACCGGCTCGGTCTTCGCCCGTTCCGAGCGGAGCCGTCGCAGCGAAGCGTGAAGCGGTGGTTGCTCCTGGCCGTCGCCCTAACGAGCGGCTGCGGAACCCCCGGCCGGCCTCCTTTGCCCAAATTCGCCCTTGGCGAGGCGCCGCGCCCGACCACTGCTGAGCAGGCCTCGGCCGCCCGGCTGCGCCAGGCCGACGTGATTTATTTTGGCCTAACGAAAAGATCAGCCGCCAGCGGCCAGCCGGCCTGGCGCGTCGTCCAGACCCTGCAAGGCAGCGCGCAACGGGTCGCGCTCGGCTGGACCGATCTGACGGCCGCGCAACAACCGCTCCTCGATCAATGGCAGCGCCGGGAAATTTCTGCGTCCCAACTTCTCGCCCAACTCGCACTGGCCGAGCGAGGGGATTGGTTGCGCCCGGTTCTGCGACCCGATCTTCTCCAGGCCGCGCTCGGCGCGCCGCGAGATCTTCTGCGCAAGATTCGCGCGGGCGAATCGCTTTCGGTGGAGGAGCGCGCGCTTCTTCCGCAGGGTTACCGGCCGCGAACGGAGGCGTTCGACGATTTCGTTGACCGTGTCTCCACCGCGCCCCGGCTCCGGCGCTACCATCTTTCCCGCCTTTACCGCGCTCATCTCGCGGCGGAGCAGATCATCGCGGAAAACATCGTCCGCTTCCTGCACGATCACCCGGGCACGAAGCTGATCGTTTTTCTGCCGAACGACATTATGATCAACCCGCGCGAAATCGCCGATTATGCTGCGCAAAAAGCGGCGCTGCACCAGATGATCCTCGATCGCGCGCCTCCGCCTAACGAATCGCACCCGCAATTATTGGCGCGCGGCGGGGGCGGCGCTCTGCAGATCGTAGATCGTGCCCCAGAACCCGTTCGCCACGACCGCCGCTTTTCCGCGCCACGGTTGCGAGCTTGAAGCGTACTCACGGCTTTCGTCCGAACCCCAAAAAATGTAGCGCGCCTGCAAGTTCCGCGCCCGTTCGCGCCAGTCGGGCGCGCCGAGCATGAGGGCTCGCAGTTGTTGCTCGACCATCCCGTAATCGCTGAAACCCTGCGTCCAGAGATGGCCGGGATAACCGAGCACGACCTTGCGGCCATTGAGGAGGAGCGGGTGGTTGTAGGTGGGAAAGGCGGCGAAGCGTTCTTCGATCGGGATATGGCGCAGGACGGTCGCGACGGCGTTGAGTTCCGTGCGATCGGCGAGATCAAAGCCGGGCGAGCCGACTTTCAGACCACCGACCAGACAAACGAACCCGGAAGCAAAAAGCAGAAAGCAAACGCCGATCCGGAGAGGGACAGACCACTTCGCGATCAGGTCGCGCCACAAAAAAGGCAGGCAGATGAAATAAGCCCAGATAATCAATTTGGTGTTGTCCCAACCCCACGGCGCCGTCTTCACGAAAAGTGCGAAGAGAAAAATTCCCGCTGCCGGAATGACAAAGGCAAAGGCGCTGGAGATTTTCTCCCAGAACGGTTGTAAAGCTCTGATCGTTAGCCAAGCCAGCCCGGCCACGATCGCCAGCACGGGGATATCAAACCAGAGAGAACGATGCCTAACGTTCCAGCCCCAGTGATCCGCCAGCACGAAGAGCCCGAAGAAAAGGGCAATCGTGACCGGAGCAATGAGAATCAGCGCCCGTGACTTCCAGTCTTTGCCCTCCGCAACTACTTTCCAGAGTCGCCACCCGATCACGCCGACGAGCGCCATCATCAAAGGCAAGGTGAGGCCAAAGTCGTAAAGCCAGAAGCCCAGCGCTGAAGGGATCCTGACGAACCAGAAGTCGAGCGCAGGAACAGCGAACCCCGGATCGCTTTGCAACCAGCCGGGTGCCCAGCCGAGAATCGACTCCGCTTGGAAATGATCGGTGATCATCCAGACAATCCAGGTCGCGGGCAGGAAGGCCGCGGCGAGGAGAATGGCAATTTGTTTCCGCATTTCCCAGGAGCCGATGATCAGCCAAAAGGCCAGGACCGCGGAGAGGGCGAGGAAGGTGTGGACATGGAAGAGCGGCATGGTGGCGTAGATCGACCACTCGACCCACCACGGGACGAGGCCGCGCTGGCCCCCAACTGGTTCGTCGCCCTTGCCTGAATAATATTTTCGCCGCCAATGCAAAAAGAGCAGGAGCCCGGCGGGAATCGCATAGAGCAGCCCGCGCTGGGTGACGAACATCGTGAGCGGAATGCTTTTCCACGCGATCTTTTCGCCCTGGTAATCGGCAAATTGGAAATGCTGAAAAAATTCGAAGCCGGCCACGCCGCCATTGAACAGAAATCCAGCGACCGCGAACGGGCCACCCCAGCGGTAGAAAGCGTAGAAGGTCGCCGCCGAGCCGAGGAGCCCGGTCCAGACGAGAGCGCGGACCAGATCGACATGCTGCAGGATGAGGAGCGAATTGAATAGATCGATCCCGGCCGGATATCGCAGCTTGCTGAAAACGTAGATCGGGTTGTCCGGCCAAAGGGCCACGCCGTTGGCAAAATACTTAATATAAGTGATGTGAAGCGCGAGATCGCCGAGATTGTCAGGCGATTGGATCTTGAGATGGTTGCCATCCACCCAGAGGACCCAGCAGAAAGAGCGAACGGCGAACATCAGGAAGACAATGCCGACCGCCCAGGCCCAGAAATTCCAACGCCGGGGCGGTGGCGGCGGGGCGGGCGGCGCTTCCAGCTTGAGCCGGCGCCGGGCGCGCTTCGATTTCGGCAGTGCGACGGCCGGCGGGATCACGACCTTCTTCCGCGCGATAAAGTGCGACGTTCCAAACCAAGCCCAGATTGCCGCCGCCGTCCCGAGGACTAGGGCGAGCCCGGCGAAGCCAGCATCAAGCCCGCCGCCAAGGATGCCGAGGATCAACCCGGCCATCGTTGCAGCGTTGACGAAAGTCAGCCCGGCCGCGAACCACTTCATCGCGGTGGCGCGGGCGTCGGAGCCGGTTGCCCCACGAAATCCGGCGTCCTGCCGGGGAAAATTTTGTGAAAAGTTCTGGCGTTGAAAAAGATCTTCGACGGGTCCTGATAGGGCCGAATCGTCATGGGCTCGGTGAAGTAACTCTGATGCAACTTCTTTTCCACCTCGGCGACGCGGTCCGACTGCACGACGAGAAAATCCGCGTCCATTTTCCCGGGGGAGTTATTTGCCTCGTAATAGCCGACATTGGGGAAGTCGCCCAGCAACCATGGAAACGGGTAGGTGCTGGTGCGAATGAAGTGACCTACCATGCGATAGTTCAGGGGGTTGCTCCGCACCAGGCGCATGAGGGGTTTCATCAGTTTTTCGATGTCGTTGTAGGTCTGCACATAGACGTAAGGCTCGGTCTCGGTCGAGCAATGGAAGTAATTCAACCAGATCGCCATGCCCAACGACATCAAGAGAGACAATCCGACCGCGCCGCGCTGCGTCCCGCGCATCACCCTTTCGCTGAGCCTGGACGACTCGCCCAGCCAGATCCAGCCGAGCCCGCCGCCGAGGAGAGTCCCAGCCGCCGCGCAGGTAAATAAACGCTGGCCGATTTCGCCACAGATGGCGCTTGTGCTGGTCGCAGCGAGCGTGATTTTCACCGCCTCGTTCAGGTAGGTCCCCCATGAGCACTGTTGGCGCACCGCACCAGCCTGAATCAGGTAGCTAAAAACCGCGCCCAGAAGGAACCCCGCCAGACCCAGCCCCACGACGTAGAAGGCTTTGCGCGGAATCTTGGGCGCGGCCGCGCCCGCGGCGAAAACGAAAAGCAGCGGCCAGACAATGCTAATGATGATCCAGGGCGTCTTGTAATGAATGATGCTGTAAGCCGCAAAAATCCCGACGCCATAAATCGCGAGATAGCGGATGACGTAGTTCTTGAAGAACTGGCAGGCCAGGCAAAGCATCAAGCCGATGAAGACCGGCCATTCATAGCGCATGACCAGCTCGAGCCAGTAAGGCCACGGTTTCTCGTGCCCGTTGCCGTTCGAGCCCGTCTGATACCAGGTCGCGAAGGTCAGGTAGAGCCCTTTCACTCCCGGCCAGTTGAGGAAAGTGCCGGAGTAAAAAAAGACGATGAGGAAGATGCCGGTGCCGGTTACGATCGCTAGATCCCGGAGATCCCATTGCTGAGGCGCCCGTTTTACCTCGGGCATCGGGGTGAGGCGATGGGAAACCCAGAGCACTCCACCGGCGATCAGGGCGCACCCGATATGGATGATGTAGGTCTCCTTGGTCAGGACCATCCCTGCGGTGCCAAGACCGACGCACCAGAGATAGCCGCGCGTCCCAAAGCGCCAGAGCCCGAGCAGGCCGAACACGAAGAGCATGGAGAAAAGCAGGAGCCACACTTCGTGGATCGTGTAACGCCCGTAAAAAATAAATGCGGGCGAGACCGCCATGGCCAGGGCGGCGATCCGGCTCACCCGGCGGCCGGCCAGCGGCTCGAATTTCAGCGCGACGAAAATCGATCCGATGCTCCCCAGCACCACCGGCAGCCGCAACGCCCAGATGTGTCGGCCGAAGAGCGTCTGCGCCAGAAAGAGAATGTAGAAATGAAGCGGCCCGTGATAATTCGTCGGATCGTAGCGATAGAATCCGGTCCTCATCATTTGGTCGACGAACCAGCCGTTGATCCCCTCGTCGAAGTGTGGCGGCTTCATGCTCAGGAGGAGGAAGCGGAGAAAGGCGCCCAGCGCGATGATTCCCCAAAAGGTCCAATCGAGCCGGGCGAGCCGTTGCGAGAGCGGCGGCGCGGAGTCTTCAGTTTCTCCTCGCGCCGGCTCCTCTCCGCTGCTAGGTAGCGCTCCGATGCGCATCTTGGTGACAGGCGGCTGTGGGTTCATCGGGAGTAACTTTATTCGTTACATTCTGCAACATTACAAGCCGACTTATGTGACGAATGTCGACGCCCTCACCTACGCCGGCAACCTCGCCAACCTCGACGGCGTGGTCGAAGAACACGGCGCGCGCTACGAATTTTTCCAGGCCGACATCGCCAATGCCGACCAGATGGACACGCTTCTGCACGAGGAACAGATTTATGCCGTCATCAATTTCGCAGCCGAATCGCATGTCGATCGGAGCATCAATTCGCCGCAAAATTTCATCCACACCAATGTCGTCGGCACCAGTGTGCTGCTGGAGGCCGCCCGCCGCCACGGAGTGCAGCGCTTTATCCAGGTTTCGACCGACGAGGTTTACGGCTCGTTAGGCGCAACCGGCCGGTTCACCGAGCAATCGCCGCTCGCGCCCAGTTCCCCCTACTCCGCGAGCAAGGCCGGTGCCGATCTCCTCGCCCTCGCCTGCCACCACACCTTTGGTCAGGACGTCATTGTCACGCGCTGCTCCAACAACTACGGCCCCTTCCAGTTCCCGGAAAAATTGATTCCGCTCATGATCATCAAGGCCTTGAGCGACCAGCCGCTGCCGGTTTATGGCGACGGGATGAATGTGCGCGACTGGATCCACGTGGAGGACCACTGCGCCGCGCTCGTCGCGACGCTCTTCAAGGGCAAGCCGGGCCGCATTTACAATCTTGGGGGCGACGGCGAAATGGTGAACCTCGAGGTCGTTAGGCTGATTCTCGACCGGCTCGGCAAACCCCGGAGCCTGGTCTCGTTCGTGACCGATCGGCTCGGTCACGATCGTCGTTATGCGATCGATTCGTCGCTCGCCCGGCGCGAATTGGAGTGGCATCCGCAGCACGAGGTGCGCCCAGGCATCGGGTGCACCGTCGATTGGTACCTCAACCACCGCTCCTGGTGGGAGACGCTCCTGCAACGCACTGAGCGTTTCGACTAACGATCCCCAAAAAACGCTGCGCCCGATCGAAAGAGATCGTTAGGCAAAACGGCAAATTGATTTGGCGGCGCGAAGGCGGATTCAAAACCAGGAACTCGCGTTGCGCGCGCGAGGAACCTCTGCAAAAAAGTACCGCCCCCCACATCCGAAGGATATGAAGGGCGGCTGTTCCCCCCAGAACGCTGCATGAATAAGATGTTCCGCGCCCGGCTGCAAGGAAAAAATTTCAAGATTAAAAAATGGCCGGAAAATCTGCGTATCCGACCTCTCGCGACGGCCCGCTGCGCGACGCGCCGCTGGCCCTTCGTCATCCCGACGGCAGCGCTTTTGTCCACTCGTTGCCTCGCGGCGTCATTCCCCCACCGCCATCTCGCACTTAAGGTTCTTGACGTCGCCATCTTCTTTTCGCTAGACGATAAAAGAAAGAGGTCTCCATGATTATTCGCCGGCTCGGATTTGGTTTCGTCCTTCTGCTCACAACGCCGGCGCTCATGTCCGACACATGGACTCCGATTTCGGTCGGAAACGCTCCCACCCCGCGCACCGCACATTCCGCTGTCTTCACGCGCATCGACGGGACAGATCAAATGATCGTCTGGGGTGGTCAGGATTCTAATCAGGTGCCTTTCGCCGATACCGGCGGCCTTTGGAAGCGCTCGACAAACCAGTGGACCGCCACGACAACAGTCGGCGCGCCTTCCGGACGTGAGGGACAGCCAGCGGTCTGGACCGGGCACGAGATGATTGTCTGGGGCGGGGATGACGGAGTGAACTTTCTCAATTCCGGTGGCCGGTACGATCCAGTCAACGACGTCTGGCGGCCGACGTCGCTCACCGGCGCGCCTTCCCCTCGCTTCGCACAATCGATGGTCTGGACGGGCGACCGCCTCATCGTGTGGGGCGGCGCGATCGGCTTTGTCGGCGACACGAATACCGGCGCGCTTTACGATCCGGTCACCGATACCTGGTCGCCCATGACGACCGTGGGAGCGCCTTCTCCGCGCAACTCACAGGCATCGATCTGGACCGGGGCCCAGCTCCTGGTCTGGGGCGGCATTAGCCTCGGCACTTACGTGAACGACGGCGCCCTTTACGATCCCCGCACCGATACGTGGACGCCGATCTCCACGAATGGCGCTCCCTCGCCCCGGCTCTATTTCGCTGCCGCCTGGGACAGCGTGCGCCTCTTCATCTGGAGCGGCGTTGATTCACGTTTCCGCCCGCTGCCCGACGGCGCGATCTACAATCCGCGGACCAACGAATGGAAAAGAATCTCCAAGACCAACGCGCCAATCGCGCGGTTGGGACCGACGGTGGTCTGGTCGGGCAAGGAGTTTATTGTCTGGGGCGGCTCTGATTCGGCCGGCAACCCGATCGGGACGGGAGCGAAATACAATCCCATGAGCAACCGTTGGACCGCCATGACTACGAACGGTGCTCCGGCGCCACGCTCAGATCAGACCGCCGTCTGGGACGGTTCCCGCATGGTCATCTGGGGCGGCTCGGGGGAATGCTGCAATAACTGGTTCAACGACGGCTTCAGCTACCAGCCCTAACGAGTAAATGGTGGGCAAGCCTGCCTGACTTCGCTACGGTCGTGCCAGTCGCTCCATATCTCTTACGATACGGTCCAGCTCATCGGCGAGCGCGCTTCGTCCACGCTCATGAAGGGGTTCCGAGATATACGTGGAAAGATAAAATCAGCTTTGAGCTTTCAAGCCCCCTGGAATGACAACGCCATTCCCGGAGAAGGCTTGTGATTATATGCTTGACCGTCATCCATCCCCCCCAGTAGGCTCGCGATAAATGCGAGTCTGGAACCGACGTTGGCTGCGTGGCTAAGATCAGGTCCGACCACGCGTGATCCCGTTCCGCCGCTCCTGCCGATCCTATGAAAATCCAGTCTCGTTTCTTTAGTTGTGCTGCGCTCGCGCTCAGCGTCGCGGCTTTTTCGCCATCTCCCAGCACGCAGGCTCAGAACGCAACGTTGACCGACCTGCACCCATTCGCGGGCAACCCGGATGGCGCGTTCCCGGGCGACGCGCTCCTGCAGGACACTGACGGTACCTTTTATGGGACGACCTTTGGCGGCGGCGCCGCAAACCTCGGTACGGTGTTCAAGATGACGACGACCGGCATGGTATGCACGGTGACGATTCTTTACTCGTTCACCGGGGGCGAAGATGGATTGTTCCCGACCGCCGGCCTGGTGAAAGCCACCGACGGCAACTTCTATGGCACAACCACCGAGAGCTTTAACAGTGATGCTCTCGGTGGCACCGTCTTCCGGATTACCCCGAGCGGGACGCTGACTGTTCTATCTAAGTTCCCCGGTGGCGCAGGCGGGAGCATGCCTTACCCAAGCCTGGTGCAGGGCAAAGACGGCTTACTCTACGGAACGACTTTCGGGGGCGGCGGCGCGGGCACCGGCTTCGGCGCTGGGACGGTGTTCACGATCGACCCCACGCAAACTCCGCCGATCACGCCGACGTTCCTTCATGCCTTCAGTGGCGGCGCGGATGGAGGGAGCGTCTATGCCGGCGTGATCCAAAGCACTGTCGACGGCAACTTTTATGGAGCGACCTACGGCGGTGGCATCGTCAATAGTCAGTTTCCCGACGGCGCCGGCACAGTGTTCAAGATCACACCCGGAGGCACGCTGACCACGCTCCATACGTTCACTGGCGGCTCCGACGGGGCGAACCCGCGGGGCGGACTGGTGCAGGACAGTCAGGGCGATTTCTACGGGACGACCACCGCCGGGGATGTCTCTTCGATGACCCCAAGCGGCGGCACCGTCTTCAAGATCACGTCGGCTGGCGTTCTGACCACTCTCCATTCCTTTACCCTCACCGAAGGTTCGATCCCAATTGCCCCGCTCATTCAAGCCGCCGACGGCAACTTCTACGGAACCGCGGAGACTGGCGGAGATAGCGACGGCACCATATTCAAGATCACGCCGAGCGGCGCACTCACTGTTCTCTACACCTTCAACGGAACGGATGGCCGCCAACCGCAGGCCGCTCTCCTGCAGGGCAGCGATGGCAGCTTCTACGGTACGACCGCCTTCGGTGGCGGCGATTCCAGTGATGGCCAGATCTTTCGTCTCGTCGATCTTCCGCCCGCGGCACGGTTGCAAAACATCTCGACGCGCCTCGAGGTGGAGACGGGCGACAATGTCGCGATCGGCGGCTTTATCATCACCGGAGGCACAGCGCCGAAAACCGTAGCCATCCGCGGAATCGGTCCTTCGCTGGTCAACTCAACTCCGCCCGTGTCGGGTCCGTTGGCTGATCCGGTGCTGGAATTGCACGAGCCGGATGGAACCATCGTGACGAATAACAATTGGAAGGACAACTCCCCGACGGATCAGGCCACGATCGTCGCCAGCGGTCTCAACATGTACAACGGGGTGCTGATCAACGATCTGGATTCCATTATCATCGCAAGTCTTTCGCCCCTGGATCCGAACGTGCCGGGCAGCGGCCAATATACCGCCGTCCTAAGCGGCAACGGCGGTGGGATGGGAGTAGGACTGGTCGAGGTCTATGACTTGGACGACACCTCGGTCCCGTCGGAATTGGCCAACATCAGCACGCGCGGTCTGGTCGGAACGGGCGACAATGTCTTGATCGGCGGTTTTATTGCCGGCCCGAATACTACCGGTGGCTCAACCGTGCTGCTGCGAGCGATTGGCCCGTCGTTACCTGTGACCGGCGCGTTGGCCGATCCTACCCTCGACCTATACGATGCCAGCGGCACGATCATTGCAACGAACGACAATTGGAAGACGGCCTCCGACGGCACGAGCCAGGAAGCGGAGATTGAGGCGACGACGATTCCGCCAACCAACGATTTGGAATCGGCCATCCTCGCCACGGTCGCGCCTGGAGCTTACACAGCCATCGTGCGCGGGAAGAACAATGCCACCGGAGTTGCATTGGTCGAGGTTTATAATCTCCAATAACGCCGAAACGCAGCGCGTGAGCGAAACTCGGCCGGCGGCTGCCATTTCTCCGGTTTTCCCGTGACAGGCGATGCGGCTTATCGCAAATCGTGCTCAGCCTGGCCCGCAAGGGCAGGTTCGGACACTGCGCGATAATGCGTTTGAGATTGAAGAATCAAACGCGCTGTTTTACTTCGCTCTCACGCGACATTCCAAGAAAGCGGCCAGGGATTAGATCCATTTCCCCTAACGAACGTAAAAGTCGGACTGTTGCGATTATTCGATCAGGTAGCAAAAAAACCTGGCCGAGACTTTTAAGCTTGTCTTATGCTCTGTTGGAATCGCCCGCAGAGCTTCGAGACGCACGCAGCTTTCGACGAAGGTATCGCGTCTTCCTCCCGGTGAAACTCCGTGCGCGAATTCATGCAGTTGGGCTCTGCAACCGCCTGCTACTTCGCCAGTCGCTCCATTTCCGTCACGACCCGGTCCAGCTCGTCGACGAGCGCACTCCTCCCACGTTCGCGAAAGGCCGTGACTAACGACCGATAATACCAGAGCGCGCCTTCCTTGCCGGCGGTGAAGCGATCCCACACTTCGTCGCCGTCTTCCCGCAGGTTGTGCACGATCGCCTGCGCGTTATGCAGCTTATCGGAGGCCGAGACGAGTCGCGTCGAAGCGGAAGCCGTCCTCAGATGCGCGATGTACTGTTCCTTTCGCTCCCGCCAGGGTGGCTTGGGGGTTTGATCGGTGTCAGTGCAGCCCGCCACGATCTGCCCTACCTCTTGGCCAAATGTTTCTTCGATTTCGCGCTGGCGCTCCGCGCCACCGCAATCCTCCACCGCATCGTGGAGCAGGGCGGCGATCGCCTCTGTCTCATTCGCGCCGTACTCCATGGCGATCGCAGTCACGCCGAGGAGATGACCGATATAGGGAATCCTGGTTTTCTTGCGCAGTTGCCCGCCGTGGATGCGCGTCGCATAGACCAGCGCCTCTTCAAATTTCGGTGAAAGGTTCATCAGTCATGGTTACCGCGGATTACCCGATTGTCACGGATAGGTGGCGAGCTACCTGGAACCAATCAAGTAGCAATCCACCAACACCGCCAGGGCGATCTCGGGCGCGACAAATAAGCTCGACAAATTCCCGGCCGGGATGGTAAGGAATCCTTGATCCCGCAGAACTGAAGCGGATGAAAAACAGGCGGACTAAGACTATGAAAATATTGCAATCCCTGATCTCCACTCGTCGGTCGGCTACCTCAATTCTTGCGCAGCGGATCGCGATCCAGTTGCTTTTGCTCGGCGCGACGCTGGTGCTGGTGCAACCTTGCGCGGGCGCGCCGTTTGTTTTTGAGGAGACCGGCAGCCTCGCGAGCGCGCGCGTTGCTCACACGGCGACCTTGCTGCCCAACGGCAAGGTGCTCGCTGCCGGTGGCGCCGGCCCGAGCGGCGATCTTGCGAGCGCGGAACTCTACGACCCGGCCAGCGGCACCTGGGCGTCGACCGGCAGCCTCCCTGGCGCACGAAATTCTCACACAGCGACGTTGTTGGCTAACGGCAAAGTGCTCGTCGCGGGAGGGCTCGACGCGAGAGGCGTTTCTCTCGCGAGCGCGCATCTCTACGACCCGGCGACCGGGATTTGGACGTCGACCGGCCGACTCGCCACCGGACGCTATGGTCACACGGCGACGTTGCTGCCCAATGGCAAGGTGCTCGTCGCAGGAGGTTACGGTAACGGTTTCGGGAACCGACTCGCGAGCGCGGAACTTTACGATCCGGCCAGCGGCACCTGGACAGCGACGAACGATCTCATCGCCGCTCGGGTTTATCACACCGCAACCTTGTTGCCCAACGGGAAGGTGCTCGTCGCCGGAGGGCAGAATGTCACGGGTGACGCAATGGCGAGCGCAGAACTCTACGATCCGGCCAGTGGCACCTGGACGGTGACCGGAAGTCTGGGGACCAGCCGCGCTTTCCACACCGCGACTCTGCTGCCCAGCGGCAAGGTGCTGGCGGCCGGCGGAGAGAAGGGGCCTAACACTGATACTTTCAGCACAGAACTCTACGATCCGGCCAGCGGCACTTGGACGCCTACCGGTAGGCTCGCCACCGGACGAGCTTTCCACTCTGCGACCTTGCTGCCTAATGGCAGGGTGCTCGTCGCCGGAGGAGAAAGTTACCCTAACGTTCTCGCGAGCGCGGAAGTTTACGATCCGGCGAACGGGAAATGGACGGCCACCGGCAACCTCAACACCACCCGCGAAGAGCACACCGCGACGTTGCTCCCTGACGGCAAGATGCTGGTGGCAGGTGGCGCCGACTCGACCGGCAACTACCTCGCGAGCGCGGAGCTCTATGATTCGGCGAGTGGGATCTGGACGGCCACGGGTAATCTCGCAACCGCACGGGAAGAGCACACGGCGACATTGCTGCCCAACGGCAAGGTGTTGGTCGCGGGAGGCACGAATGGCTTCGGTGTCCGCAGCGCAGAACTCTATGATCCGGTGCTTGGCACTTGGACGGCTACCGGTGGCCTCGCTCAAACGCGCTATGGCCACACGGCAACCTTGCTGCCCAACGGCATGGTGCTCGTCGCAGGCGGTTATGGCAGCGCCTTCGCTGACTCGAGCACAGAACTCTACGACCCGGCCACCGGCATTTGGACACTTAGCGGCACCCTGAACACCGCGCGGGCATACCACACCGAGACTTTGCTGCCTAACGGGAAAGTACTCGTGGCAGGAGGAATCGACAACGGCGTCGTGCTCGCGAGCGCGGAACTCTACGACCCGGCCAGCGGGACCTGGAGCGTCACCGGCAGCCTCGCCACCGCACGCTATGCCCATACGGCGACGTTGCTGCCTGACGGCATGGTGCTCGTCGCAGGAGGTTGGAACGGCGCGACCGTGTTTGCGAGCGCGGAACTCTACGATCCGGCGAGCGGGACCTGGACGGCGACCGGCAGCCTCAATGGCGCACGCCTCGCCCATACCGCGACCTTACTGCCCAACGGCATAGTGCTGGTGGCGGGCGGAGATGTCAGCAGCGGCACCGCTACCGCGAGCGCGGAACTTTATGATTCCACGAGCGGGACCTGGACAGCAACCGGCAACCTCAACACCGCTCGCGACCTGGCGACGGCCACGCTGCTGCCCAACGGCAAGACACTCGTCGCAGGAGGCGAAGATTATCCCAACATTTTCGCGAGCGCGGAACTCTACGACCCCGCGAGCGGGACCTGGATAACCACCGGCAGCCTGAACGGCGCACGCGAACTCCACACGGCGACCTTACTGCCTAACGGCAAGATCCTCGTCGCGGGTGGTGACAACCTTACCAGTTATCTCGCGAGCGCGGAACTCTACGATGTCGGGCTCGGATTTAGCAGCGGTTCACAGCCCAGGATCCAAACCGCGACCCGGACACTTACATTCGGCCGCCGTCTCCAGCTCACGGGCTCGCGTTTCCAAGGCGTCTCGCAGGCTTCGGGCGGTAACACTCAGGATTCGTCGAGCAATTACCCGATCGTCCAATTGCGCAGCATCGACAACAGCCAGGTCGCTTTTCTCCCGGTCGACCCGGTCCGCGGCTGGTCGGACACAAGCTTTACCTCTCTCCCGGTGGGAAGCTTTCCGTTCGGCCCGGCTCTTGTGACGGTCTTTACCAACGGCATTCCGAGTTCTGCCGAATATCTGGTCGTCGCAGGCCGGAACTAGGTGTAACAGAACACAATGGAACACAAAGTCGGAAACATGTTCGGGGCAGTCTGGAGAGCGCACTTTCTCGGGCCACGAAAGATCTGTAGCCGCTTCGCTATGCGAAGCATGGGTATGTGTGTGGCAAGCCGGCTGGCGCGTCCTGCTCGCGTCTCCCACGGGCGACGGCTGCAGCGTTGCGCGTGGAACGCGTGAGAGAGACATACCCGCGCCGTTGTAGCCGCTTCGCTATGCGAAGCGTGGGTATGTGTGTGGCAAGCCGGCCGGCTGGCGTGTCCTTCTCGCGTCGCCCACAGGACGACGGCTACAGTTCATGACGCGCCAAGGTTCGGAGGCACGAAAGGACGAGGCGCATCCTTGAATCTCTTCCCATGAGATTTGCTACTTGACCGGCTTCATCCCGAGCTGGCCGAAGAGAAAGCTATAGATATCGGCCTGTTGTTTGATCCGCTCGCTCAGCGCCGTGCCAATACCGTGCCCGGCACTGGTCGTGGTGCGCAGAAGAATAGGATGATCTGATTTGTTCGCCGCCTGCAAACGGGCTGTCATCTTGCGCGAGTGATAGGGCGCAACCCGGCCGTCGTTTGCCCCGGTCAACATCAGGATCGCGGGATACTTTGTGCCATCCACGACATGATGATACGGTGAGTAGGCGTAGAGCGCTTTGAACTGGTCCTCGTTCTTGACCGTGCCGAACTCGGTTACGTTAAAGGCACCGTTCGGCGCCAGCTCCACCCGCAGCATGTCGTAAATCCCGACCGCGGAGACGACCGCGCGCATCAGGTCCGGATGCTGGGTGATCATGGCACCCATGAGCAGGCCACCGTTGCTCCCGCCCAGAATGGCCAGCTTGTCTGGGTTGGTATATTTCTTTTCGATAAGATACTGGGCCGCGCCCGCAAAATCATCGAAGACGTTTTGTTTCCTGGTCAGGTTACCAGCCTTATGCCATTCCTCGCCAAACTCGCCGCCCCCACGGATGTTGGCCACGACATAGATGCCGCCACGGTCAAACCAGAGGCGCCGGGTAAAATCGAAGCTCGGCGACATGCTGATGCCGTAGCCGCCGTAGCCATAAAGCAACGTCGGATTCTTGCCGTCGAGTTTCGTTCCTTTGCGGCGCAGAATGTTAAGTGGAATTTTGCTCCCGTCCTTTGAAGTAGCGAACTCCCGGGTC
>JBOHXL010000126.1:0-7004 GCA_050736975.1 Chthoniobacterales bacterium | reverse complement strand
CCGCCGCAGCAAATCTCTGGCAACGCAACCATTCCATATTTATGAGATGGATTCCAAACCAAGCGATGCAGGTTCTTCATCAAGGCAAGAAATATAGCCCCCGAACCCTGAGGCGCGGGGAACGGCCTCGAGGTCGTCGTGAAATAACTTCCGCGGTGATGGACGCCGCTCCCGTGTCCGGAGACACGTTTCACCGGCCTGGCGGGTTTCAATCTTATTGCGAGGGCTTGGATTCCGCCCTAACGAACTTATCCGGAAGCTTGTCGAAGTTCTCTTCCTCAACCGTCTGCCCGCTCCTCCCGCAAGCGCTTTAACTTTGGAGCGCCCTTCTTTGCCCAGGCGCAACACGGGCAACATCGAGATATAACGGAGTTGAAATCGACCGCCACTATGGGTCATCCTTCGTTGTTAACCAACCGTCGTGGATAAGATCGAACTCATTTTGATTTGTCTCGTCGCGGTCGCGCTGCTCGCGATCGTCGCCCGGAAGATCAGTGTCCCCTTTCCTATCCTGCTGACGGTCGGCGGGGGCGTCCTCGCGCTCGTGCCCGGCCTGCCGGTGATTCATCTCGAGCCAAAACTGGTCTTTGATCTGTTTCTCCCGCCCCTGCTTTACCCGGCGGCCGTTTTCACCTCCTGGAGAGATTTCCGCGCCAACCTGCGGTCGATTGTTCCTCTCGCCACTTTCTTGGTCCTCCTGACCATGGGAGCCATCGCCTGTCTGTTTCATGCCCTGACGGGATTGCCGATGGCAGTTGGTTTTGTCTTCGGCGCCCTCATTTCGCCACCGGACGCGGTAGCTGCGCTCGCGGTCACGCAAAATCTAAAGGTGCCCCGCAAGATCGTGGTCATTCTCGAGGGCGAGAGCCTGGTGAACGACGCCACTTCCTTCATCTCTTTCCGGTTCGCGGTGGCGGCCGTGCTGACCGGAAGCTTTTCGCTCGGGCAGGCGAGCGTGCAGTTTCTTCTCGTCGCCCTGGGTGGCATCGGGGTCGGTCTCGCCACCGGCTGGCTGGCGACGCAGGTGCAGAAGCGCCTGGATGATCCGCCGGTGCAAACCATGTTCTCGCTGCTTACTCCCTACGTCGCCTACTTCAGCGGGGAAGCGCTGCAGGTCTCCGGCATCCTGGCGGTCGTGATCGCCGGCATTTTCTACGGGTGGCGCGTGCCCCGCGTCCTGAGCGGGAGAACGAGACTTGAGATCGTGCCGGTTTGGCAAATGGTCACCTTCATTCTTAATGGCATTCTTTTTATGCTCATCGGTCTGCAACTGCCACAGGTGATCCATGCGCTTCCTCCCGGCTCGGCCATGGCGGTCGCGAAGCTCGCGCTCCTCGTCCTGCTGGCGATCGTGCTGGTCCGTTTTGTCTGGATGTTCGCCGCGACCTATTTACCGCGACTCTTCAGCCGAACGTTGCGTCGCAAAAACACCGCGCCCTGGCAACAGACAGCCTTTATCGCCTGGACCGGGATGCGCGGCGCGGATTCACTGGCCGGCGCGCTCGCGATTCCATTTGTGCTCGCGAACGGCACGCCATTCCCGGGGCGCAACCTCATCCTCTTCGTTACCTTCTGCGTCATTTTCGGAACGCTCGTCGCGCAAGGACTCACTCTTAAGCCGTTGCTTGGCTGGTTGAAAATTGTGGACGATCACGTTCCAGAAAAGGAAGAGAGAATGGCGCGCCTGAAGGCAAACGAAGCCGCCCTGGCCCGGATCGAAGAGATAGGATCGTCGAGTCAGGTCCGGCCCGCGACGGTCGACCGATTGCGCTCCGAATACGCCGACCGCATTCGGCAATTGAGCAAGGAAGCTTCACACGAAGATGGCGTCCGGCGATTGTACTCACAAGAGTTTGAGGAGTTGGCCTGCGAAGCCTTGGAAACGGAACGCGAAACCGTCATTGCACTGCGCAACGACGAGTCGATTAACGACGAAGTTCTCCGCCGCATTCAGCGCGATATCGACCTCGCCGAAGCCCGCCTCCAGGGGCGACGATGACGGAGGGAACTCTACGTGACCGATTTCTCTTGCGGGTCAAGACAGGCCCGTTTTTGCAGCAAGGTTTTGGTTTGCGTCAGCAGCCCGGATAACCCGGGGCCGCTGGCTTCCGCCTCTTTGTTTTTCGTCGGGCGTCCGCCGGGAGGGCCGGATAAATCCGGTGCGGCGCAAGAGTTTTCGGCTAAACTGCGCCGACCCGCCGATGTGGCGAAATGGCAGACGCAACGGACTTAAAATCCAATGTATTACCTTCGAGGAACTTACGATCTATGTTGGATGTGCGAACAACAACGACTCGATGCGACCATTGCCGACCGCCATACCGTCAACATGGCGTCAACGAGTATCGAAGCCTCGCCTTGGGTGTGGGTGGTTTAGTCCTCAACCACCCCCACGCCGGTTTGTCCTCTTCCTCAGCCCCCTTCTTTTCACTCGGATGTAGGGGTCCGGTGGGTGAATAACGGAGGATCGCGTTTCGGTTCCTTGGATTTTCCTTGCGCCAGTACTACATTATCGACTTTGATAACAATCCGTTGGGTGTGAGCGATACATTCAAGATTCCAATCTAAAACCACATAGAGTTACGCTTTCGCACTTGGACGCGCCGCATGTATTGAGGAAATTTCGCCTATGCGAAGTGCACACTGGATGAGTGTGGCGATGGCAACCTAAACGTGGCTTGCCGGGGGCGAAATAACAATCCCGACTTACCGAACAAAGGTGCTTGCAAGCTCGTGGAGACCTACTTTGCCGGAACTCGGTGCCCCAAAAATAAGTGATAGCTACCTAGGTTCCGATCGCCATCGCTCGCTGCGACGGTGCCGAGCGATTGGATTATTGAAAAACTGCGATTGAGTTCCAAAGTCAGAGTAGGCCGCTTGGCAACAATCAAAGCGTCGCCGGCCGGATACTTTCGATCGTAATCGGACCAAAGTTCCAGTTGATTCAGTGGTCGTTTGACTCTTGGAACATACGTTTCGGGCTGGCCCGGCAGGTAGAAGGAGAGTAAGGCGGCGGTCATATAGTTGTCGGCGATGATAAACTTCGCGTTCATCGATTGCAGTTTGGCGGCCACCGAGGTGGCGAGATTGCGCGAGCCTCGTGCGCGATCGAGTGGATCCATCCGGTGGGGCAGGTGTAGCCAGCGAGTTTCCAGGGTGACGCCAGTTTCGACCAGGGCCAGAATGAGAGCGGCGATGGCGCATCTTCGGCCCCAGGGATGAGCATCGGCGAAGTCCAGACCCTTGGCCGCCAGGAGAATGAACCCGCCCACATAGGCCGCTGCGGGCCAGTTCGGCGGCTCCGCGTAGTGTAAGCTGAGAATTAGATAAAATCCGAAGAGCGGCAGAAAAAGAGCAAGCCCATAACCGACCGTCGACCGTTGAACACGCCATAATGAAGGCCGAAGGAGCAGACAGATTAGTCCGACGAAAAGTAGTGGAGAGACGACCCCGGCCTGTTCACTAAGAAAACGTATGAGATAGGTCGGATGAATGGCAAAGCTCTCGTCCAGTGCGCCTCGGTGTAAAAGCCAGTCGCTCGTCGGCCAGTGATGTCGAATGTTCCAGACGATAGCCGGGATGAAGAAAAGAAGCGCCGTGGAGACCATTGTCCAGAAGGTTGCGCGCTGCAGGTGCTCTCGGCTCGGGCGGTGCCAAAGGCAAAATACGGTAAAGGAGATCAACTCAATCGTTGCCGTGTATTTTGACAGGATGCCGAGGCCAACGAGAACTCCGGTCGAGACCCACGGCGCAAGGCCGTCCTGATCTTTGGCCCACCAGAATGACACTGCCGCCCAGCTCCAAAAAAAGACGTAGACGGTGTCGATCGTCATCAGCGATGCGCCGACGGCAAACAAAGGGGCAACACTCGAGATGACAACCGCCCAAAAGGCGACGCGATCAGAAAAGAGCCGCCTCGATAGCAACAGGATCGCCAGCCCCGTGCCGCTGGCGAGCACAACGGCAAAGAAACGAACGCCAAACACCGTATTGCCAAACAGAGTCGTGCCAGCCCTGATTAGCCACGCGATCATCGGACCCTTGTCGAGATAGCAAATGTCGGGGTGACGCGACCAAAGCCAGTAATAAGCTTCGTCGCCAACCAGCTCCAAGTGTGTGGCGTAGGCGAGATGTAAGACGCTTCCGCAAATAATGACTGCAACGGCCGCTCGAAAATAGATCGTCGCAGACGCAGGTCGCGCCTCGCTCATTGACCCAAACATCAACTCGCTCACCCCAATCTTAGGCCGATCGTCACTGAGGCGGATGTTGAGGACTATAGCGATGTTCTTCGACCGCGGCTTCCATGGCATCTTCCGCCGCGGTTTCGATGCGGGTAGCGATGACGCGGCCATCGATCCCATCAATATAAATCTCGTTCAAATCGGTCGACTTTGGAAGATGCACATCGATCTCCCATGTAGGACGCCCCTTGCTGGTCACCATCTCTTCGGTTCCAAGGGAACCACCGTCAACCTGCCGAAGAGCAATACGCTCTGCTCGGCGAAGACCTACCTTTCGCTCCAGCATTCCACTGTTGGTTCTTGGAATAAACACCAGCGCGGCTGCCACGGCGCCCACCGCGAGACAGGCAGCGACCGTGCGGAGCCACTTGCGAACGACGCGGCGATAAAGTTCTTCTCCCAGGCTTAGAGTTCCCAGATTCGTCGGATAAGGGGTCTCGGGTTGAACGTCGCACCGCCGAGTCTGGAACCACCACAGCCCCACAAAGTCGACGATCGGCAGGAAGAGAAAACTGCGAATGGTATATCGGGAGTGCCCATTTCGCCGAGGATGATGTCGGACTGGCTCCTCCACGACTCGAAATCCTGCCACCACCGCCAGAGAAGGCATAAAGGAGTAAAGCGTGCGCAGGGGGATAAATGCTCCGACGACTTCGCGGCGGAAAGCCTTTAAAGCGCAGCCCGTATCGCGCACTCCGTCGCCTAACAATCGTGATCGGATGCCATTTGCAATCTGCGAGATTTTGTGTCGCACCCAGCTGTCCTTGCGATCAGTTCGAATCCCGACCACCATGTCCGCCTCCTTCAAGCGGGCTAGCAGCTTCGGAATGTCGTGGACGTCATTTTGCCCATCTCCATCCATCGTCACGATAACGGGGGCCGCGGTCTGACTGAACCCGAAGAGTAACGCAGCCGATTGGCCCTTGTTGTCGTCAAAATGAAAAACACGGCAGGCCAGCCATTCCTGTGCGATTTGACGGAGAATCACAGCGGTTCGATCAGAGCTGCCGTCGTCGACCGCGACGACTTCGCCGTCTGACAAATCGCCCTTCATGAGTGCCCGCAGTTCACCGCAGACGAACTCGACATTCGCCTCCTCGTTGTAGAATGGAACCACAACGGCAAATGACGGTTCGCATTTCATTGCGAGGCGTACACCCAAGAGGCTGCGCCGCCTGTCGGACAAAGTCAAGACACAGCAAAACGCCGGAAAGACACCGTTGACAAAAAACCTGAACGAATGACAAGCGACGGCAGTCGAAGACTGCATGAAGAAGAGTTGCTCCCTAATTGCGGCCTGCGCACTGGCGGCGCTGGTCATGCCCTCTTCCGGGTTCGCCACGTCCAATGAAAAAGAACTCCTGAAGCAGGCGAAAATCACTCGGGCTCAGGCGGAGAAGATCGCCCTGGAAAAAGTTCCCAGCGGAAAAGTCCAAAGCGCGGAAATCGAAAAGGAACATCACGCGCTCGTCTGGTCCTTCGACATCGTAAAGCCCGGCAGCAAGGACATCGCGGAAGTGCTGGTGAACGCGAAGACAGGGAAGATCATTGACGTCAGCACGGAAAATCCGGCGGCTCAGGCAAAGGAAAACGCGGCCGACAAGGCCGGCGCCAAGAAATAGGCCTCCAATGGTTCAGCGTTTCTCATTGCGAAAGGATGCCTTATCTTGCGCATCCAAGAAATAATGCGCCTGTGCATTTAAGGTAATGCAACGCACCCGATCCTTAGAGATGAAGAAGTATCTTCTTGTTTTGAGCCTGCTCTGTTTGGCGCAAATTGCGCTGGGACGCAGTCCGCAGGGAAAACCGCCGCCGCCACAGACGGAGGTCTATGCCACCGCCAGCGACGGCACCAAGCTCCAATGGACCGTTTACACCCCGGCCGGTAAGGGGCCGTGGCCGGCCGTGCTCGTGATTCATGGGGGCAACTTTATTGGCGGGAGCATGGCCGACCCGGGGGTAATTCAATGTGCTCAAGATCTGGCCAACGCGGGCTACGTCGCCTTTGCGATTAACTATCGCCTCGCGCCTCCCGGCTCTCTGCCGGGCCAGCGCTCGTTAGGCCGCTTCCCCGACCAGTATGACGATGTCCATCTCGCCGTGCAGGCGGCACGGGATGATTCCCGGGGCAATGGGACCGTCGGCTCGGTTGGCGGATCTGCCGGCGGAACACACACCGCTTGGGTCGCAGCCACCGGGACTGCGGGGCAAGACCGGCTTGACGTCGGTGTCTGCCTCTCTGGAGCCTATGATTTCTCTGATTTCACTCCCGATCCCAATCTCGCCCTGTTCATTGAAACAGTGACCAATTACGTCGGCGTTCCCCAAAGCGACATCACGGCGTTGCGCGAGGCTTCTCCAGCCTGGGTGCTGGATAGCACCGTCGCGCCGCTCTTTCTGGTCGACTCAGCGGGCGACTTGATTCCCGCTTCCCAAATTGACGACATGGCTGACCAACTCGCTGCGCACGGCGTGCAAAATTATGTCGCGACGACCATCCCCGGCAACGGTCATTCCTTCGAGTACTGGCCACAAATAAAGACTAGCGCGATTGCGTTCCTGGCCTCGGTGCTGAAAACGGGCGGACAATAGTCGCGCCGGTTCGCCCTCTTCTTCAACCCACCCGTCCTTTTTATCGGGGGGTAGGGGGTGGTTTCCGGCGACGAATAACCTGCGGTCCTAGGCAATATCTCAACGCGCGGCTTGGTGCAAACGGGCGATAATGGGGTTGCCCTGATTTGACGGACAGTGGGCTTGGGG
>JBOHXL010000125.1:0-52798 GCA_050736975.1 Chthoniobacterales bacterium | reverse complement strand
ATTCCGCAGATCGGTCCGCACGCTGACCACCGCCGGGATGACTTCGCCGGCTTTCTCGATCACCACTGTGTCGCCAATCCGGATGTCCTTGCGCTTGATTTCGTCTTCGTTGTGCAAGGTCGCGCGCGCCACCGTGCTCCCGCTCACAAAGACCGGCTCGAGCGCCGCCACCGGCGTCAGCACACCAGTGCGCCCGACCTGAACCAGAATATCGAGCAGCGTCGTCTCGACTCGCTCCGCTTCATACTTAAAGGCCATCGCCCAGCGCGGCGCCTTGGCGGTCATACCTAACGACTCGCGCTGCGCAAAGTCGTCGGCCTTCACGACCGCGCCGTCCGTTTCGTAAATGAAAGCGTGCCGCACCTTTTCCAGTTCCCGGATCGCCCCCAGGATTTGCTCGAGCGAATCAGCCGTCCACCAGCGCTCGGTGCAGGGCAATCCAAGCTCTTTCAGGAGCGCAAAAAGCTGCAGATGATGCGTCAACTCAATCCCCTCGACCGCACCTGTCCCGTAAAAAACAACGCCTAATGGACGCTGTGCCGTGATCGCCGGATCAAGTTGTTTCAACGAACCGGCAGCCGAGTTGCGCGGATTCGCAAAGACCGGGAGCCCGGCTTCGCTGCGCTCCGCGTTCAGCTTCGCGAAGCCCTCCTTGGTCATGAAGACTTCGCCACGCACCTCGAACAGCCGCGGCGGATTGCCTTTCAACTGCTTCGGCAACGAACGAATGGTGCGAATGTTTTGCGTAATGTCGTCGCCGGTCGTGCCATCGCCGCGGGTCGCGGCGTATCGCAGGCGCCCTTCTTCGTAGAGGAGCGAAACCGCCACACCATCGACCTTCGGTTCCACCACCATCGGAATCTTTTCGTTAGGCAAGAGTTTTTCCACCCGCCGATAAAAAGCCGCCACCTCTTCCTCCGAATAGGTGTTGTCGAGGCTCAGCATCGGCACCCGATGCGCGATCTGCGAAAAAGCCTTGAGCGGGCCGCCGCCCACCCGCTTAGTTGGGGAATCGGGACGCGCAAATTGCGGATAACGCCCCTCCAGCTCGACCAGCTCACGATAAAGTCGGTCGTATTCGCGGTCCGAGATCGTCGGCGCGGCTTCCTCGTAATAACGCCGGTTATGCTCCTCGATCTCGCTCCGCAGGGCCGCCATGCGTTTTTTGGCCGATGCTTCCGTTTCCGCCATGCACGATCATACAAATGACGGCTCAAACGGCAATCGCCCGCGTCAGTTTCGCAGTTCGACCTCCGCTAGGCAGCGGCTGCCAGTCAATCGGCGCCGCGATTACTTTGGCTCGCCTTTGATTCGGTCGAGAAATTTCTCGTCGTAGGGGACGCCGGCTGAGGTGAAGACGCTGCGCGCGATGAACGCCGCCGCGCTTCGGGATAAACGCAGTAAAACGTACCCGCGAAACCCTCCGCCCGGCACCGGCGCGACAAAAGTTTGCGCGACCTCCGCGGATGCCCCGACGCCTTTGGTCAATTGCGCAACTAAATCACTTTTGCCCGCCAATTGGCTGGAGACCACACCTTTCACAAAAGCGCTGGCTGCTCCGTCACGCGCGTTGGCGATCGCCGCCGCCTGCGCTTCCGCGAAGGTCTTTCCGTCTGCCGCCCCAAAGATAATAAAGATTGCGGTCTACCGGCACCGCTCTTGCCCATTCGGGAGCGGCCACCGTCGTCGTAGTGCGCGGCTCTTGGGCCCACGCCTCGGGCAGGATTGAAAATCCGCGGGCTGAGGCAGTTGGGGCGCCGGCCGGCGCGGCGTTTTCAATTGCTTTAAATTCCAATTGATCGATTTCGTTCTGCAGAGTTGCAAACTGCTGGCGCAGCTGCGCCTTTGTCGCGTCATCGAGGGTCGTGTAGAGCGCTAATTGCCGGCTAAACGCGTTTACCTTGAGCCGCGCCTCATCCGCCACCTTGTTGTAGGCGCGGTACTCTGCCGGGAAAAAGAGATGATTCAGCCCCACGATTAGCGCGCTTACAAATCCAAGTACCCCGATGACTAGTTTTTTCCACGAGAAATCAACCGGCTGGGCAAACGCTGCGACCAGACCGATGACAAATACCACTGCACTAAGTGCCTCCAGCAGATAAGCCATATCCTTGAAATCCTGGATCTGCGACTGCACCAACTGGATCTGACCATCGAGGAACGGATCCGCGGAGCCATGGCAGGAGAGGGAATAAACCAGCCAGCACCCACCAGCAAAAGAGCTAAAGTCTTCATGACATCTCCTTGGTTATTTCACGCCTCTCCTTTTACGGTCGCTCGTGCCGTACTGTCGAGATCGATCATCGCGCCCTGCTTGACCGAACCGGACACTTTGCACGGCTCCTAAAGATAAGTGGCATGCGCCACGAGGCCGCGGAATGGCCTGCATCATTGTGGCCCTCATTTGGGCATTCTCAGACGGGAATGCCGATCTCGATTCTAGGCGCTCCAGCCAACCAGTTCAGGCTAGGGAAGCATTCTTTTGCCTTCTCTAGTCCGCCCCAGCTGGCGAACAATGTCGCCGCGTGTTGATCGATCTGCGCCTGATTGACCGGCCAATCTTTCTGCGATCCAGGAAACACAATATAAATAATCCCATGACCTATTCCACCTGTCTTCGGGCTCGAGGGAATTCCCAGTGATGCGGCCAGTGCGATCGACGCCTCCCCGATCTTAGCCGCCGGACCCACATCGGCGTAGACCGCATAGTCATAGTCGTTCCGATCCGATCGTATCACGACGCCAAAATCACCCAGCTTCGCACCCAGCCCGAGCCTGCCCGGGAGGACGAAAAAGTTCACCGCTTCCGCGTTAACGTAGCGACGCGGATCCTTTCGCTCCACATTCCCGTCCTCCAGCGAGGTTGTAGATATATAGAAGCCCGGGGCCGGATCGGACGCGCCTTGGATGACGGGGTTCCCACTAGGCTTCCCGTTATCCGTTACCAGAGCCCACCAGTTACCAGGCTTGCCGGCGTTGCCGAGATAATCCAGACCCGATTTATTATCCGGATTATAGGCATGAAAGCCGCCGTCAGCATCAATCATCATCCCGGCTTCAAAGAAGAATGCCGAGTCATCGTCCTGCAGCGTATTGATGTCGGAATAACCGACCCGTTTCAAGAACTTTAACTTAGCCAAACTATGTCTCCTCCAGTGTTAGTCTTCTTCTGCAGTCTTTTAGCTCCTACTCAATTCCTTACTCATTCTCAGTAATCGATACCTGCCGCAGTTCGAGCCGGCCGAGTCGGTGAACGTCGCGCCACTTTGCCTTCCCAAATGCTTGGGCGCCGCGATTCCTTGCGGCGAGAAGTACTTTTGACGGAATGCCGAGGGGTGAAAGACGTTCATGGCTTTTGAAAGATGAGAAGTAGTGTCACTTCGTTCGTGCTCGTATTGGTCGTAATGGGGCAAACCGAAACGAGGCTATAGCCGGCTGATTCGGGTTTGCTCAGAATGTCGTTAAGCTTGGCTTCCAACCCATCGATTTGATTGGCCGGAAACGTTCGAATCTTTATCGTCATGGCTTTTTCGCCTCCAGTCCTTCGTGAAGCCCGGGCAGTGCCGGAGTGATTCCTTTGTTCGGTAGCGAGGTGGCTTCATTACGCATGAAGCCCTCGATGAAATCGGCGCCGGCATACCCTGCCGCGACGAGCGCGAGCAGCGTTTCCCGATTGTCGAGGCTGGCCATTTTTTGCCAAATGGCGAGGGCACTGAAGAGTCCGGCGATCGCGCCAATAAGCAGGCTCACAAGAAGCTGCGAGGCTTCAAACTGGGCGCCGAAGGAGGTGTTGGCGGCCTTGGCTTCGTCGCTCGTTTTCTTCAGGCCCACGATGACTCGCGCCCCCTGCCCGGCCGCACCGAGCAGAAGAGCGACTGCGAGCTTGGCAACCGTCGATGGCCCGATGGCCGTCGCCGTACCGCCCGAAGCGGCAGCAATGCCGGCGGCAGGACCAGGAGTGGCACAAACGGCAGCAGCCGTGGCCTCGGCTAGAAACAGGTGAATCATCATGGCTATTGATCGTTTGTCGGTTTGGGCGTGGGACTTCCGAAGCCGGTATCTATACTGGGAACATTTTTAATCGTTTGGTTGATTACACTTTGCGCGGCCGCTTTTTGTGCGCCAGCCTTGTCGATCAGGTCCTGAAACCCGCCAACGAAGGTGCCGGCCTGATAATAAGTCAACAGATCGACGAGGCCCTGGTTGAGCGAGTATTGATTGATAGGTCGAGCGGTGACGGTAGCAGAATTACCCGACCCGCTTTTGAGATACATTCCGCTTTGCAGCGGCACGAGCTTGGCCGCTCGATTCGCCCGAATACTTGCAAGCATCGCGATCAGGCTTTGATTTTGCAGCACGTCCTGGTTGAAGGATGCCTTCGTAGAAATAATCCCTGCGGAGATAAACGAAAGAATGCTTTTGGCTCCTTGTACGCCGCCACCGGTTACGATCCCAGAAAGGGTGCTGAGAGTCGCTGCGCTAAAGTCGCTTCCAAAATCGCCGAATGCCTTTTTATTATAACTGATCTTTTCCCAGAAGTCATAGTTAGCGTCGATCAGAAAAATGAAGTCATTCAGGAGAGCGTTACGCTTCTCCGCGTCGGTTGCCGCTGCCTCAAGGATGGATGGAGTTCGACCGGTTGCCGGATTGGGAGTCGAGGAAGGGTTGGGCGCGTCAAGGCTGCCATATCTTGCATGCAGCGTGGTAACACGATCCGCGTAGATCGACTTTAGCGCGTCACCGCTTTGGTAAGACGTGAGGTGCGCGCAGCAGGAAAAGAACGAGGCCAGACTTATGATGACTGTGAGCTTTCTGGCTCGATATAACAGAGTCATTCCTTGTGGCTTTTTCGCGAGATTCAGATGTTCGAGAGCAAGGTTCTTTGCAGCACGCCACGGTCAATCCCCCGGAGGATCTGGCGCATGAGCTCGATGGTACCGTCAGTTACGAAGTAAGCGCCGTGGATATCCGTCCCATTCACGTCAGGCGGAAAGAAGCTCGAGCAATCAACGCCCCAGACGTTATCTGTCGGCGGCGAGCTAAGACTGGTCGGCGGGCTGTGGGCCAGCCCGCTCCGGCCAAGACGACGTGTGCCGAAATGCTTTAATCCAGCCGATGCGCCAAGGACGGCGTCTCTGCCGCTCGAGAGGGCGGTGATCCGATAACTGAGGTTGGCAACCGCGGAACCATCGTCGTTATCCGGCGCTCCGTCGTCGAAGAGGTTATTGTCCACGTCGGCGGCGACCATCAGGAGCTGGTTGATAAGACTGGCGAGCAACGGCTGGTTCTTACGCGTCCAAGCGGCGGCCATCGCTTTTTGCACGACGTAATTCCCCATACTGTGGGCGATGAGGGAGACCTTGGCTTTGCAGGCTTCCTCCGGGTCACCGTCCGACTTGATGGCTTCCGCCTGCTTCTTCAAAAGCCAGTCGTAAAGCGTGGAGAGGATGTCGGTGAGATCCTCGGCGCAGGCGCGGGCATGGGCACGGTCTGGTTCGTAACCGACGACCGTACCGAGGGAAGGCCAATCGTAAAGGATGCAAAGGCCGAGGCTGTCGGGACCGTCGAAGAGTTTCCCGTAGAAGGTCTCGTAGAAGGTCGTGGAGTGATCGAAGCTGACGTTGAAGCCGTGGACGAGAATGCTGACGTGGCTTTGGTTTTCATTGTCTCCTTGCGGGAGTGCAGGAAAGGAGTCGGCCGCCGCTACAAGCAAGCTGCGGAATTGCGTCGACGTCACTTTTTGCCAGCTGGCGATGTTATTCAGAGGTCCCTGGTCACTCACCCAATAGGTAAGGCCGGCAATGTTTCGCTCTGTGCCGATTCCACCGTTGTTACGATCACTGATGAGCCAGTATTTGGGCATAAGAGCAGATTTCCGTTTCTCGACTATCGCTACTTCATGCCGGCCATAATCGGAGCTGGAAAAGCGAGCGTCTTTAAGGACTGTTTTTTTCTTTAGTGGTCTTTCTTTCTACGGCGTGTCGTGCTTAAGAGCCATTGGTCGCGCGGAGTCGCACGGCGTTCGCGCCGGCTGCCGACGTGCGGACGCGCGCGGTAGTCGAGGCGGGCGTCGGGCGGGTAGAGTTGATTGAAGCCGCTATTGTAGCTGACATCAAAAATAGAGATGTAGCCGCCCTTGAGCATCTCAAAGGGAGACTTGATTTTTTTCCGGTAATCGAACTGAGTGCTGCCTTTTTCGCGGAAGCCTTCGAACCATGGTGGATACACGAAGTCGCTCACGAGTACGCCATCAATCTTGTAGCCAAACTCATCTGCCTCGCAGGCATCGCACACCTCATAGCCATAGAAGAAAATCTCCAGCCCGTTTTGCGAGAATGCGAACAGATTGATATCGGGATCAACTAACATTTCGAGCAGCTCATGACTCGCCGTCACCGTCCAGGAACTTTTGTATTCGATGTCGGTGCCTGCGAAGACCTTGGCTAAGGGCAGTCCATCGTCAGTTAAATCATGGTAGCCCAGAGCTCCAGCTTGGTCCGAGTTATCGAAGACGCCGATTAGCCATGTATTTGACGGGATCGGGACGCCTTTCGCGATGAAGCTGAGGCCAGCATCCACGCCCCATACGGGCGCAAAATCTCCTGTTACTTGTTTCTGTAGAGATGGAACGGCCGCCTTGACCTGCACATCCGTCAGAACGGTGCTCTCGTTCGTGAACGCGATTTTGATGGTTGTCATAAAAGTCAGCTTGCTCTTATAAATGGATCGTTCTCTTGCGGTTTGCTAAAATCCCTGTCGAACTTGGTTGCGGCGGCGAGGGCGTTGGCGGTGCAACTTCCGATGTTGCCTTGGTCGTAAATCGGTGGGCAGTGGGGACGGAGATCGACCTTTGCCGGCAGGGGCGCGCGTTTGACGAGGGCGGCGAGCGGCGCCGCGTAGGTGTGGTCGCGCTGATCGGGCACGCCCGGCTGCCAGCCATAGGCGCGGGCGGTTGATTTCTCCTTTGTTCGTTTGGCTGTCACGCCGACTATGCAAACAGGTCGCTCGACGTTTGCCTATCGGGCCGACTCCCTGAACTTGCACCGCGCTCTTTGCTCGCCATGGACCTCAGGATATCGTCCGGGAATCCCTGATGCTGGGAGGCGAAAATATTCCTTTCACGCAACGCCACTTTTACCTTTGCAACAATTTAACCAGCTGATAAAAGCGAGCTCCACTTCTCCAAATTGGAACCCATGAGTTCCCCGAATAAATTGTCGGTCCTGATCGCGCATCACGCGCCGTTGATGCGCTTTGGCTTGTCGAAACTCGTCCAATCGAATCCCCGCTTCACGGTTGTCGGCGAGACCGACGATGCGCCAGTCGGGCTCCGGCTTTTTGCGGAACTGAAACCGAATCTCGTCGTCCTCAGCCTGACGTTAAGACATGGAGATGGCCTTTCCCTTTTGAAGCATTTTCGGAAGCTCGACGGCCGTGCCTTTTCGCTGGTGGTGACGGCACGCGACGATTCTCTTTCGATTCAGCGGGCCTTTAAAGCTGGAGCGCGCGGATATGTGGTGACGCAGGATCAGACGGCGGAAGTGCTGAAGGCGCTCGAACAGATCGCCGCGGGCGAACTTTACGTGAGCGAGAGCGTTGCGCGCGGACTTTTGCAGATGCTTTCGCGCGGCACGGTGGGAACGATGCGGGACACTTGCGGGCTCTTGAGCGACCGCGAGCTGCAGGTCTTTCGCTTGATCGGCAGCGGTCTCGGCACTTCTGGCGTCGCGAGCGAGCTCCACTTGAGCGTGAAGACGATCGAAACCCATCGGCAGCGAATCAAGCAGAAGCTTGGCCTAGCAAATGGGACTGAGCTGACTCACCGCGCCGCGGCCTGGATGATGGAGGCGACGCGCGAGCGAATCGGTGGTAACGGTCGGCGAAAGTCTCCGGCGCGATCGCGCTAAGCACATGTCCGCGACGGTTCGGCTCGCTCTTGCAGTTATTCTTTGCCTTTCGCCGCTTCATGGTCGCGCGCAGAGACGGCTCCGGTCGGCAGGCTGATTCCCTGGCTCCTGCGGGAAGACGCACAACTGCGCAGACTTCCCTTTGCCGAGGTGATCGCCGACACGACTGGGAAGAAGATCATTGCGAGCGATCCGCATAACGCGGCGGACCAGCGTGTGATCAGGCAGATTACGACTGCGTTTGATGAAGTCGTTAGGCAATCAAACGCGCCGGAGAGCGTGATCCAGAGTATCCCGCGGATTCACGAGGTAAACAGTCACTTCGAAGACTCGTTGCGGGAGTCACTCGACGCCACGCCGGGATTGAGGTGTGACTTCCCGCATACCGCCGAAGGTCATGTGCAGCGCTCGGGTTATCTTGATTTGCGCATTGTCGATCGGGAAATGAAACGCGTTTTCTATCTCGATCCGAAGCTTTCTGCGGCCGGGAGCCGGGAGAGCAATTTTCGCACGCTTTATTTCGAGCCAAAGAAATCGACCAACGAGGTGCTGGATGACGCGGTTCATTTCATCGCTGGGTTCGAGCGCGAGACGAAGAAAGACGGACACTGGAAATTCACGCACTGGGACATGGTGGATCTGGCGCATTCCAAGCGAGCCTGAAAGCCGAGTTTCCGGTGAGCAACCGCGACAGGTATCGCCCGGAGGCGCTGGTAGCTGCGAATGCGAAGTGAATTCCCGTTGCCGAGGACGAACCCGGCGGCAATGGTATCGGCGTGATCATCCAGGCGCCGGAAGCCTTTCAATTCGATACGATTGACCACGTGCTGCGCGATATCGCCGCGGGCAAGATGGTGGTCGTGACCGACGACGCCGACCGGGAAAACGAGGGCGACCTGATCATGGCGGCGGAGAAAGCGACGCCGCAGGCGATCAATTTCATGACCATGCATGGACGCGGATTGATTTGCGCCCCGATTTCGAGCGAGCGCGCCGACCAGCTCGGTCTGCAACGCATGGTGACCCAAAATCGCGAAATGTATCGGACCGATTTCACTGTTTCGGTCGACGCCGCGAAAGGAGTCACGACCGGGATCAGCGCGCACGACCGGGCCGCGACCATCCGCACGATCGCGCGAGCGAAAGCTGGGCCTAACGATCTCGTCCAGCCAGGTCACATCTTTCCTCTCCGCGCCAAGGAGGGCGGCGTGCTGCGACGAGCTGGTCACACCGAGGCGGCGGTCGATCTGGCACGCCTTGCCGGTCTGCAACCGGCCGGTGTGCTTTGCGAAATTCTGCACGACGACGGAACCATGGCGCGGCTGCCGGAGTTGATGCAGTTCAAGAAAAAACACAGGCTGCGGATCTGCACGATCCAAAGCCTGATCGCGCACCGCCGTTTGCGGGAGAAACTGATCGTGCGTGAGCAGGTGGTGAAATTACCGACCGACTATGGTGATTTCGAGCTGCATATGTATCGCTCGACGATTGACAACGCCCACCATCTCGCCCTCGTGAAAGGCAAAATTTCAAAGAACAAAGTCACACTCGTGCGAGTGCACAGCGAATGCCTGACGGGCGACGTCTTCGGTTCGCGCCGCTGCGATTGCGGCAATCAATTGCACGCCGCGCTCAAGCAGATCAGTGAAGCCGGCGGCGTGCTGGTTTACATGCGCCAGGAAGGCCGTGGAATCGGGCTGGCAGCCAAGATTCACGCCTACAAGCTGCAGGAGGAGGGGCTCGACACGGTGGAAGCGAACGCCAAACTGGGTTTCGCTGGCGACCTGCGCGATTACGGGATTGGCGCGCAGATTCTTTACGATCTCGGGGTGCGGAGGTTCCGTTTCCTGACGAACAATCCCAAGAAGGTAGTGGGCCTCGAAGGCTACGGCATCCAGATGGTTGAGCAGGTGCCGATTCGGAGCGAGCCCAACCCGCATAATGCCCGCTACCTTGAGACCAAGCGAATCAAGATGGGGCACTTGCTCTAGCGAGTGGGCGCACAGCGTATGTCGCGATTCGTTCCGCCAAAACCGCGCGTTACCAGCGTCAGCGTGCGACGTGGGTTTGTGCTCGTCGCAAGCCAGTTCAACGCGAAATATGTGCAGGGGCTGGTCACGCATTGCAGCGATGAGCTGCACGCGCTCTCGCCCGCGTCGAACGTCAACGTGCTCCGGGTACCGGGCGCTTTTGAAATTCCGCTCGTAGCGCGAGAAGTGGCCTTGAAGAAAGATGTCGACGCGATCATTGCTCTGGGCGTGATTTTGGAGGGCGAAACGGCGCATGCGCAGAACCTCGGGCAGGTGGTCACGCAGGCGCTTTTGCAAATCTCGCTCGACTACGGCATTCCGGTGATTCATGGCGTTTTGAGTTTGAAAAACGAAGAGCAGGCCCGGAAACGCTGTCTCGAAAACGAAATCAATCGCGGGACGGAGGCCGCGCGCGCGGCGTTCGAGATGACGAACGTCATCGCGGATCTGCGCAAGTAGTCATGGGCAAACGTCGAGCAGCGCGGCGGGCTGCGCTCCAATACCATTTCTGGCGCGACCTTCACGGGGGCGACGGTCCGGAAACGATCGAGGAATTCTGGGAGCTTTGCCCGGCGAAAAGCAGCGTGCAGCAATTCGCGCAGCCTCTCATCGAAGGAATGCTGGCGCATTTGCCGGAGATCGACGAGCGCATCAAACGCTACTGCGAAAACTACGAATTTCGTCGCATCTCGGCGGTCGACCGCAACGTCCTGCGCCTGGGAATTTACGAGATGTTTTACCGCGACGACATTCCGCCGGTCGTGTCGATCAACGAAGCAATCGAACTGGCGAAGGAATTCGGCGGGCCGGATTCCGGGCGTTTCGTGAACGGAATTCTCGATCGGGTGAAGGACGATCTTTCACGGCCGCTGCGCGAAGCACGCATGGATGATTCGTGAATCGAAATTCGTGAATCGTTAATGTTTGCCTAACGACGATTTACGATTAGGGCGCGTGAGAAACCACCCGCACACGCAACCGCATTCGCACTTCCAGTCCTTGCTCCGGTTGTGGAAAGGGCGGGAGGTGAAGCTGCGGATCGACGCCCGTGACCTCGATGCAAAAAGGTTCGATCGAGCCAAGCAGACAATCCCCCGCCAAAGCAATCGAATTGAAAGCCGGCGCGTCCTCCGCTCGATACACGCGTCGACCGACTTCGGCCCGGACGTCGATCGCCGCGATCTCGATCGTCGTTAAGGGACTAAAAAAATCGATGCGCAAGCCGCTGATCGGCATCTCCGTCGGCAGCTTGACCGCGACTTCTTTCCAGCCCTCGTGACCGATGCGGACATCGGTCGAATTTTCCTCTGCGTAATCGCCGCCGCTCGTCCAAAAAATCTGGATAACGGTTTCGCTCGCCATGGGCGCGTCGCGGATCGTCCCATCGCGCCATTGCTGCGCCATCTTCTCGTGCAACGCGCTCTGGCGGCCTTGATAATAGCCGAGCAATGCGGCCGTCGATTCGTTAGGCGGGGCGAAAAGTTTTTCGAGCAAGGGCGGCAACGGCCCAGCCGGCGACTTTTCCCAAACGCCCAACCCCGGCGCCTGTGTGAAGGCCCAGGCACGCCCGCGCGCCGCCAACTCCTCCCACACTTTCCAAACCCCGAAATCGCGCCCGCGCACCGCGATGTCGTGCATCAGGAGAAGCCCACCGGGCCGCAACTTCGGGAGCCACGCTTCGACGTCATGCCGCACCGCCTCTTCGGTATGATGACCGTCGATGTGCAGGAGATCGACGCTCTCTGGCGCAAAACGCTCGAGTGCTTGGTCAAAGCTCATCCGCAGCAAGGTCGAAAAAGTTTTGTAGTTTTTTTCGTTATACGCGGCGACGTCGACAAACGTCACCTCGTCATAGCTTCCCGCGTGCGGATCGCCCCGCCAATGATCGACGGCGAAACAGCGCGTCCCGGTTTCGTTCTCCCGCACCGATTGACAGAAGGCAAAATAGCTCTCGCCCCGATCGGTCCCGAGCTCGACAAGCAGTCGCGGACGCAACTGCGCGACAAGGTCGTAGGCGAAAAAGATATGCTCCGTCCAGGCGCCGAGTCCGTAACGCAGGGGATCGAAGCGTCGCGAAGCAAGCGCGCCTTCCGGCGGCTCCGGCAACGGCTCGCCGGCATCGCGCAGGAGGATCGCTTCCACCTGTCGCGCCGACTCGCGCCAGCTCGACGCTCGCGCGCGCCGCTTTCCGTTTTCGGCAATTCGCTCGCGCAGCGGTCGGTTTTCGAGCAGCTCGACGATCCCCTCCGCTACCGCCTCCGGCTCGGGCGCGACCAGCCAGGCGTCCTCGCCGTGGGTCAGGACGCCTTCCCAGCGTTCGCTCGCGATCTCCAGCGCGGCGCAGCCGCAGGCCATCATCTCCAGCGGAATGAAAGAAGGGTTCGTCAGGGAAAAAACCAATCCGACATCCGAACTGGAGAAAAGTGTCGCCAGTTCGTCTTGCGAAAGCTGCCCCCGCTGGACAAACGGGAAGGAAGGCGCCGGGACCAGCTCGTTCGCACCGAAGAAAACAATTTCCACTTCCGGCAGTCGCTCCTTCACCCGCGCGAAAGCCGCCAAGCCGAGTTCATAGGCGCGCCGCGGCGTAGCCGGTCGGGCATAAAAGCAAACTCTCTTCGATGCCGAGCGCAGCCTCGGCCGCGGCCAGTATTTCTCGGTGTCGATCGCGAAATCAAAATGATCCGCGATCGCACCGAAGCGGGCGCGAAGCAGTCTCGCGAGCCACGGCCCGAGGGTGATGCAACGCAGCCCGGCACGATAGGTGTTCTCCGCCCGGGCAGCGAGATCGGGGTTGTCGGGGTAAAAAAGCGGTTCGAAATCCTGTACCAGATAGGAGCGGCGACCGCCGTTAGGCAGAGTCAGTAATTTTTCCGCGGTTGTCCAAAAAGTGGCGAGGGTCGCATCGGCGTCACGCACGCTTCCGCGCCAGCGATGATAGTGTGCCGGCGTTGGCCCGAAGTTTTCCCGCACGAACTCCCGCACCTGCGTGCTGTCGCAGTCATTCATCGCGCTGTAGGCGACGACGTAAACATGGCAGTCGTGCCCGAACTCAGCGAGGTCGCGAATGATCCGGAAGAGACCAGTATCGCCCCCCGCGTTTGGAAACGGTTCCGGAATAATCCAATTAAGATTCATCGCGCGATTGCGGGAAGAAAAGCCGCGAGCTGGCGCGACCGCACCTCCGGGCTGTACTGCTCCAGAACCGTTCGGCGGGCCGCTTCGCCAATCTGCCGGCGAAGTTCCGGTTGTTCGATCAACTGTTGCAACGCCTCCTCCCATTCCTGGGCAGTTGCCGCGAGAAAGCCGTTTTCGCCTTCCCTGATCGTCTGCACGAACGGATCGATTCTTGACGCCACTAGCGGCACGCCGAGTGCGCCGCTTTCGACAAACTTGATCTCACTTTTCGCGCGACAGAAAATATTGTCCCGCTCAAGCGGCGCGAGCGCGACGTCCATTCGACTGAGCAGCTCGAACCAGCCACGCCAGTCCATCAGCGGAAAACGCTGCGCCCTGGCCAGCGCGCGGGGAAGCACAAGCGGACCGGCAATCCACAGCTCGACCTCCGGATAACGATCCAGAATCCGCGCCAGCGCCGGGACTGCTTCCTCGAAGTCGACGTCGTGGGTCGGCGTGCCGCTGCCGTACCCGAGCACGAGCCGATCGCCCTGCTTGCGCGAGCGGTAAAGCTTTTCCGCGTGCGCGCTCATTTCTTTCCCAAGAGCGTTGCGATGGACGAAAGAGGGTTTTCCCCGCTTCGCTACAAACTCCGCGAGCAACGGCGTCGCCGTCATCGTGACGTCGCAAGCCAGCAACGTCGCGAGATAACGTTCGACCCCGGCCTGGTGCAGTTTTTGATCGCCGGACGAGAGTTTCGCGACGCCGCGATGCCATTGCGTCAGTTCAGGTTCAAAAACGAGGTCGTCAATATCGAAGAGAATGGTCTTGCCTAACGAACGCGCTCGCTCGATCAAGTCCTGCAGAGGCGGACACATCGCCAGGCGATAGAGCACGATAACGTCATAAGCGAGAGCATCGTCGGGCGCGATTTCCGCCTCGGCGAACCAATGCGCGACTCTCGCTTCATAACCGAGCACCTCTAATTGCTCCCGCAAGTTGACGCAGCGATAAAGCGTCGTCGTCGCAATCGGACAACCGCTCGCGATAAAAAAGCAGGGCTTCCCGCCCGCGATTTTCTCGCGCTCCACTCCGAACAATTTCGCCTGCGGCTCGAAACGTTCGCTCAACTCGCCGAACCGCTCCTTGAAATGCCGCACCAGATCGAGCTCGAAGAGGTTCGTGACGCTGAGCATCGAAGTCTCGTGCTGGCGGTAGAGGCAAAGAATATTCGGCACGAAGCCGACCCGCAGGTTGCGGAGCGCGAAGCGCAACCACAGGTCGTAGTCCTCCCAGCCGAACCAGCCGATCTGGTTGAGGTCGTTGTCGTAGCCGCCGAGGTCGAGGAGAACGTCGCGGCGAAAAAGCGCCATCGCGTCGACATAGGGATGCTGCACGAGAATCTGCGGATCCCAATCGTAGGCCGAAAGAAGGCCGACCCGATTGTCCGGCGTGCCCCGAAAGCGGCAAAGTAAACTGTAAGCGGCCGCGCAATCGCCCTCCGAGACCGCGGTGAGGAGCTCACTCAGGGCGGCTGGAAAGACAAGATTGTCGGCGTCCATCATGAAGACGAAGGGCGCGCGCGCGAGTCGCGTTCCGACATTACGCGCATCAGCCAGACCGGTGTTGAAACGCTTCGCCACGATCCGCATCGGTAAGGGCGAGCGCTCCTGACAAATCCTCGCCTGGACAAGCGAATCGTCGGTCGAAGCGTCATCGATGAGAACGATTTCAATCAGCAGTTCTTTCGCCGCTTCCTCGACGCTGCCAATGCAGTCGCCGACGAACTGGGCGTAATTGAAAAGAGTGATCACAACCGAGATCTGCGGAGCCACGACCCGCTCGTAGGCCGCGTTGTCCGTCAGCGTCCAAACATGCTCTTCTGCTGCGCGGCGCTCTTCCTGTTCGCGGAAACGTGCCCTTACCTTTTCGCGTCTCTCGATCGTGTCCGAACGCTCCGTCACGGGAGCCGGGGCTTCGGCCCTAACGACTGGTCGCCTGACGAGATCACGAAAATCCGCGGCCGCCGCCTGCCGCAAAGCGCGGCGCCATTGCCCGGAGAACTGCCCGAGCAACTCGCTCGGGAGCGGTTTCGCCGCAGCGTCCGCCGGCACTGCGCCATCCCCGGTTTCAAAGTCGCGGAGAAAGGCCGCGCACATCTGCGACTGGCGCAATTCCTTTTCGACAAATTCGAATCCCTGGCGCGCGATTTTTTCGCACTCTTCAGGATGCTTGAGATAATACTCGCAGGCGATGATCAGATTCTCCGGCTCGACCATGATGAAGTGTTTGCCGGGAACGAGCGGGCCGTGCCCCTGGCAGATCTCGCTGATGATGCAGCAGCCGTTGGCGAGGGCGACGAGCATGCGATGCCACTCGAAATAGCGCTGCTCGGAATAGTGGACATTCAGGAGGATTTTGCTCGCAGCGAGGAGCGCGTTGCGCCGCTCCGCGCTGAGATAACTGCGGGTCGCCTCCGTTTTCGCGAAGTGCAACGGGACGAAGCGAAGATGACAGCGGCGGCGGGCGAAAAAATCGGCGTGTTCGGCGAAGAATTTTTCACGCCGTTCCGTGAGCGAACCGAGGAAAGTAATTTCTGTCGGGCGCACGCTCCGCGTTTCTCGCGGCGTTTGCCCGAGGAGCGGGTGATACCCAAGGGCGAGGTGACGACACGGCACCGCCCGCGCGCGGTAGGCCAGTACGCCGAGCGGATTGATGTCGGCCACGCCGCGCGCATATCGCGCCCATTGCAGGTTGCTCTGGAACCAGCCGGTCTCCGGTTGCTCGGTACAGAGCAGCACGGTCTGCTGGGACAGCTCTTGGGCCCGTTCCCGTGAAAACTCCCTCGTCAGGTAGAGACCGTAGAACTCGTGCGGAGTGACCACGATCTGGAGGAGGTCGTCAGGCGGATTTTCGACGGGCGGCTGGTCGAGGTGCACTTGGGCGGCGCAACCCAGCTCGCGGAAACCGGCTGCGATCACCTCGCCGATCTCGAGAATGAAAAGATTCGAGCGGCTGGTCGCGAAAAGCTCGACACGCTCAATCGCTGGTAGCCTCGAAGTCGACCCTTCGATTTCTACCGTCGGGAGGCGTCCTTTCTCCGCGTACCTGCGGCTGAGCGACGAGAGCACCAGTTGCCGGACCCTGGAAAATCCGGCGCGCGCGAGGAGCGACAACGGAAACGCCGTCACCGCTGCGCTATGAAAGGTTCGCCAGACCCGGGTGTGATCGAGCAGTTGCAAGCGCAGCTGATTCACGCCTAACGACAAGCGGAGTTCGATCAGGAATCCGCTCGCTTTCGCCTCGGGCAGATCCGGGAAAGCCGCTTCCACATCCGGGCGACTGCGCTTGCGCCGGCCGCGGAAGATTTGTTCGCGCGCGAAGGATCGTTTGACGACGGCACGAATTCCCTGGATCGGCTGGCCGCCGCGATGGATGAGCCAACCGCTGATCGGGAGTTCGTCGCCGAAGAACCGCGGAGCGATCGGGGCGTCGAACCGAAAAGCATACTCGCTCGACAAGTCGCTCATGATTTCCAGGGTTTCGCCAGACGGGGTGGAAAAGCGGGAGTAAAAAGCTCTTCGTCCAACGACAAGTTGGGATTGTAAAAGGGATCAGCCCGCAGCGTCTCGCCCCACTTCGCGTTCATGTAATCGACCTCGGCGAGAAAGCGGGCCTGTTTCTCGCCCGTGTCCTCCATCCCGCGGCTGGCTGATTCATGATGGAAAAGCTCCGCGTGCGGCGTCCAGACGATCTCGAAACCGGCCGCGCGCAAGCGCAGACAAAAATCGATGTCGTTGAAGGCGACCGCGAGATGCGCCTCATCGAGTCCGCCCAGTTCCCGATAGAGATCGCGCCGCACGACGGCACAGGCCGCCGTGACCGCGGAAAAATTCTGGGTCAGATGGGCCCGTGAAAAATAACCATCCTGTTCCTCGCGAACTCCGAGATGCGCATGACCGGCAATCCCGCCGACCCCGAGAATGACGCCGCCATGCTGCATCGTCCCGCCCGGATACCAGAGGCGCGCGCCGACCATCCCGACCCCAGGCTGGATGGCGAGACTCATCATCTCGTGCAACCACAGCGGGCTCTTCACTTCGATGTCGTTGTTGAGGAAAGCAACGAAAGAACCGCGCGCCAGCTCGACGCCGCGATTGTTCAACCGGCTGTAATTGAACGCGCCTGCGACCCGCTCCACCCGCACCCGCCCGTCTTGCCCTAACGACTCCAGGTATTCGCGCGCTTCCGCTTCGCCGCTCTCGTTATCGAGCACTATCAACTCGAAGTTTTCGTAATCGGTCTTTGCGAAAAGGCTTTCGATGCATTTGCGCAGGAGAACGGTGCGATCGCGGGTCGGGATCAGGATCGAGACGAGCGGGCGCGGGGTCGGGAGCGCGTATTGAATGCGCTGGTAGATCCCGTGATGCGGCACAACCGTGCCGGCTATCCCCGAGCGGTCGAGATGTTCCTGCACGGCGCGCCGGGCCGCTTCCCGCGCGTACGGTTTCGCGCTCGCGCTTGCGGCCGTGCTCTCCTCCGTCGCCCGCCAGTGATAAAGAATTCGCGGGATGTGCCGGATCTGCCAGGGGTCGATCTTTTCGAGGCAGCGCAAGGTGAGGTCGTAATCCTGCGAACCTTCAAATCCGACGCGAAAGCCACCCACCTGCCTGACGAGTGCGGTCCGGAAAACCCCAAGGTGAGAAATGAAATTTTGCCCGAGAAAAAGCTGCGGGTTCCAATCCGATTTAAAATACGGATCGCAACGGCGGTTGCGCCGGTCGAGCTTGTCCTCGTCGCTGTAGAGGAGTTGCAGCGCCGGGTTTTCCTGCAAGGCGAGCGCCACGAAATAAAGCGCGGTCGGCGCCAGCTCATCATCGTGATCGAGGAGCGCGACGAACTCGCCGCGGGCGAGCGCGAGGGCATCGTTCGAAGCGGCGGCGATGTGACCGTTTTCCGCCCGCCGCCGCACTTTGATGCGGACGTCGCGACACGCGAATTTTTGCAGGAGCGGCCAGATCTGCCGGTCGGTCGAAGCGTCGTCGATCATGCAAAGCTCCCAGTGGGGGTAAAGCTGCGCCTGCACCGAGGCGATTGCGCGACGGAGCCATTTCCCGTTCGAGTTGTAAACCGGGAGGAGGACCGAGATGAGCGGCGGATTCTTGAAGGTCGCGATCTGCCCGCGAATGAGTCGCCGGTCCTCCGCGCGCAAATGGTCATAACGCCGGATCCAGAACGCGTAGTCGCCGACCGCTTCCTCGCCTTCGTCGAGCTGCTCGCGCCACAACGGCCCTCGCAGCGGATGAGTGAAGAAGGTTTCCCAGGGTCCCTCGCCGCTGCGCGCTTCGAGGATCAATCCTGCCCGGCCTGGCGGGACGAGGACGTCGACGGTAAATCCGCTCCCTAACGAACCGGGTTTGTTCCCGAAGAGAACCGCGATGTCTGGCCGGACGAGCCCGAAGCGCGCGGAAAACTCCTTGCCCCGAAGTCGGGCCCGAACCGCCGTGATCTCAGGGCCGGTGGTCGCAAGGCACCAGCCGGAAAGGCGGAGATGACGGACTTTCCTCGACCAGACCGCCGGCCGATCGAGCCAGAAATCGATGCGCGGATTCGCTCCGGAATTGGGGATAAAATATTTCGGATCCTGCGGCGGCTCCGGCTTCTCATCCGGCGCACCGAGCACTTCGCGAGAGTCGATCGGCTGCCAATCGCCGCGCGCGTCTTTCACCTCCGTGATGACCTCCGACTTGCCCGCCGGCAACGGCACGGCGATGGCGAAACCGGTCCGCTCGCGCCCTTGAGCGAGGGCGTGGACGGCCACCACATCTTTGCGCTCGCTCCCGTAATTTCCCGGAAATATCCGGCGCCCGACGCGCGAGCGGATTTCGCGGATCGGCTGCCCGTTCTGCGCGATGCACCAGCCCATCAGGTAAAGGGTATGGACCGGCCTGGTGAAGTCGGTTGGATAATCGAACCACCAGAGAAAATGCCGCTTCGTCTGCTTGATTTGCTTTTCGATCGGGACCGGCTCGCTCGCGAAGATTTTTCTCATCGCGCGATCGACCGCTCGAGCCAGGCATTGAGCCGGCGCCGCCATTGGCCTCTCGGCTTTTCGTCAGGCTTGCGCGCTACCAGGACGGAGTCATGCCACTTGTTACTCTCGTTGTCATACTGCGGCCGATCCTCCCATTGCGTCCAGGCCTCCAGTGTTTCGAGACCCGCGTAACGAGCAATCGCGCGCAGCCCATCCGGATACACCCGCCAGCAATCGACCGGGTAGCGGTGCTCATCGCCCGCCGAAGGCGCGATCAAGCAAAGAAGCCCGCCGGCTTTTAGGGCCCGCGCCATTTCCCGCATCGACAACCAGAAAAATTCCGTGTGCTCGAAAGTCTGTCCCGAGACGATGACATCGGCGCTTTGGGCCTTGATCTCCCGCCAGCGATAAGGATCGCGCAAAACAATGTCGACGTTCTTCCCCGCCACCATGTCGAGTCCAAGATAGCGCCAGGGCGGTTGGTCGAGGAGTGGGCGGTAAGAGCCATTAAAATCCTGACTCCCGAGATCGAGAATCACGAGAGGTTCCTCACGGCGCGGGTGTAAATATTTCTGCACGAAATCAGACATCTTATCGAACGAGCTCGGATGCACAGAGCTACTCAAGGCCGCAGTCCCACCTTGCGCAAGATCGTGTTGTACGAGCACATCGGACAGCAGGAAGGAGCGGGACCGATCGTTGCCTAACGAGCCGGGTCAGCGCCTCTGCCGTTGCCCGCCTGTCTCCATGCGAAGGTTTTTTGGCTGCTTTTCTCCGTCCCAAACCTTCCTGTGAAAGCCCATCTGCTTGCGTGGTGGAACATTAGCCTTTCGCGCCAGAAAGAGACGAAGGCCTAACGAGTCTAAGATTGGAATCGTTCCACCAGTGCCGCTCGGGATCAGCGGCGACCGGCTTCGACGATGCAGGTGCCGGAATAGGGTTTTGGATTCGAGGCGCTGAGATCGTGGTAGCAAACCGCGCCCTCGACAAGATAATGATTCACCATGGCCCGCCGTGAATGACGCAAATCGCGTCGGGGAGAACCGCCATGGATCAGGTTCGCATGCCAAAACAAGACGTCTCCCTTTTTCGCGAGGAAATAATGGGGACGCGCCTGGCGTTCGGTCAGCATGTGCTGGATGTGCGGCTCGTATTTCTCGTGATAGGCATTGAAGCGCGTTCTGCGGTAGTCATCTTCATCGATCCCTACATCATGGCTAAAGACGTAAGGCCAGCGGTGGCTGCCGGGATAATAAACCAGCGGTCCGGAATCGGGATGGATATCCTCAAAGGCGATCCAACAGGCGCTGAGATAACCGATGGGATAAGTCGTCATGTGAATCGAATCGGAATGCTCCTTCTGCTGGCTCCCCTTATGCGACGAGATGGTCTGGAATGGAGCAGGCTTTCGCTCCATCAATCGTTCCACCCAGGCGAGCAGGGTAGGATGACGCAAGACCCGGCAAAAGGCCGGCACCTTGAGGTGGACATCGAGAAACCGGCCTGGCCAGGGGTCATCCGGCGTCACGCTCTCGGGTTGCAAAGGGACCGTCCCATCGGCGATTGCTTGTTCGTAGGCCGCCCAGACTTCGTCCAACAGCTCGGGCTCGAGCGCCCGTTTGAGAACGAAGTACCCTTCCCGGCTCCAAACACGGCAGATCCCGGCTTCCGCTTCGCTCAAAACTCCAGCCGCGACCTTGGCGTCGATCTGCTCCTCGGCGTCGGGTTGATCGAGCCAGGGGAACGGTCCGGCGTAGGGAAATTTTTCAAACCGAGGCTTCTCTAAAGAATTCTCCGGCATTTTGACCTCAGCGAAGCTCTCGATCAAGTTGCTGCTGTTGGGTGTCACGCCTCCTTCGACCGTCGGGCTGGCCGGAGGAACACCCTTCATTCCCTCCAGCTGGGCCACCCGTCCCTCGAGGTTGGCGATTTGTTGATCCTTGAGCGCGATTCTTTTTCGCAGCTTCTCGATCTTTTCTTGCAGCTTGTCTCGCTCCCGTGTGATCCGTTCCGAACGCTTGATCAGAGGACGAAAAAGGGGCAGTCCGCGGAGGATGGGATGCGCCGCCATGATAGACCCGGATTTTCCGTCCCGACCGGAGTGCTGTCAACTGCCGGCGGTGACTCCAAGACTAATCGGCAAATCGCTCTTGCAATTGGTCGGCCTGCTTGAATTCTGAGCCGATGCGCAGGACCAAAATCATCTGCACCCTGGGCCCGGCCTCCGAGAGTTCCGAGATCATTGAAAAGATGATCCTCGCAGGCACGGACGCGTTTCGGCTCAACATGAGCCACGCGAAGCACGATTGGGTGCGCGACATTGTGCCGCGGGTGCGCGCCATTGCGCGCGAGCGCGATCGCAGGGTCGGTCTTCTGCTCGACACGCAAGGGCCGGCCATTCGCACCGGTGTGCTCGAGCGCGATCTGGAATTGGCGGTCGGCGACATTCTGGAAATCACCGTGCGCGGCGCACGGAGCGCCGAGGCCCATTCGATCTCGGTGAATTATAACGACCTGATCGACGACGTCTCTGTCGGAAACGTGGTCCTGCTTGATAACGGCCTCATGCACGTGCGCGTGCTGGCGAAAGAAGACAATCGCATCCGCACCCTTGTGCTGACCGCCGGCACGCTTGGTTCACGCCGGCACATCAATCTTCCGGGCGTGAATGTGAATCTGCCCGCTTTGACCGAGAAGGACCTGGCCGATGTGGCGCTCGGGATTGAGCTGCAGGTCGACTTTGTCGCGCTCAGTTTCGCCCGCAAAAAAGAGGACCTCGACCAGTTGCGCAAGCTCTTGCGAAAAGGCGGGAGCACGGCGGCGGTGGTGGCCAAAATTGAAAGTCAGAGCGCGGTCCACGCCATCGATGACATGATTTGGGCGACCGACGTGCTCCTGATCGCGCGCGGCGATCTCGGGATCGAATGCCCGATGGAAGAGCTGCCCATCATTCAACGCCGGATCGTGAAACGCTGTCTGCGAATCGGCAAACCGGTGATCGTCGCGACCCAGATGCTGGAATCGATGATTCACAAACCTGTTCCTACCCGGGCGGAAGTGACCGACGTCGCAAACGCGGTCTTCGAGCAGGCCGACGCCATCATGCTGACCGGCGAAACCACCAGCGGCCGTTACCCGGTCGAATGCGTGAAAGTGCTCGACCGGGTCGCGTTGCGGATCGAGCGCAGCGGCGGCGCCGGCTACGGCAAGGACGCGATCCTCGAAGATACACGCCAGAAAACCGTCGCAGCCGCAGTGTCCCTCGCAAACTCGCTCGCCCGCGCCAAACTTGTCGTCTTCACCCGCCACGGCACGATGGCGCGCCATGTATCGAACCTGCGCCCGGAACACGCGCCGATCTTCGCTTTCACGCCCAGCGCCGAGGTCTGCCGCCAGCTCGCGGTATGCTGGGGTGTGTTTCCAATCCAGCTCGATTTTACCGACGATCCCAATGCGACGATCGAGGCGGCCGAGAAACACCTGCAGGCGAAGAAGCTGATCGCGCCTAACGACAATCTGGTCGTCCTGAGCGATCTGCGCGCGGGCGATGGGCTGGTCGACTGTGTGCAGTTGCGGCAGGCCGGTCCCCGCGTCTAACGAAGGAATCATCGTGCCACGAGACGGCAGGACAGGAAAAGCGGCGCGGTCTTGCGCAACGCTTTGCGCCAGCAGGACGAAGCAGCCCGGCGCAGCGAGCAGGTTTGGCGGATCAGCGACAGTCAAGCTTTCCGCGCGAACGCATTCCCCGCCATCTCGGTCATCATCACTCTCTACAATTATGAACGCTTTATTTCGCAATGCGTCGCGAGCTTGGAATGGGCCGACTGCGCCGCCATTCCCGGTAGGATCGAGATCCTATCGTTGATGACGCTTCGACCGACCGATCCCTGAGCTACGCACAGCAGTCGCAGGAACGCTCGGATTTACCCGTGCGCATCGTGGCCAAACAATTCAACAGCGGTCTTGCCGATGCGCGCAATGCCGGCCTGCGGCTGGCGCGCGCTCCCTACGCTTTTATCATGAATGAAAACCAACCGAAGGAGCGGGTTTTCGGCGTGGAGTGGAATCGCCTGGCCTAACGAAGAGCCGAGGAGAAACAAAAAGCGCACGGCTGTTTCCCATCCGCGCGTTTCTCATTCGTTAATCTGGTTGTAAAGCTACGAGCGCGGCGGCGTGCCGCAATAAAAGGAATGCTTGCTCGTCGCGCGATAAATAGCTTCTTCTTCAGGGGGCAGGCGGTAATCGCGGTACCACGGCAAATGGCGCGCCGTGTAACGCCCGGCCACCCGGATCGCCGCGAGGTATTCGGCGGGATCGAAGAACGTCTTGTTGTAAACCGCAAAGGTGGTATCGATGCGCGCAAGGTACAACGGGTCCTGGCCTTTCGTCGCGATCGGGTTTTGCCAGGATTGCGCTTCCCATTCCCAGATTCGGCAGCGTTCCCTCCCGAACTGGAACTGCTGTTGGTGCATCAGCTCAGGCTGGGAAATATCCGTTGCGAACCCTGCCTTGCCGACCCGATGCCGTTCCGTGAGATCGATCAAATACTGGACGAAATCGCTCGGTAACGCGGGATTAAACTCCAGGTCTGGATCGGTGATGCAGAAGTGATGAGGGAGCGCATCGTAGAACTTTGCCTCTCGGAAAAAATATCGTGGCCCGGGATTCCCCTGGAGCCGGACGACCTTGAACCTTCCTTCGAGCGAATCGAGAAGCTCGAGGTGCGGCGGGAACTCCGAGCCGTTGTCGACGACGATGATGTTGCCGAGACCGACCCTGACGAGCTGCTCGATCATCCCTCGCAGGTACGTCGGATTATTAAAACTCGGAACGTAAACGGGCAGCCCGCACTCTGGATATGCGAGGATATCTTTTGCGCATGCCTTGTAGGCGCGGTGTAGAAAAAGGACGTTGAACTGAGCGTCGCCGAATTCTTGATCGCGCGCGATGGCGATAAAACCACGCTCTTCCAAAAAGCTGGCCACATATCCCGCCACGCGTTGATTCTTCCAGAAAGGAAAGTTTTCCACCTCGATGAGGATCGCAGCAGTGGAAACAAGGACGGATTGGGCACCTGCCAGGACGGCCGCTGCGGCGCCCTCTACATCGATCCAGAGCGCGAATGTGGATTGCTGAATGTTCAGTCCTCTCGCGTGAAAAAAATCATCGAGCGACTGCGCGAGAACTTTGAATTCGCGATAAGTCGCTTCTTCATTCCGCTGCAGGAGCGACGTCTTTCCGGTATCGGGGGGCTCGGCGCTCGAAGCCTCGACGAGGGTGCCATCGACCCACATCTTCGACAAGGTCAGGGGCGCAAAGACGCTGACTTCGCCGCTGCACTCGTTAAGCGCCAGGTGAAAATGATGAATGCCGGCAGCGGCGAGGCGGTCGTGGTGAAGCCGATAAATCTCAGGGTTCGCCTCGAAGGCGTGGACGGCAGCGCCGGGCGCCGCACTTTTTGCCAGCAAGGCGGCTTGCCCATCGTTGCAACCGATGTCGCAACACACGTCGCACTGCACTTTGCGCAGAAGCTGAAAATAGAGCGCCCGAAGTCGCTCCTTCCCCAGAGTGACGCCGAACCGGGAAGCTGCTGCTGAAGTTGATGCAGGCAAAGCGCGCTAAAGGCAGGAAGCGCGCAGAGGTTGCCATCTCCGGGCGTCCGACATTTGGATCGCTGCTCGCTTAGACTTCCGCCGTCAGCTCGACGTCGACCGGACGCTCTTTTTTACTCAGGGCGCGGCGCAGTTTCGAGAGCGCGATGTTTTGCAACTGGCGAATCCGCTCGCGCGTCACGCCGAATTTCTTGCCCACTTCCTCGAGCGTCTTCGGCTTGCCGCCATCGAGTCCGAAACGCGAGAAGATGATCTTGCGCTCGCGATCATCGAGCACGTCGAGCAGGCCGCCGACTTCGTTGCGCAGGTTTTTGTCCCGGAGCAGCTCGAACGGCGTTTGCGCTTCTTCGTCGCCGACGATCTCGCCGAATTCGGTCGAGTCATCGTCGCTGATCGGCGCGTCGAGCGAGGCGGGACGAATCGAAACGGTTTTGAGCTGCGAAACCTTGCCCGCCGCGATGCCGATTTCTTCGCCCAGCTCGTCGTCGGTCGGTTCGCGGCCGAGCTCTTCGCTCATTTGCAGCGAAACACGGCGCATTTTCGAGATCTTGTCGACGAGGTGCACGGGCAACCGGATCGTTTTCGACTGGTTGGCAAGCGCGCGCTTGATCGATTGCTTGATCCACCACGCGGCGTAGGTACTGAGCTTGCCACCTTTCGCGGGATCGAAGCGCTCGACGGCTTTCATCAATCCGATGTTGCCTTCCGAGACGAGGTCGAGCAAAGGCAAACCGAGGTTCGCATAATCGTGCGCGATCTTGACGACGAGACGCAGGTTGGAGCGAATCATCAGGGCGCGAGCTTCTTTGTCGCCTTTTTTGATTTTGGCGGCGAGTTCGATTTCCTGTTGCGGAGTGAGGAGCGGAATTTGCCCGATTTCGCGCAGGTAAATCTTAATCCCAGTGTCGCTATCTTCAGCGGCCATATAAGTTCTCATGAATCAGGTGGAAAGGTGTTTGGTAAAAGCAAAGGCAGCCGGCAATTTCGAACGGCCGACATTTGTGAAGCGAGGTTTGTAGCATTAGTGAAACTATTTAACAAGGTTAAATATTCGCTATAGAGACAGCATCTGGATGCTTGTTGTTCATTTCTTTTGCACTGTCGAGTACCAAAATTCAGCCGGGGCGCGTTCCGGCGTTTTCCCCTCTGGTAAGACGCCAGATCGTGCAATTTATTTCATCCTTTCGGATGGGCAGGCGGAAGCGTCCGGGCGAAAGTTAATTTTCGTCAGCCGGGGACGCTGGCTTTTGGATTCGGCGGTCCACCTCGCCTTTACCAGCCGAGACGTCGCCAGGATTCCACGTCGGCTCGCGTGATTGATGGATTCGGACAGCGAACGGCGCAGACTTCATCAAAGGTTACGGCCGAAAACGGCAGAGTGACCGACCTGGCGAGCCGGACCCTCTGATTGGTCGGCAGGTTCCGGTCGAGCAAACTAAGATGGGAGTCGTAACCGGGGTTGATCACGCCAACGAACTCAGCAACTTCTCCAGTGCGAGCACGGATCGCAAACGAACCAAAAGCGTCTTCACAAAAGTCGACGAGGAAAAAGCGCGGGCCGCTTTGAGCTGAATCAGCCCGACGAAGAGTTGATCGGAAAGGATGGGCAATTGGTCGAGCAATCCCAGCGTCAGGTGCGGCTCGAAGACCGGGGCGCCGTACTTTTCGGCGAGTGCTCCGATCATTTCGCGAAAACTTGCGGGCCGGCTCAGCCGGCACCAGCCAGAGCACGATGGCGGAAGACTTAGCAGTTTGCAGCGCTATTTTGCTACTTTGCACCACGCATGGGGCGCGCGAAATTTTCGTGGGAGCGCGCGTCAGCAGACGTTACCGTAACAGACATGCCGACGAACGTGCTGGGGAGTGAATTGCGCGCCTGTTGTCAGGATCCGGTGACCGGTTTTTACCGCGATGGTTATTGTCGCACCGGCCCGGAGGACACCGACTTGCACTCGGTTTGCGCAAAGATGACTCGGGACTTTCTCGATTACTCCGTGCTAATGGGAAATGACCTGGTCACGCCACATCCGGAATGGGGCTTCCCAGGGTTGAAACCGGGCGATCGATGGTGCGTTTGCGTGACGCGCTGGAAGCAAGCGCTCGATCGCGGGGTGGCGCCGCCAATCGATTTGGAAGCGACGCACTCGTCCGTGCTGGAGTTTGTCTCGCGCGAGGAGTTGGAGGCGCACGCGCTCAAGTAAAGAACGAGGCAGCCTAACGACGTCCGCGCACTCCCATCGCCCCAAGAAGCGAGCGCGTCAGAGTGCCGGTGATGTTCACCGCCACGCTGCGCGCAACACTACGCGCGATCGGGCTGGAAAAGATTTCGCCGAGGATATTCGGCTGCGCGGTGCTTGCGACGGCCGGCTGCGGATAGGGAACACCAACCGGCTGCGGCTGGGTTCCGGGCGCGTCGGGAACGCCGAGCGTGGCGGCCAGCTCGCGGTCCCCGGCGGGAGCAGCGGACGGCGGGCTGAAGGTTCGTCGCGCGGCCGTGGCCATCGCCTGGGCGTGTTCGGGGGAGGCGGCGGTCACAATTTTGCCGCCGAGAATTTCATAGGCGCTCTGAGGGTCGAGCGTAGTGTTGTATTTCTGCGTCAGTTGCGAGCGACCCACCACCTCCTGCAATTCATCAGCCGCGAGCGCGCCCATCCGGGACCGAGGCGCGCAGAGCAGGGTGGCAGCGAGCGGGCTCGGAGCGCCGCGTTCATCGAGCACCGTGAGGAGAGCTTCGCCGATACCGAGCTCGGTCAGAAGCTGCTCCGCATGGTAGAACGGTGAATCCGGATAATTCTGGGCCACGAGATGGATGGCCTTGCGGTCGTTAGCGGTGAAAGCGCGCAGAGCGTGTTGCACCTTCATGCCGAGTTGACCCAGGACGTCGTTTGGGATGTCGGTCGGCAACTGCGTGCAAAAGAAAATCCCAACCCCCTTTGAGCGGATCAATTTGATCACGCTCTCGATTTCATCGAGAAGCGCCTTCTCGGCGTCATCGAAAATGAGGTGCGCCTCGTCGATGAAAAGGACGAGCCTCGGTTTCTCCATGTCGCCGATCTCGGGGAGCGTAGCGTAAAGTTCGGCCAGCAACTGGAGCATGAAAGAGGAAAAGAGCTTTGGCCGATTCTGCATGTCGGTCAGGCGCAAAATTGAGACCGCGCCGAAGCCGTCGATTACACGGAGCAGATCGGCCATTTCAAAGGAGGGTTCGCCAAAAAACTGTTCCGCGCCCTGTTGGTCGAGCTCGATCAGCTTGCGCAGAATGAGCGCCGTCGAGGTCGTTGGGACGAGGCCGTATTCCGCGGTCACGTTCGCCTTGGCGTCGCCGGTGATGTATTCGAGGACTTTCTTGAAGTCCTTCAGGTCAAGCAAGCGGCAGGCGTTTATCGTCGCAGAATTTGTAAACCAGCGCGACCAGGCTCGACTGCGTTTCGTTAAGCCCAACCATGCGGGAAAAAAGGAGCGGCCCAAACTCGAGGACAGTCGCCCGCAAGCGCACTCCGGGCTCGTCGGAGAGAGTGAGAAATTCGACTGGATAAGCGCTCGGCGACCATTCCGAGCCAATTTTCGCCTGGCGATCAGTGATGCCAGCCGAGAGTGTTCCCGGCATAGCCAGGCCGCTTAGATCGCCCTTGATGTCCATCAGCAACGTGGGCACGCCGGCTTCGGAAAGTTGCTCGGTGATCATCTGGAGTGTCTTGGTCTTGCCCGTGCCGGTGGCGCCAGAGATAAGGCCGTGCCGATTCATGGTAGCCAGGGGCAGGCGCACGGGCGCGTCCGAGAACACCTTTCCGTCACAGGTCGCAGCGCCGAGTAAGACGGCGGCCCCTTTGAAGGAATAGCCCTTTTGGATGGTGGAAACGAAATCGCCATCACTCATGCCGCGAGAATAGATTTCGGCGTGTGCCAGCGCAAGCCTATGGGATTCGCTCTGGTGGCCGACTGGTTTTATCGAACACGCTGAGCCGGCGGTTGTTGGGCGCGACCCGCGAAATCGTCAGGCAACCGTGATTGAATTTGCTGGCCGATTTTCGTCTGCCTGTTAGAATAATCTGCCGGTAGTGGATGGCCCGCCGGGGGAGGAAGTTGTGCCAATTCAGCTGTCCCGAGAGACTGAAAAATCCGTTGACGAGAACGGCAGAATAATTGCATTCTCATTACGAACGGTTCTGGGAATTCAGGTTACGTTCACGAGATGCCTCACAAGAAACACGCTGTCATTATCCTCGGAGGCGGTCCCGCAGGCGCTGCCACTGCCATGTACCTGCTCCGGCATGGCATCAAGCCGGTCATTGTGGAACGAGATGATCATCCTCGATACCATGTCGGCGAGTCGTTAACAGGGGCCACCGCGATCGCGCTGAAAAACCTTGGCCTCGGACCCCAGATCGAGGCCCAGCATTATCCAGTCAAACACGGCGCCATTTTCTATGGCCCGGATGGCAAGAATGATTTCTGGGTCGGACTCGTCCGGCGCAACGAAAATAACGAACAGGTTCCCAACTCCACTTGGAACGTGATGCGGGGCAGCTTCGACAAAATTCTGTTCGACGCCGCCGTCGAACGCGGCGCAACCTGGATCAAGGCCACCGCGCTGGCGCCGATCGTGAAAGACGACGCAGTCGTCGGCCTGTCCATTCGCACGCCCGACGGAGCGAAAGAGAATCTTTACTCAGATGTGCTGATCGACGCCTCGGGTTGCGCGACTTTCCTCGCCAATCATCGCGTCACCGGGAAGAAAGTGCCCGGAAACTCGGACAAGCAAATCGCGTTGTTCACGCAGTTCGCCAATACCATTCGCGACAACGGTTCTGAACTGCATCAACAACCGGGCAACACCCTCCTTTACTATCAGGCGAGGCATTACTGGGCCTGGTTTATCCCGGTCTCGGACGAACTGACCAGCGTCGGGGTTGTCTTCCGGACCGAATATTACAAGCGGGCCGGCATGTCGAAGGAGCAAATGATGCTTCACGAATGCCGCCATATGACACCGGTCCTCTCGGAGCGGTTGCCCGACCTCACGCCGCAGGAGCCGATTCACGCCATCCCCAATTTCTCCTACCGGGTGCACGGTTACACTGGCAAGGGCTTCATCTGTATCGGCGACGCACACCGCTTCATTGATCCGATCTTTGCCTATGGAGTCTACTTTGGGATCCAGGAGGGCGAGTTTGCCGCCGACGCCATCGCCCGCCTGCTCTCGGGTGAGATCAAAACCAATGGAAATCCATTCGCCGACCTAGAACGTCTTTTCGATGAGGGTAATGACGTCGTCGAGGATGTGATTGGCGTGCTCTGGGATTACCCGCTGGCTTTCCAACGCATTGTGACCTGGCGAGATCGCGTTTCCTCGCTCGACTTACTCTCCGGCCGCATCTACGGCGAACTGGGGGCCACCAATCCCGCCCGCATGGCGATGCGACGCCTGATGGCAGCCAAGGAACGAGAGCGGGCCGAGCAGAAGCAAGAGAACGTTCCGGATCCGCAGGCGGCCATGGCGGTAGCCTGAGGCAACGACCGGTTACCGCACGAGGATCAATCCGGGAGCGCGGCCCCAATTTATTCGGTCGCCGACGCCGTGAGGTTTGGCGGTGGTTGCACTTGCGGACCAAGCAAGCAGCGCTTAGGTCTCAATTTCTGTAATGCCTCGTGGTGTAATGGTAGCACGAGAGATTCTGGATCTCTTTGTCAAGGTTCGAGTCCTTGCGAGGCAGCCACCGTTTGCATTGTTCGTTTCGTTCGATTAATGGGCTGCGCACCAAATGTTGGCAGAACTTACTTCTCCATTACGTTGTTGTAACGCAGGAATTTAAGGCTCGCACAACAGGCTTCGCTTCCGAATATACGTTTATGATCGCCTGCAGAAGAATTCGAGTCGGAGTTTTGCTGACGCTTTCCCTGGCGTTGCCTCTCGTCGGCGTCTGCTCCAGTGCCGCAGACGTCACACCTGTCACAGAGGTGTATGGAACCGCAGAAGATGGGACGATTTTGCACTGGGATGTTTATACTCCTTCCGGCCCGGGCCCCTGGCCAGCGGTCCTTGTGATCCACGGAGGCGGTTTCGATTCGGGTACGCCGACCAGTTCGACGGAGTCTGTGACTTGCGCGCAGGATCTGGCCAGTGCGGGATACATCGCCTTTTCGATCGAATACCGGCTTGCGCCCCCCGGCGCTCTGCCCGGCCAGAAATCCGATGGACGTTTTCCGCAGCAAGAGGACGATGTGCATTTGGCCGTGCGCACCGCGCGATCCGACCCCCGCTGTAATGGACAGGTCGGTGCAGTGGGCGGGTCGGCGGGTGGATATCACACCGCCTTTGTGGCCGCGACGGGCACACCGGGCTATGACCGCATCGATGTCGGCGTAAGCCTCTCAGGCGCGTATGATGTCTCTGACTTCAGCCCGAACCCGACCCTGGACTACTACACAACTACGGTGACTAACTATGTCGGAGTGCCTTCTACGGACACGGCTGGTTTGCGAGCTGCGTCTCCGGCTTGGATCGCGAATAACACCATCTCGCCCTTATTCATCGTTAACACTCTGGAAGACCCGATGCCCTACTCCCAGCTGCAGGATATGATCATGCATCTCGATGCCTTGGGCGTAGCTAATTATCAGGCTTTGACACTGACGGGAGGCGCGCACGCCTTTGAATTTTGGTCAACCGTAAAGGATCAAGCTCTTGCCTTTCTTGCTAATGGGTTTTCCGGTGTGCGCCTGCCGCCGCCGGTACCGTCGCCATCTCCCGGTGATGAGGCCAAGAAACTGCTAAATATCTCGACGCGCGCCGACGTCGGAACAGGCAACGGCGTGATGATTGCTGGATTCATTATTACCGGCTCAACCGATAAACGAGTTGTCTTGCGCGGCCTCGGACCGTCGCTCGCTCAATTGGGGGTGAATGGCGTCCTGGCCGATCCGATTCTCAGCCTCTACGATTCGGATGGTGTCCTGGTTGAATCGAATGACAATTGGACCGTCATCCCGGGCATCACAAACCCCTTGCAGCCCTCTAACTCATCCGAATCGCTGCTAACGGCGATTCTACCGCCGGGTAGTTATACTGCCATCCTCTCCGGGGCGGGTAATGACACGGGCATAGCCTTGGTTGAAGCCTATGACCTAACCCCGGCCAACTCCAGCGTCGTCAACATCTCCACAAGGGGTGACATAGTTACGTCCAGCGACGTAATTATCGGCGGATTCATTGTTGGCGGGACGGACCCGACACAAGTGATAGTTCGCGCGCTTGGGCCCTCCCTCGCCGCGCTCGGCGTGCAAACACCGTTGCCAAATCCATATTTGGAGCTGCACGATATGAACGGCACTCTTCTCTATGCCAATGATAACTGGCGTTCCGATCAGGAGCAGCAAATCATCGACACAACCATTCCGCCGCCTAACAACCTGGAATCGGCGATCGTCGCCACCCTTTCACCAGGTAATTATACCGCAGTGGTTCGCGACGCCAATTTCGCGACGGGCATCGCCTTGGTTGAAGTCTACAATCTGGAGCCTCAGTAGCTTTCCAGTTCGCAACGCGAGCTAGGAAGGTTCCGCTTCCCGCGATCGCCTGGCCCGGAAGAAACTCTGAAGCAGTTTCGCGCATTCGCGGTCCAGAACGCCTGCAGTGATATCGCACTGATGGTTAAGCGCGGGGTTTCGAAGCAGATTCAAGAGTCCGCCCGCTGCCCCAGCCCGCGGATCGCCACAGCCGAAGATAACCCGGCGCATCCGCACTTGAACGAGCGCCCCGGCGCACATTGGGCATGGCTCTTTGGTAACGAAGAGGTCACAGTCATTCAAACGCCAATCCCCGACGGCCGCTTCGGCCTGGGTCAGGGCGAGCATTTCGGCGTGAGCGGTCGCGTCCTTCAGCAGTTCGACCTGGTTATAGGCCCGCGCGATAATTCTGCCCGCGCGCACCACCACCGCGCCGATCGGGACTTCCTCCGCTTCATAAGCCCGCACGGCCATGCGGAGCGCCTCGCTCATAAAATAGGCGTCGCTTTGCAAGTCGATCATCGGTTCCATGGTAACCGCCGTTATCGAGAAACAGGGTCAATCCCTCTAAGGAACGCCGAGATGCCGCAGAAAAAAGAAGATTTTCATCGTGCCGGATTCGACGCTTGCTCTTTGCCAAGACCGACGCCGCCTCGAAAACCCACCAGATAGTCGTGACGGGAGGATTTACATACGACCGTCGATCCCTTAAGTACCGAATATGGCAGCGATGAGGAAACTCGCCTACGCATTGCTCCTCTCCTGCCTGAGTCTCGCGGAAGGGCGGGCTGCCACCGAGCAGGAACTGGTCGATCAATCGGTCCAAATTATTCGGGATTTTCGGCAAATGCCCGAGAGCCAGATTCCGATTCGCGTCATGAAGGACGCGCGCGGCCTGGCGATCATTCGCGTGTTGAAAATTGGCTTTGGGGTCAGCGGGAAAGGCGGCGAAGGCGTGGTCGTGGCCCGGACCGATCACGGATGGTCGGGACCTTCCTTCGTCGGCCTGGGCGGCGCCGGTTGGGGTCTGCAGATCGGTGCGCAGGTAAGCGATTTTATTTTTGTGCTGAACAATGATGCCGCTGTCCGTGCCTTCTCGCGCGACGGAAATCTGAAACTCGGAGGCGACCTAAGTGCCGCCGCCGGACCGGTGGGACGTGACTTGCAGGCGGCGGTCACGACGACCGCCGCCGTTTACACTTATAGCCGGAGCAAGGGATTGTTTGCCGGCGTTTCCCTGGAAGGGGCGATCATCGGAACGCAAAAGACCGCGAACGATCGCTATTACGGACGCGCCGTGAGCGCGCGGTCCATTCTCAGTGGCGGAGTCGAACCGCCAAGGGGCGCCACATTCCTGCTGGGCGTCCTCTACGGTTTGTAGGCGCAGTCCCTTTTCCTCTTTACAGCCTTGCGGCCATTAGGGCACGCTCGCGAGCGTGCGTTGCCTCCGCTTGCTTCTTTGCCTAACGACCTTTGCCGGTTTCGCCCGCGGCCAGGAGCGGGACAGAAAACTGGTCGATCGGCTCCTGCGCCCCAATATGTCGCTCACCAATTCGGCGCAAGACAAGAAGTTCACCGCCGCGCGGGGCACGGTGGTCGAGAGGAAATTCGAAACGAAATCGTTCTTCTCCGGGAATGAGAGACCCGCGGAAAGCTTCCCGGGCATCCGGGACCTTTTCGCGAAAAGTTTCGGCACAAAGAAATTCTCCCACGGCGAAGAGACGGCGAGCGCTCCGACCGGCGCCGGACTCGCGTATGCGAGTTCACAGGCCGCGACGAAGAAGAGTTCGCTCATTCCCAGCGCAGCCGACGAGGAGGGCAGGACGGTGAGAGCCTGGGACTATCCGGGAAGCGGGCCGTTTCTCGGTAAGGGAACGCGTCAGAAACCCCTCAGCCAGCAAGACCGGCCACTCACGCTCGAGGAAGTCCGCGAACTCTTGAACAAGAACCGATAGCCGGTGGACCGGGCGATCCTTCCACCGCTGGTTGAAGCCGTTCGAGACTGACGCACCTTGCGGGATGGATCCGGCGGAATCATTCACGCTTCTCAAGAGGGGCGCGGCCCAGATCATCAGCGAAGCGGAACTGCGCGCCAAGCTTTCGTTAGGCCGACCGCTCCGGGTCAAGCTCGGAGTCGATCCGACGAGCGCCGACCTGCATCTGGGCCACACCCTGGTCCTGCGCAAATTGCGCCAGTTCCAGGATCTTGGACACGAGGCTATCCTGATCATCGGCGATTTCACGGCCATGATCGGCGACCCAAGCGGGCGCTCCGTGACGCGCCCGCATTTAACCCACGACGAGGTCCTCGCTCACGCCGAAAGCTATCGCACCCAGGCCTTCAAGGTTCTCGACCCGACGCGAACCCGGACGGTCTTCAACGGTGATTGGTTCCGGAAAATGTCGTTCGCCGACGTCATCCAGCTTAACAGCCGGGTCACGCTCCAGCAGATGTTACAGCGGGAGGACTTCCGGGAGCGGATGGAAAAGGAGCAGCCGATCGGAGCACACGAAATTCAATATCCCATCATGCAGGGCTGGGATTCGGTGCAGGTCCAGGCTGACGTTGAACTCGGCGGGACCGACCAGCTTTTCAATATTCTTGTCGGGCGCGATCTGCAGAAAGAGGAGAGCCAGCCGCAGCAGGTCGTCCTGCTTGTTCCGATTCTGGAGGGGCTCGATGGCGTGCAGAAAATGAGCAAGAGCCTCGGCAACTACGTCGGCGTGGCCGACTCGCCTAACGACATGTTTGGCAAGCTGATGAGCATCTCCGATGAATTGATGGCGCGCTACTACCCGCTACTTCTCGCGCGACCCCAGCCTCCGCAGCTCCACCCGATGGAGGCAAAAAAGCAGCTCGCACGGGAAATCGTCGCGACCTATCACTCAGTCGCGCAAAGTCAGCAGGCGGCGCAGGAGTGGGACCGCCGCTTCAGCGAGAAACGCCTCGACCAGGCGGAGCTGCCGGAGTTTTCCCCGCCGCCCGGGGAGCGAAATATCATCTCGCTCGTTGTCGCGGCCTACGCGGCCGCATTTGGGCTAACGAAATCCCGCGGGGAAATCCGGCGCCTCGTCGAACAGGGAAGCGTGCAACTCCGTGGCGAGAAAATTCGCGATCTGCAAGCCGATATCTTCCTCCAACCCGGCGACATCCTGCGTCTCGATAAGACGCGCGCCGTGCGACTGCGCTAGAAGTCGTCTGGCCCTGCGCTCCCCGCTGGAAAATCGGCTTCGTTAGGCAGAAGCCGGCTCGAGCATGCCGTAGATCGAGGCCCGCTCTCTGACCGGCGCCGCGATTCCCTCGAAATGCGCCCGCAGCCTGCGCAGCTCCGAAGTAAGGAAGGCGTCAACAAATCCGACCTTTCGGTCGAGCCAGGCATAGAACCGGTTCTTGATCTCGTAATGCACCGCGAGGTTGACCTCCGTGCAATCCGGCCGCACTTCTTCGAATTCAATCAAACCCATCAAATCGATGTTCCCGCCCCACGATTCGAAGGCGAATTGATTCGGCGTCTCGCCATCCATTGCCGTCACCACCGTTTGTCCTTCAAAGCCGAGCGGGCCGCGAAAACTAAAATCGAGCGTCTTCGACGACGTGATCGTTGCTTTCGTGACCATTCCGAGCTGCCGCCGATAGGATTGGATGCTGGCGAGACGGCTTTGGCATTCATCCAAGGCCTGACTCATGTGAAGAGTTTTTTGTAATAGCATGGTCTGATGAGGTTGTAGTTAATTATCGGAGCAAAGCATGTACCGATGCTTTTCCCCCGGGGAAGACCCTGCCCGAAGCCAGTTTCGTGTTCATTTTCGCAACACAACTGTCACGATTCAGCCGTCAATGACGTGACAGTAGCCGGCTGATTTTTGGCAGCATTTGACGCAGTTCCGGAGCAAAATCGGGGCTCGTGCGATCGAATTTTTCAAGGATCGGCAACGTTAGGCAGCGTCGCAATACTTGCGCACTGGTCGTCGCGGCGACATTATCGGCGTCTCCGAAATCGTTCAAAACGACGCCCGCGGGGGGCAAACCGGCGGTCGCGATGCTCTGGACCGTGAGCAAAATGTGATTCAAGCATCCGAGCCGGTTGTGCGCGACGATGAGCACAGACAAGCCCAAATCCGCCGCGAGATCGTTCGTGAAATAATCCGCCGCGATTGGCACCATCCATCCCCCCACTCCCTCGACCGCCACAAAGTCGAATCGCTCCTTTAGCCTAACGAATCCTTCCCGCAAAGCCGCCCGGTCGATCTCGCGTTTTTCGATCGTCGCGGCGGTCAGCGGCGCGGCGGGAGTGCGCAGCCAGATTGGATTTACTTCTTCAATCGTCAGGCCGGCGCTGCTCGCGGCCAGCAACTGGGCGGCATCGTCACGATCGCCGCAGCAGATCGGTTTGTAACCGGCACACCGCAACCCGTGTTCCCGCAAACGCCGCAGGAGCCAGACCGTGAAACTCGTCTTGCCGACGCCCGTATCAGTGCCGGTAACGAAAACGCTCACGCCGCGGCGCGACCGGTTGCGAGCGAGTCTCTCATCGACTCGAAGACGCGCGCGCCATCGCTGCTTCCGAGGCGCGCTTCACAAGCGCGGTCGGGATGCGGCATCAGGCCAAAAACGTTGCGCATTTGATTGCATATGCCGGCGATGTTTTCGACCGAGCCGTTGGGATTTGCCGCCGTGGTGATGTTTCCCGTTTCGTCGCAATACCGCAGCAGGATCTGCTGCCGCTCGTTCAGTTCCCACAGGGTCGCTTCCTCCGCGTAATAGCAGCCCTCGCCGTGTGCGACCGGCATGCGCAATAAAGTGCCGACTGACATCCCGCGGGTAAAAGGCGAGCCCGCCACCTCGACCCGCGTCGTCACCATGTCGCAGACAAAATGAAGCGAACGGTTGCGCACCAGGGCGCCGGGCAACAGGCCGGCCTCGCAGAGAATTTGGAATCCGTTGCAGACCCCGATCACCAGCTTGCCCGCGCGCGCGTCATCCACCACCGCGCGCATGATGGGCGAGAAACGCGCGATCGCGCCGCAGCGCAAGTAATCACCGTAGGAAAAACCTCCCGGCAACACGATCGCGTCCCAACCGCGCAGCGACGTCTCCTTATGCCAGACGTAATCCGCTTCGATCCCGGCGATGCTCCGCAACCCGGCGAGACAATCCTGATCGCAATTCGATCCGGGAAATTGAACGATCGCAAACTTCATTTTTTCTCGTTAGGCATTTCCAGCCGGTAATCCTCGATCACCGGATTGGAAAGGAGATCGTGGCAAAGCTCACGCAGCGTGGGTTCCTGCGCCGCGGCGTCGCCCTCGACGTCGATTTCGAGATAACGCCCGATCCGCACCTCGCGCGCCGCCGTGAAACCGAGATGCTGCATCGCCTCGCGGACGGCGGCCCCTTGAGGGTCGAGCACGGTCTCCTTCGGCGTCACGATCACTTTCACTTTCATGCGCCACTATTAGCCGCGCTTCGCATTGCCGGAAGTGAAAAATCTTCCGACCTCCAACGCTTGGTCTGCCCGCGCTTTCGCGGCGACGCAAAACCGCTAAAGTCCCCTCGTTATGGGAGAACAAATTCTTGCCGGCAAAACCGGCGTTGTCTTCGGCGTCGCCAACAAACGGAGCATTGCCTGGGCGATCGCCAGGGCTTGGGCAGCGGCCGGTGCGCGTCTGATTTTCAATTACCAGGGTGAGCGCTTGAAAGAAAACGTCGAGGAACTGGTCGGCGAGTTTGGCGCGGAGACGCCGCTTTATCCCTGCGATGTTTCGAAGGACGAGGAGATCGATTCGTTTTTTGAAAAAGTCCGCCGCCAGACCAGGCGACTCGATCTCCTGCTGCACTCCGTGGCTTTCGCGCCCAAGGAAGCGCTTGAGGGCGATTTCCTCAGTACCACGCGCGACGCATTTCGGACCGCGCATGACATCAGTGCTTATTCGTTAGTGGCGCTCAGCCGCGCGGCCGTTCCGCTCATGACGGAAGGAGGCAGCATTCTCGCCATGACCTACTACGGCGCTGAAAAAGTCGTGCCGCATTACAACGTGATGGGCGTGGCGAAGGCGAGTCTGGAAGCGAGTACGCGCTATCTCGCCTACGATCTTGGGGAGAAAAAGATCCGGGTAAATTGCATTTCGGCTGGACCGGTCAACACGCTTGCCGCGCGCGGGATTAGCGGTTTCTCTTCCATGCTCAAGCACTACCAGGAACATGCCCCGCTCAAGCGCAGCTGCGATCCAGCCGAGCTGGGGCAGACCGGATTGTTCCTGGCGAGCGATGGCGCCGCGGCGATCACCGGACAGGTCATCTATGTCGACGGAGGATATCAGATCATGGGGATGTAAGAGGGCGGTGGCGCTCGGTGAGCATCGAGGACTTCGCCCCGGGGCCGTGTCGATCGGCGCTCAGAGACCGCCGCGACAAATAGCTTGATCAGCCAGGTGGCCAGGCGAGAGCGCGTTTGCCTAACAAATGGAGATGGAGATGCGGCACGCTCTCGCCCGCGTCCGGGCCGCTGTTGATCACGAGGCGGTAGCCGCTCTCGCTCACCCCAAGGTCACGCGCCACTTTCGCCGCCGTCAGGACCAGTTTTCCAAGCAGCGCCTGATCTGATTCGTTAGTTCCGGCCAGCCTGGGGATGACCCGCTTCGGTACGATCAGGACATGCACCGGCGCCTGCGGATTGACGTCGCGAAACGCGAGGACTTCATCGTCTTCGAAAACAATCTGCGCCGCAATTTCGCGCGTGGCGATTTTCTCGAAGATCGTCATCGAATGGAGCAGTTCAGCTCCGCCGATCCCGCGCCGTTGCAAATTTTTTCACGAATGAAACAGGTGACTTCCTCGCGCAAGGCGTCGCAGGAGCGTGTCCATGTTTTCGCGCCGCGGAGATGTTTGATCGAAGGTTGCAGACCAAAGAAGTGCAATTCTCGCGCGCCTGTTTCGAGGATGGAGCCAACCCGTTTCTCGAGCAGATCGAAGAACGCCAGCTCGTAGCCTGCGCCCGCGGCTTCCGCGATTTCGTAGAGCGAAACGGAGATCGGCGGTGGCGCCGGTTTGAAATGCGGCACGATTTCCTTGTAGCCGATGACTTTCAAAACGTAGCGCACCGTCTGGTTGAGCTGACTGAAGGCGACGACGGATTCGTCATTCCGAAGCCGCAGATAAAACGCAATGCTTTCCGTCACGTGCTCGGTCAGCCACCAACTCGGGTAGCCGGCGCGATCGGCGGCCTGGGTAATCGCGTTGTGCAACCAATCGCGATTGAACTCGAACAATTGTCCGGACTCGGAGCGGAGGTAGGGAAATTCTTCTTTAAACGCGACCATTGTTTGCGGGTTCGTTGAACAATTCGGGCTGTGCGGCGTCTGGCTTGGGGTGTCGGTGAAGAGCGTGGATCTCATCGACGAAGCGCTCGAGGTCCTCGAAGCGGCGATGGACCGAGGCGTAGCGCAAATAAGCGACCTCATCGAGCGCGCGCAGTTTCTCCAGCGCCTTGTCGCCGACTGCAGCCGAGGTCACTTCGCGCCCGCCCGTTTCGATGTCGTGCACGATGTCATCGACCGTTTCCTCGAGAGTGGTGAGACTGATCGAGCGTTTCTCGCACGCCTTCGCGATGCTGTTGGCAAGCTTGCGCCGATCGAAAACTTCATGGCGCCGATCGCGTTTAATGACCCGCAAATCGGCGCGCTCAATTTCTTCGTAAGTGGTAAAACGAAACGCACAGGCCAGGCAAACGCGGCGCCGCCGGATGCTGGAACCATCGCGTGATTGCCGCGAATCGATGACCTTGTCATCGAAATTTCCGCACTTGGGACAGCGCATAGTGTGGTCGAGAGAACTGACTCCACTACACGTTGTAGCGCGAAGAAGCGCAAGAAATTTCGCAGCGCTTCCCCGAAAAATTTCGCGCTGGCGGTTTTTCCCGCGCCGTTTAACGCGGCGGAAATTCGAACTCTGCTTTCTTTTTATCCTTCGAAAGTCTGAGGTAGGCACTGAAGTGCGAGCCTCGCTTCGAGACAAAGCCCTCGATCAGACCGGTCTTACCCAGTTCGACCAAACGCTCCGCATCTTCCGCGGAAATTTCCTTGCCGCAAAGATTGCGTTTTAATTGGAAGACAACGCGCGGCGCACCATTCGGCTGCGGCTGCGCGACCACAAAGGCGTCATCGGTTTGATAAAGATCGCCGTCGTGAATTCTGCTTTCGCTCAGCTTGATCGCTTGCGTCAGATCAATCGGCGGCTTCGCCTTGCGGGGCGCGCTCTTGCCGTTCTTCGCGACACCTTCGCGCGGTTTGCGCGGCGGGAACTCCCAGCTGATTCGACCGCCCTGCCTAACGAGGCAGGCATCGAAAGGCCGGCCCTTTTTCGAGGTAAACTTTTCGATCAGATCGGTCTTCCCCCGGGTCACCATCTGAATCGCCTGCTCGCGTGTGATCTCTTTCTGGCACATCAGCCGGCCTACCTTGAAAGCCTCCTTCCAGCCATCGCCCTGGCGCTCGCGCAGGATGAAATTGGTCGGCGCCTCACACAGTTCCGCGCCGGTTTTCGGATCGGTCCAGAAGGGAACGAGCGCGTTCACATCCACCTTGTTGCCAAAATCCAGCTCCGCTTTCTTGCGCCCGGGGTTTTTCTCGTCCTCGACGAGCTTGATCTTGGACGGAAACCGATTGCCGGTTTTGGCAGAGACGAATCCGTCGAGCGGCCCAATCTCGCCCTTCGCAACAAGTTCGCGCACCTCATCTTCCTCAATTTTGCGGCCGCCCATTACCTTGTAGATCAGAAGCACGCCATCCTGAGATTTGAAGGTGCGCAGCGTCTCGATCATCGGCTTCTGGTCGGTTGGCGAAATAACGTCGGTGACGCGCGAATTGCTTTCGTCTTCCTCGAAATTCTTCGTCCGCTCCACCAGGCGTTTGGTGACGTCGACGATCTCCGACATGAAAGCGCGGCGCGGAAATTTGCCGTGTTCCATCTGGCGGAGCTTGAATTCCCATTCGCCGGTCATGTCCGGTTTCGTTAGGGAGTCGGCCTCCACCGCGGAAAGAAACTGGAGCAACGATTCCGCCTTGGTCGTCGGGACGAGCTCGCGCTGCTGGCGTTCGAGATATTTTTGGTTGATCAACCCGTCGATAATGTCGGCGCGGGTCGCAGGTGTCCCGAGGCCGCGCTCTTTCATCGCCTCCGCCATCTCCTCGTCGTCGACCAGTCTGCCCGCCCGTTCCATGGCGGAGAGGAGGGTAGCTTCGGTGTAACGCGGCGGCGGTTTCGTCGTTTCGGAACGCAGTTCGGCCGAAATGGTCTGCGCCAGCGAATTGTCAGCCCTCGTTAGGGCGGGCAGCGCTTTGGCATCGGCGGAATCGTCGACCGTCGTCTTTCCATAAACGGCGAGCCAGCCGGGTGCGGTCAGGACTTTGCCTTCGGTCTTGAAATCGTGCTTGGCGGCGACCCTGCTGATACGAGTCGTGACATCAAATTCCGCCGCCGGAAAAAAGGCCGCGACGAAGCGGCGCGCGATCATGTCGTAAACCTTTGCTTCCATCTCATCGAGATGCTTCGATTCGGTCCCGGTCGGAATGATTGCGAAGTGATCGGAGATTTGCGCGTTGTTGAAGATGCGCTTGTTTGGCCGAACCCAGCCGTTATCGAGCGCCGTCTGGCCGTGCTTGGCGAGATCGCCGGTAACTTTGCCTAAGGTTTGCCGGCAGGTGGCGATGTAATCCTCCGGCAAAGCGCGCGAGTCGGTGCGCGGATAAGTGATCACCTTGTGGCGTTCGTAAAGCGCCTGGGCGATCTGCAACGTGCGCCGTGCCGACAGACCAAAGCGATTGTTCGCCTCGCGTTGCAGCGTCGTCAGGTCGTAAAGCCGCGGCGACGCCTGGCTCGATGATTTTTTCTCTTCTGAGACTTTGGCCGGCGGCCGACCCTGGCAGGCCGCGAGCGCTGCTTCCGCCATCGCTTTGTCCCAAACCCGATCGATCCGGTCCTGTTCGTTTTTCTCGTCCTTCTTGAAATTCGGCCGTTGATAGACGCCTTCGTAGCTGCCCTTCTCGATTTCAAATTTGGCAATCACGCGCCAATAGTTCTGCGGCTTGAAATTGCGAATCTCCAGTTCGCGATTGAAGACGATGGCGAGCGTAGGCGTTTGCACACGGCCGACACTGGCAACGTTGCCGCCGCGCGATCCGAACATGCGTTTGGTGATGGCGCGCGTACCGTTGATGCCGATGAGCCAGTCGCTTTCACTCCGCGAACGCGCGGCATCTGCGAGCCCGGCCATCTGTTCGCCGGCACGCAGGGTTCGAAATGCCTCCCGGATTCCCTCGGTCGTCATGGTCTGCATCCAGGCGCGTTTCACCGGGAGTTTCGACTTCGAGAGCTGGTAGAGGTTCTGAAAAATCAATTCGCCTTCACGGCCGGCGTCGCAGGCGTTGACGACCTGGTCGATGTCTTTGCGGTGCAAAAGCTTCTTCAGCTGGTTGTAGCGGTCCTTTGAATCCGCGACCGGCTTCAGCCCAAACTTCTCCGGAATGATCGGGAGAGTCTCGAGGCGCCAGAAGCCGTATTTCTTTTTGTCGATGTCCTCCGGCATTTCCAGCTCGACGACGTGGCCGACGGCGGACGAAATGACGTATTCATCGTTCTCGAAGTGGTCGCCTTTTTTGGGGATTTTGCCGAGGGCGCGAGCCAGGTCCTGCGCGACGCTGGGTTTCTCGGCGATGATGAGGGTTTTGGCCATGAAAAGGGATGCCCAACTAGACCTCGTTGGCGAGGTTTGCAAGTTACGCTTCGTGTTCGGTAGCTTAATCGAGAGCACGGACCGGGCCGGACGCCAGGCTTCGGGCACGAGCCCGCGGCGCTACGACAACTTGACGAAATACTTGCCCGGCAACTGTTTGACGAGATGCTTCAATTCCAGGCGGAGCAGGACCGACGAAACGGTGGCGCTGGGCAAATTGCTCGAGGCGGCGATCGCGTCGATCGGCGTCTCGGCGGCGTGGATCGCATCGTAAACCCGGCGCTCGTCTTCGCTCAGGTCGGGCAGTGGGCGCGCCGATACCTCCGGCAGCCTTTGCTTCTCCGGGAGGAGGATTTGCAGATCGTCGAGAATGTCGTTCGCATCCATGACCAGCTTCGCGCCCTGCTGGATGAGACGATTGGAGCCTAGGGCGGTCGGGGCATTAATATGGCCGGGCACGGCGTAAACCGATCGGCCCTGCTCGATCGCCTGCGAGGCGGTGATGAGCGCGCCGCTGTTCAAGCCGGCTTCGACGACGAGGATGCCGTGACTCCAGCCACTGATGATGCGGTTGCGCATCGGGAACGTCTGGCGGTCTGGCTCCACGGTCATCGAGAACTCGGAGACAACGGCGCCGTTGCCGTTGCGAATCTTGTCCGCCAGCGCGGCGTTTTCCGGTGGATACAGTTTCGTTAGGCCGGAGCCGATAACGGCGATCGTGCGGCCTTTCGAAGCGAGCGCGCCTTGATGCGCGGCGGTGTCGATGCCCCGCGCCAGTCCGCTGATGACCGTCAGTCCGGCGTAGGCCAGTTGGTAGGAGAGTTTCTTGGCGCATTCCGCTCCATAATGACTCGTGCGTCGCGAGCCGATTACACCGATCGCGTGTTGATCGCGCTCCGTCAGTTCGCCCCAAACATAAAGCACGATCGGCGGCGCATGGATCTCGCGCAGCTGCCGCGGATAAGCCGGCGACTCAGCGGTGATGACTTGCGCGCCGAAATCACGAATACGCGCGAGTTCAACCGAAAGATCGATCGTGCTTTCCCAGTTCGCGATCTGCTCGGCGACTTCATTGCCGATCCCGTCGATCGCGCGCAGAGCGCTCCGTTTTGCCGACAGGATGCGCTCCGGCGTTTCGAAGACTTCGAGCAACTTGCGCAACCGCACCGGCCCCATCGTCGGGAGCATGTTGAGCGCAATGCAGGCTTCGGTGCTGTTCATCCTTCCAAAAGATCGTGAAATTCCTGGGCGAAGACCTCGTAAATGAGGGTCCGATACGCGGCGTAGACACAACGAATCATTCGCGTCTGCCGTTCGCGCCGATAGCAGAAAATGATTCGGTAACGACCGACCCGCAGCCGGTAAAATCCTTCGAGTTCGCCCTCGAGAGCGCGGATGTCTCCCTTCTCCTGCGCGAGCTTTTGCAGCGCCTCGCGGATCAGGCGGCGCGGTTCCGGCGCGAGAGAGCCGACGAAATCGCGGACTTGTTGTTCGACCTCAATCTTCATCGAGCGCGGTGAGCGGGAAATACTTGCCCTTCCCGCGACGCGCCCGGCGGATCGCCTCCATCGCTTCTGGGTCGGCCATGATCTCCAAAGTCTCCGCGATGCCCGCCATCCGCTCAACGGAAACGATGTAAGCCACCGCCTTCTCGTGCCGTGTCACGACGATCAATTCGCCATGCGCTTTTTTCAGGATGGCCGGCAATGCGGCCTGAGCCTCAGTGACGGAATACGTAGATGCCATGGCCAATCACTGTAACGTGGGGAGACGGGAACACCATCAAATTCTGGAGGCTGCCGCCTAAAACGGAATTTCGTCGTCGTCCGGCTCGGCCGGAGCCGCGCCCTTGGGAGGAGGCGTGCTCCGTGCGTTGCCGCCGGCGCGGCCACGAGGCACTTCCTCGGATTCGTCGCCCGCAGTGCTGCCGCCGGGTCGGCCGCCGAGCATCTGCATCCCCTCGCCGATCACCTTGAGCTTGCTCCGTTTTTGCCCGGATTGTTTGTCATCCCAAGTGTCGAGCTGGAGCCGGCCCTCGATGAAAACCGAGCGACCCTTCTTCAAATATTCGCCGGCCACTTCCGCCGTGCGACCCCAAAAGGTGACGTCGACGAAGATCACTTCTTCGCGCTTCTCGCCCGTGTCGAGGGTATATTGCCGGTTCACCGCAATCCCGAGATCCGCGACTGCGCTGCCTTTCGGCGTATAGCGCACTTCGGGATCACGCGTCAGGTTGCCAAGGAGGAAAACTTTGTTGTAGCTGGCCATGCCATTCTTTTAGCGAAGCTATTCCGTCGCGGCCATCTTCTTTTTCACCGGCCGCTCTTTTTTCTCTCGCAGCTTCTGGTAATGCTGGCGATAGACCTCCGGATCGAGCTTGAACTTCGAGCGCAGTTTCGTGATCAGTTGGGGGTCGGCGTGGAAGACAAAATTGACGTAGTAACCCGCGTCGAGCTCGCCCGCGACGTAGGAAAATTGCCGCTTATCCATCTTCTGGACCAGCTCAATTTGCGCGCCTTCCTTTTGAAATTCGGATTCGAGGCGATCCACGATGTCCTTCAGGTTGTCATCGTTGCCCTGGGTATTGAGCACGAGCAACGCTTCGTAACGATTCTTCATAGTTCTTCAGGTGGTTGGTTGAAAAGATTCATCGCAGCAAACAGCCCTTTGTCGATGGCGCACTTCACTGCTTCCGCGGCCCGTTTGATGGTGGCCTCGAGCAGCGTCTGCTCTTCTTCAAAGAATCTGCCCAGCACGTAATCGACTGCGCCCTCCGATGGCGCAGCACCGATCCCAATGCGCAATCTGGGTATCGCCTCAGTCCCGAAATGCTCGAAGATCGATTCGAGTCCGTGGTGTCCGCCTGAGCTGCCTTGGGCGCGCAGACGCAAACGGCCCAGCGGGAGCGCGAAGTCATCGAGCACGACGAGGATTTCCCCGGCCGCGATCTTGTAAAAATTCGCAATCGCCGCCAGCGGTTGGCCGCTGCGATTCATAAAAGTCGCCGGCTTGACCAAGATCACGTTCGTTTTCGCCCAGGCGGCGCCCCATTTTTCCGAATAATCCCATGGCAGTTGTGAGTCGGCGGTGAGGCGATCGAGCACCATAAAACCGACATTATGTCGCGTCCGCTGGTATTCGCGGCCGGGGTTTCCAAGCCCCGCAATCAAACGAATCGGAGTTTCGTTCACGTCCGCTCCGGCCTCGGGCGGGGAAGTTATTTCCTGGCTTCCTTCTCCTTGGCAGGCGCGGTCGGGGGCGCTCCGGCTTCCGTCGCTTCCTTCTTCGCCGTGATCACTTCCGGCCCCTCAGTTGCCTCGGCAACCGCGGCCACCGGTTCCTCTTCCACCGTCGGCGCCAGGACCGAGAAGACAGTCAGTTCCCCAGGCACGCGCGTCGTTACGCCCGCGGGCAGCGGAATTTCCTTCACGTGAATTGCATCGCCGATATTCAGCTGGGAGACGTCGACCGTGATTACGTCCGGCAAATCGCGCGGCAAACATTCGATCTCGAGCGAGCGGAGATTTTGTTCGAGCAACCCGCCGAACGTCTTCACACCCTCGGGCGTCCCGGTCGGCTCGAGCGGGATCTCAGCCTCGATCATTTCGTCCACCGACACGGCGTGAAAATCGACATGCAGAATATCGCCGCCGACCGGGGAGTGCTGCACTTCCTGCACGAGGGCGAGGCGACCGGCGCTTTCGCCGTCGATCTCGAGTTCGACCAGAATGTTCTCGCCGGACGCGTGGCTCAGCATCAGGGAAATGTCGCGCCGCGAGACCTGCAAGGGCTCGGGTTTGCTCTTCGCGCCGTAGATGATCGCGGGCACGCCGCCCTGCGCTTTGATTTTGCGCGCTGCCGAACGCCCTGTGGCGGTGCGTCGCGTTGCCGAAAGTTTTACTTGTTTAGCCATGGTGTCAGTTTGCTATTGCGCGCCGTTGTCGATCTTGAAGAGCGAAGAAACGGACTCGTCATTGTGAATCCGTTTGATGCTTTCCCCGAGCAGCTCAGAGACGCAAAGCACCGTGATGGTAAAACCCTCCACGGTGCGAACGGGCGTGCTGTTGGTCGTTATTAATTCCTTAATTTCGGATTTTTGCAACCGTTCGATCGCGACGTCGGCCAGGACAGCGTGCGCGACCCCGGCATAGATATCGAGCGCCCCGTTCTTCTTCAGCAACGTGGCCGCCGAAGTGAGCGTGCCGGCGGTCTCGGTCAGGTCATCGACCAGGAGGACATCGCAGCCTTCCACTTCGCCGATCAGGTAGAGCGCCTCGGTTTCGGTGGCGCTCTTGCGCTGCTTGGCGACGATCGCGAGGCTCGCGCCGAGCGCCTGCGAGTAGGCGCTCGCCATCTTCAAACCGCCGACATCAGGCGACACGACGACGGTTTTGCGCGGCAACTTCTCGCGCAGATATGGAATCAAAACCGGCAGTGAATATAAATGGTCGACCGGGATATCGAAGAATCCCTGCACCTGCTGCGCGTGCAGATCCATCGTCAGAACACGGCCAACGCCGGCCGCACAAAGGAGATTGGCGACGAGCTTCGCGGTGATCGGGACGCGTGGCTTATCCTTGCGATCCTGCCGGGCGTAACCAAAAAACGGAATGACTGCCGTGATCCGATCGGCGCTCGCCCGGCGCGCCGCGTCCACCATGATGAGCAGCTCCATCAGGTGTTCGTTAGTCGGCGGGCAAGTCGGCTGCACAATAAAGACGTCGCGACCACGAATATTCTCCTCGATTTTGACGTAGGTCTCGCCATCGGGAAACGAGCTGAGGGTCGCATCGCCCAGCGGAGCGCCGATGCCGTCGCAGATTCGTTGGGCAAGCTCGCGATTGGCGGACCCGGAGAAGATTTTCAGCTCAGGTTGGAGAGCAAACATGCGTCGAGGGCCGCTACCTTAGGCGGGAACGATCAGGCTTGGCAAAAAGAATCGCGCGCTCTGTAGCCGGCAGCGTCGACCCCGGCTCTGGGAGTGCCCTCACCAGCTTTCCGCCGGGTCAGCGCCCCCGACTACAACTGCGTCCGGATCTTTGCCTTTTTCTCCTCGCAATCCTGCTGCAAACGCCGGATCTCCGTCGCCAGTTGCTTTTCCAATTGCTCGAATTCCTCAAACTTCCCGCTCAGGCCCGCCTCGTCGATCTTCCCTTTCAAGAAGAGTTCCCGCTCCGCGATCCGCGCCTTGTAGATAGAATCGATCTCCGCGATCTGCGCCTTCTGCTCATCGGTCAGCTTGATCGTCGGTGCGCTCTTCTCGAGGCGTTCCATGGCCAGTTCGTATGCTGATTTCATCTCCTTCTCCTCCTCGTGCTCCTGATCGTAATCCTAATCGACAAATTGCGCAGAAAAAATCCGCTCCTAGGTTCCCTTTCCGCATGTCCTCCAAAATCCAGCTCATCAGCACGGATTTCGACGGCACCCTCGTCTCGCACGCGGGCGATCCGGTCTTCGATCGCGAATGCATGGAATTGATCCGCGAGTTGCAGTGCGCCGGCGTCATCTGGGCGATCAACACCGGCCGCTCCGTCGGGCTGCTCGAGGAAGGCCTGGAGGATTTCGCCTCCCCGCTCCGGCCGGATTTTATCCTCACGAGTGAGCGCGATGTTTTTCGTCCGACTCAAGGCGGCTGGGAACCATTCGGCGATTGGAACGCTCGCTGCGCGCGAGCCCACGCCGACCTTTATCAATCCGCCTCTTCGGTCCTGGCCGAGGTGGTCGATTTCGTCACCCGCCAAACCAAAGCCCGCGTCATCTACGAAGCTGATGAGCCCGCCGGTTTGATCGCGACCAGCGACGAAGAAATGGATCGCCTCACGAAATTCATCGACCAGGTGAAAGCGCAGGAGCCCAAGTTCCATTATCAGCGCAACACGATTTACCTGCGCTTTTGCCACGCTGATTATCACAAGGGCGCCGCCTTGGAGGAACTCTCACGCCTGACCGAAATCCCGCGCGCAACGATCTTCGCCGCGGGCGATCATCACAACGACATCTCGATGCTCGACGGCCGTTACGCCGCGTTTCCGGCCTGTCCGGCCAACGCCATTGCCGAAGTGAAAGAAGCCGTCCGCCGCGCCGGCGGCTGGGTCGCGGAGAAGGAACACGGCGCCGGCGTGCACGAAGCGCTCCGCTATTTCCTAACTTCCTGATTTAAAGGCAGCCGCTCTCGTCCCGCACGCTTCGCCCTGTAGCCGCCGCCCTGTGGGCGGCGCGGGTATCGGCGTGGTGAGCAAGCTAACATTCCATCCTTTCCCTCGCGCTTCGCTGTAGCCGTCGCCCTGTGGGCGACGCCGGTATCGGCGTGGCTAACAAGCTAACGTTCCATCCTTTCCCTCACGCTTCGCACTGTAGCCGCCGCCCTGTGGGCGGCGCGAGTATCGGCGTCGTTAACAAGCTGCGTTCCATCCTTTCCCTCATGCTTCACCTGTAGCCGCCGCCCTGTGGGCGGCGCGACGATTGGCGTGATGGCAAGCCAGCGTCCCGGCCGCGCTCTCACGCTTCACCTGTAGCCGCCGCCCTGTGGGCGGCGCGGGTATCGGCGTGGCTAACAAGCTAGCTGCCGGGCTCCCCCTCACGCTTCGCACAGCGAAGCGGCTACAATTACGGGACAACCGTCAGCGTGAGATCGTTCCCGTCGCCGCCTTCGTAGCTGGCTTGGAGATTGTTCCCGTTCACAGTCACGATCGCACCGTCGGCCAGGTTGCTGAAGGTGCCGCTGATCGGGTTCGCGCTCGTGTTGCTGATCACGGTCAGTACCAGGCCGCTGGTCAGCGTCCCCTTGGTCGTCCCGCTCAGGTTGAAGCTCGCTCCGCTGGCGATCGTGACCCCATTGGCGATCACCTTGTCGGTCTTCGCCTGCTTCTTCTTCGCCTTAAAAGTGTAGGTATAGGTCGAGCCGGCATTGAAGGTAAGGGCGCTTTGGATCGCGAGAGTGGATTGTGTCTTGGTTCCGTGCTCCGGAGCGAGGAACGCTCCGGAGTTCATGGTCACCGCACCCGAGATGATGCCTTTGCCGCCAAGGGTTGCCGCGTTGACACTTACCGCACTGGTGCCAGTGCCTGAGCCAATGTTGTTGCTGATTACCAACATGCTTGCGCTCACCGTCGTGCCCGCGGTGTAAAGGTTCGCTCCGGTCAGAGTCAAGGCGCCACTGTTTGTTTTAGTCAGTGCGCCGGTGCCGCTGCTCCCATCTGAGCCTCCTGGATGGAGCACGCCGGAGAAGATCGTGCTCAGCTTGTTCGTGCCGACTATCAGAGTGCTTTTCCCGAGGTATATCTGACCGTCACCTTCGATCGAGCCAATCGATAAGCTGGGGCCAGGATGAGTGCTCATTTCCATGTAACCGTTGCCGAAGACCTCCAGTCGCGCGGTCCCACCTAACGAGCCATCCACGAACAGAAAAAACCCGCCCTCTCCGCCGTTCGCCCCTCCGTTGGCAATGAGAGTCGCATTTCCAGCACTTGGCTTGGCCTGCGAGAAAGAAGTCCCCCCACCAACAGCGCCAGTCGTCGTCGCACCGTCATTAGTAATCGTGCAATCTTCGGCCGACGCGCCCGTATAGAAGAAATCGGTCCGCCCTCCGATCCCACCCGCGACGCTCGCCCCGAGGTCGTGAAAAGTCGCGTCACCCGCGCCCGTCATGATGAAATCCACGTAACCTGCATTCCCCGTGTCTGCATTCCGCGCCTGCTGTGTGAAGGTCACCGGTCCTATAATCGTTTCGGTGCCGTTCGACACGGCGACAAAGGTGAAGCTCCCCGCCTCGCTGCCATCAGCCGCAGCGATGAAGTTCTGTTCGACGGTCGAAGGATTAACAACGCTTCCGTTAAACCGAAAGCCCACACCTGGCAGAGCCATAATGGTGAAGGCGTCAGCGCTGACACTAAAATTAATGTTTAGTATCGAGGTGCCACCGGGAATTTCGATTGCAGTGATGTTGGAAGCATCAAAGGTTGCTGAATCGAGATTAATCGGAACAGTGCCCGAGGACCAGTTAACCGGATTGTTCCAATTGTTATCGACAGGATTGGCGAGCCAAGTGCCGTCGAGGGCGTAAGCGGCTCGCCCGAAGAGGAGGATGCAGCCGCCACTTGTCGCAACTAAAGAAGACTTCCTGCAGATGGCCCTCTCCAGCGCCCCCCTGCCGACCTGCCTGACCTTAGGCTAAACAGATACATGGGCGGCGTGGGTATCGGTGTGGCTAACAAGCTATCGTTCCGGCATCGCTTTCTCTCACGCTTCGCACAGCGAAGCGGTTACAGGCGCAAACCCGGGTTGAAGGCTCGCTTTCGTTAGGCGATAAGCCCGCCCCATAAAAGCTAAGGGGTCACCCTCGTTAGGCCGGGGCACCGCTCAGGCCGCCACCGAGCGGCGGCGTGACATCGGGCGCGACCACCTGTTTGGGTGGCTTCTCGGGCGCAAGTCTCGAGCCGGACGCAGGCGGAGGTCCGGGCGGCGGATTGATCAGACGCCCGTGCTCGATCACTTCCCGGATCTGCGCGCCGTCGAGGGTCTCGAATTCGAGGAGCGCTTTCGCAATCACTTCGAGCTTGTCGCGATTGGCGACCAGAATCTCGGTCGCGCGCCCATAGGCGTCGTCCACCAGCTTGCGGACTTCGCGGTCGATCTGTTCGGCGGTCGCTTCGCTGTAATCACGGGCGCGCGAGATGTCGCGACCGAGGAAGACATAGTCTTCGTGCTCACCGTACTCGACCATGCCCATTTTCTCGCTCATGCCCCATTCGCAAACCATCTTTCTCGCGAGCCGGGTCGCCATCTGGATGTCGCCACGGGCTCCGCTGGTCACGTCGCCGAAAACAATTTCCTCCGCGACCCGGCCGCCCATGCTGACGACGAGATCGTCGAGCAGCTCGTTGCGGCGCTGGGTGTATTTGTCCTCGAGCGGGAGCCACATGGTCGAGCCTAACGACGGTCCGCGCGGGATGATCGTGACTTTGTGCAGCGGCTCGGTGAATTCCAAGAGCTCGAGCAACAAGGCGTGCCCCGCTTCGTGGTAGGCGGTGTTCGTCTTTTCCTTTTCGCTCAGGGCGAGGCTGCGGCGTTCTTTGCCCCAACGGACTTTGTCGCGCGCTTCCTCCAGTTCGGCCAGGGTGATGCCTTTGAGGCCACGCCGGGCCGCGAGGAGCGCGGCTTCGTTGATGACATTCGCCAGCTCCGCGCCGGAATAACCGGGAGTGCCGCGTGCCACGACCGCGAGGTCGACGCCTTCCGCGAGCTTTACCTTCTTGGAATGAACGCGCAGGATTTCTTCGCGGCCTTTGACGTCGGGAAGATTGACCGTGATCTGGCGATCGAAACGGCCCGGACGCAGGAGTGCCGGATCGAGCACGTCGGGGCGATTGGTGGCCGCGATGATGATGACGCCCTCCTGGGTATCGAACCCGTCCATCTCGACGAGCAAGGCGTTGAGTGTCTGTTCGCGCTCGTCGTGGCCCCCGCCTACGCCATGGCCACGATGCCGGCCGACGGCGTCGATTTCGTCGATGAAAATAATGCAGGGCGCCGATTTCTTGCCCTGCTCAAACATGTCGCGCACCCGGCTCGCGCCGACACCGACAAACATCTCCACAAAATCCGAGCCGCTGATCGAAAAGAACGGGACATCGGCCTCGCCCGCGATCGCCCGCGCGAGCAATGTCTTACCCGTGCCCGGCGGGCCGACTAACAACACGCCCTTCGGAATTCTCCCGCCGAGTTTCTGAAACTTCTTCGGGTCGCGCAGAAACTCGACCAGCTCCTGCACTTCATCCTTCGCCTCTTCGACGCCAGCGACATCGCGGAAGGTGATCTTGTTCTTATCCCGCGCGAGCATGCGCGCTTTCGATTTGCCGAAGTTGAG
>JBOHXL010000124.1:0-21975 GCA_050736975.1 Chthoniobacterales bacterium | reverse complement strand
GGCGTACTTGACCGCGCCGATGCCGATCGTTTTCGCGATCTGATTTTTCTCGGCCGCGTCAAGCTCCGGATTTTTTTCATCGACGATCTTTTTCGCGCGCGTGACGGCTTCCTCAAGCAACTCCCGCAGCGGCACATTGTCGCCCGAGCGAGTCTTCATCAGCTTGCGGTCTTCGCCCAGGATGCTGCCGTGAGTGATGTGACGGAAATCAGCGCTGTAACCTTCTCGTCGCGCGATCTCGAAGATTTGCTCGAAATGCAGTTGCTGTGGTGCGCCAGTCACGATCCAGACTGTATCGGCGCCGAGATCGCGGATCCGGTAATCGACCGTCGCGATATCGGTCGTGGCGTAGTTGAAACCGCCGTCGCTCTTCTGGATGATGCAGGGCCGCTCGGCCAGCTCGGGAATATCGCGAAAAAAAACGCAGACCGCGCCTTGACTGATTTCGGCCAGCCCGGAATCGCGCAACCGCTGCACAACCGCGGGCAGGCGATCGTTGTAAAAGCTTTCTCCGCGCTGAAGGTCGTAATGGATGTCCAAAATTTCGTAGGCCGCTTCGAATTCCTGCTTCGAGAGCGCGACACACTCCTTCCAGATGCGCAGATTTTCCTCATCGCCGGCCTGCAGCCTGACGAGTTCATTACGGCAGGCATCGCGCACCACCGGGTCGCTCTTACTCAGGTCGTTGGCCGCTTTGTAGATCCGGACCAGCTCCGCGATCGGATCGCGCGCCAGGGCGGCGCGATCGAGCAGATGTTTCCAGCCGTAAATCACCATCCCGAACTGCGTCCCCCAATCGCCGATGTGATTGTCGCGAATCACTTCGTGGCCGAGGAATTTCGCGATCCGGGCGAGCGCGTCGCCCAGGACCGTGCTGCGGATGTGGCCGACATGCATTGGCTTGGCGACGTTCGGCGACCCAAAGTCGATCACGATGCGATGCCGCGTTTCGGCCAGGGGCACGCCCAGGCGATCGTCGCCCAGGAGCTGCGCCGCCTGCGCCGCCACGGCCGCTGGTTTGAGAGTGAAGTTTATGAAACCGGCGCCGGCGATCGTGGGAACCTCCGACCATTCCGCAACCTTGAGTTGCGCGACGATCTTCTGCGCCAGCCCGCGTGGATTTTCACCCCGCTGCTTCGCGAGCAGGAGCGCGGCGTTGGTCTGGTAGTCGCCAAAGCGCGCATCGGCCGTGGGCACGACCTCGCCGGCCGCCGGTAAACCAGCGGCGGTCAGAGCGCGCGATAATTCGCATTTCAAAAGCGACTGAAATGTTTCCATGGCGAGGATCGAACGTTAGACACGAACACGTTGCTGTCATCCCGATCCGCCGCCGGGCGGAAAGGGAACACCCTATTGTCAAGCCGCGGTTCTGACGGTCGAGAAAGAGCGAAATGCAGTTGCGACATCCCTTGGCGGGCTGCGCCGGAACGGGATGAGAGAATAAGAGAAAGCGTCCGCGATCAGCCGCTCGCCTGTTTCGACGAGCGCTCCTGGAAGATCGCAAGAATTTCTTCCTTCGTCCCGGCGGCGGCGAGGCCTTCGCGCACCGAACGATCGTTCAGGAACTTCGCGATCGAAGCGAGAGTGCGGAGGTGAGTCTGGAACTGGTTTTTCGGCACGATAAAGAGAACGACGAATTTAACCGGCGCATTGTCGAGCGCATCGAATTCGATGCCCTGGGACGAACGCCCGAAGGCCGCCACAACCTCCTCGACCGATTCGGATGAAGCGTGCGGGATGGCGATCCCGAAACCGATCCCCGTGCTCATGGTTTCCTCGCGCTGCTTGAGCGCGGCCAGGATGCTGTCGCGACAGACCGGGTCGATTCTCTTCTGGCCCACGAGCAGATCGATCAGCTCGACAATCGCGGGCCAGCGTTCCGTCGCCGTCATTTCAGGAATGATTTGCTCGGAAGTAAGAAGGCTGGCCAAAGACATGCGGAATTCCCCCGAGTGGAGCGAAAGCTTAGCGGCCACCTCTGGGATGACAAGCGCGAATGGGTGGGAAATTACGCTGGAGCGGAAGGCCGGGTTGGTGACGCCGGCTGGCTTTCGGGAGTGCCCGGATTGAACTCACGCACCTTGTAAGAAAGCTGGCGCGAGAGCAGCCAGCGAACGCCAAACATATCGATCGTGGCCCGGACGGCGCGGTTGCCAAGACCGTATTTGCTCTGGCCAAATTTGCGCGCCCGGTGGTTGACCGGAATCTCAACCAGCCGGTAACCGGCGCCTTTGATCAGCGCGGGAATGAAACGGTGCATGCCTTTGAACGGGACGAGCGCCGGCACGCATTCGCGCCGTATCGCCTTGAGCGTGCAACCGGTGTCGCGCACGCCGTCCCTGGTGAAACGGCTGCGAACGAAGTTGGCGATCCGGCTCGTCAGAAGCTTTACGAGCGTGTCCTTGCGCCGCGCGCGATAACCGCAGACCAGGTCTGCGCCGCGCCCGATCTCGGCCAGGAGCCGCGGAATATCTGCCGGGTCGTTTTGCAGGTCGCCGTCAATTAACACGACGGTCGTGCCGCGAGCGGCGTTGGCGCCGGCGTAGATCGCCGCGCTCTGGCCGGTATTTTTTTCGAACTGCAGCACCCGGATCTCAGGCGTTCTCGTCAGGCGCGCGAACGTATCATCGGTCGAGCCGTCATCAACGAAAATAATTTCGTGTTCCACGCCGCGCAGAGCCATGGCCAGCTCGGACTGGAGGATCGGCACATTTTCCTCCTCGTTAAAGAGCGGAACGACGACGGAAACCGCAGGTCTCGATGGGGCATCGCTCATAAGGGCAGGGTCCGATAATCGTAACAGGCGTAAACGTGGAGCCGGCGCAGGAGCCGCCCGGCGCTGCGCACTTCGATCGTTGCGATCTCGTGAGTGCGCCCGAACCCCCCGGTAATGCTGCGCGGCGGCCCGCCTTTTTCCCCGAGCTGGAGGTAAAGCGCGGTCCGGCCGACGAAGAGATTCACCCCCTGCTCCTCGGTGTAAATCTCATTCGGGTCGCGCGCCGCGTTCGCCGGCAGCGGCACAAATTCATCGTAGCGCGGCCAGAAGGAAAACTGGTTCACCATGTCCTGCGATTCCGGGATATAGACCGGCGGATGACCCGGCCCCTCGACCCGTTTGTCGGGTAAATAAAACGCCAGTTCGGCCGCGCGATCGCGTTCATCGGCAATCAGGAAAACCGGAGTGCCGGTTCGCTTTTCGAAATCAACCCGGACCTGATTGACTGCCTCTGCCAGCGACCGCCAGCCGCGCAAACGATCGACCGGATCACGCCCGCGTCGATCGATCCCGAGATGACCGACCATGAGCCCGATGAGCAACGCGCTCATGACGAGAGCGAGAATAACTGCGGCGTTCGTCCACCTGCGGGCCGACTCACGAGAAGCGGACCGTTCGCGCCAGTAGGAAATCGCCAGCAGAGCAAGACTGAGAAAGGCGAGCCCGTCCCAGTTCGGGGCGGCGGCTTTGTTGATCGAGAGAAGCGTGTAAAGCAAAAAGACCGGCAGCCCGAACCAGAGCAGGTAGAAGACCTTGAAATTCTGCTGCGCGCGCCGCCAGCTCGCGATCGTCGCCCAGGCCAGCCCAAGAAAAAGCAACGGCGAATAGGTCGCGAAATGTTCGGCGAGGAAGGAAAGCAATTCGAGCGGATGAAAGCCGGGCGCTGCGTTAAGGCTGCCGCGCTCTCTCAGGTGCTGCAGTGTGATCCAGGCGTGCTGTGAATTCCAAACGATCGGCGGAATGGTGCAGAGCGCGAAGACGAACAGGAGCAGGTAAAGATTTGGCCGCCGGAATTCACGGCGCAGCCGCCGCGCCAGACCAAGCACGAGAAGAATCGAAATCAGCTCGAGAGCGTTGGTGAATTTACATAGAAACCCGAGCCCGATGAGCAGCCCGGTAAAGGGCCACCACCAGGAAAAAAGCGGGCTCCGCTCGAGCGCAATCCAAAAGCTATAGAAAGCCGCTACCCAGAAGAAAATCGAGAGCGGATCGATCGTCATGACGAGGCCGCCAAGATTGAAAATCGGCGTTACGTTTAGCGCCACGACGGTCCAGAACCCGGCCAGCGAGCTGAACAAACGCTGCGCGAAATAATAGAGGAGCAAACTTGTGCCGGCGGCGAGCAGAGGGCTCCAAAAGCGCACACCGAATTCGTTGTCGCCGAAGATCGCCGTGCTCGCACGAATCACCAGAGCGACCCCGGGACCCTTGCTGAAATAGGAAAGGGCCGGCCGTTGCGCCCACATCCAGTAGTAGGCCTCGTCCGGCGAAAGCTGCGTGGCGTTCAGGAGCGCGAGGCGAATCGCGGTCAAAGCAAGGAGAAAGAGCCAGACTGCGCGCGTCGTGCTCATGAAATCGGATCGCCCACCAGACATGGATGCCTGTCGAAAAACTGCGGCGCCCATTTTGCCACGACCCAGCGATAAAGCGTCTCGAGCAAAGCGAGAAGCAACAGGGTCGTGCCGGTTGCGAGAAAAAAAGTGGCCGCCACATCGCTCGGCCAATGCGCCCCCAAATAAACCCGCGACCACGCGATCGCGCCGACAAAAGCAAAATAAAGCCAGCCCCAGCGGCGAAAGAATAAAGTCAGGACGATCGCGATGGTCACGTTATTCGTCACATGCCCGGAGGGAAACGAGGGCCCGGACCGATTGCGATCGCTCTCGTCGGAGTAGCGGATCTTCACCGGCTTGAGGAGCGTGAGAAATTCCGGGCGCGCCTTGGTCAACTCCACCATCCGGACGCGTTCGACCTGTTTCGGCCGGCGGCGATCGACGATCTTTTTCAGGCTCGAGGTCAGGCTGGAGTTCAGGAGGAGAGCGAGGGCGAGACAGAAAAGCAGCGCGCGTCCCTTGAATCCGCCGAAGATCAACGCATAGAGCACGAGCCCGACGATGAGCGGCTTCCAGATCTCGACATTGCTGATCGCGGCCAGGAACAAGTCGAGCGCCGGATGCGTCCATTGCTGGTTGATAAGATGAAAGAGCGTTTGATCCATGCCGAAGCTTCAGGTTTTAAGCTTTGAGTTTTAAGCAGCGACCCGACGCGCCAGCCTCATTTAAAGCTTAACACTTAAAACTTAAAGCTCTCCTCATGCACAAATTGATCATTCTCGCTGCCGGCACCTTCCTCACGGTGATTGCGGCTCCCCCCCGTGCCGAACCGCCTTCCGCGCAGGAAATTCTCGACCAGGTGCGCCTCCAGCAGGCGCAGCAGCAACTCGATCTCCAGGGCCAGTTGCGCACCGACGCGAACGTCATCCCCTTTCGCATAACCCAGACCGGACCAGTGAGTCGTTACACCTTCTCCAATCCGCCGGAAGTGCTGCAACTGCGCCTGGGCGAAAAAAGCTCCAGCCTCGACCTAGTGCTGCAAAACAGCACCAAAAAATTCGCCGCCTCCCGGCTCGACGATCGGATCGGCGGCACGGCCGTGACCTACGGCGACCTCGCGCTAAAGTTTCTCTACTGGCCGCGGGTGGAGGTCCTGGGCGAAGAAACGATCCGCACCCGCGCCTGCTGGAAACTGCGCCTGCAGCCGCCCTCGCGTGCCGCGCAATACTCAAATGTCCTCCTCTGGGTCGACAAGGAGAGCGGCGCGATGATGCGCCTCGAAGCCTACGACTGGCAGGGGCGCCTGACGAAACGCTTTGAGGTCGTCTCGGCGCAGAAAATCGATGGCCGCTGGTTCTTGAAACAAATGCGGATCGAGGAGCTGCAACCGGGCACGAACAAGGTGCTGGCGCGCACCTATCTCGAGATTAAGAAACCGGAGTAAGGCACGGCGCGCTTGTGCGCGCGGTTGAGCGAAGAGAAAAAACACGTAGTAGTGGGCGGATGTTTTCTGCTCGATTGCTCCTGCTCGTTCTCGTCGTCTTTCTCCCGCTGCGCGCCATGGCGCAAATTGTCGCCCCGGTAGTCACGGCGCCGTTTCAGGACGCCACCCTTTTCCAAAATGCGAATGCAGAGATCTCGTTGACGGACCACTTCAACGATCCCGACACGAGCGGGGTTCGCCTAACGACTGTGCTGGGGAACATCGACATCGCGCTCTACGATCAGCGCACGCCGATCACGGTGGCGAATTTCAAGAACTACGTCGACGCCGGCCGCTATTTCCTGACTGACCCGACGACCGGCCAGCCCACCTCTCTTTTCGTTCATCGCTCCGTGCCGGGCTTCATCATTCAGAGCGGCGGCTTTCTTTCGACCGTCAATCCTTCCGACTCCACTCATGTGCAGCCGACTGGAGTGACAACGTTTCCTGCGATCACAAACGAGCCCGGGATTTCAAACGAGCGAGGTACGATCGCGATGGCGAAACTGGCGACTGATCCGAACAGCGCGACAAGCCAATGGTTCATCAACCTGGCGGATAATGGCGGCCCGCCGAACAACCTCGATACCCAGGATGGCGGATTCACCGTCTTCGGTCGCGTCCTCGGTGACGGCATGACGGTAGCCGACGCGATCGCGGCCCTGTCGATTTACAATTTCGGATCGCCCTTCGATACCCTGCCGCTGCGCAATTACACTTCGGGGCTGCCGACACCAGGCAACCTGGTTACGATCCCCGCCATCAGCTATGTCTCGTCGCTCACCTTTACCGCGGTGAGTGATCATCCGGGTATCGCCACCGCGACCGTGAGCGGCGCGAACCTGCTCGTGAACGGCAAGCTGCTGGGAAGCGCAGTGATCACTGCCACCGCGACTGACGTCGACGGCGCGCAGGTCTCGTCGTCTTTCAACGTCACTGTAATTACCAACCCGGTGCATCTCGCCAACATCTCAACCCGCGCCCTCGTCGGCACGGGAGATAGCGCGCTCATCGGCGGGTTTATCGTCCGCGGCGACACGCCCAAACGGGTCATCATTCGCGCTCTCGGGCCCTCGCTCGCAGGCAAAGGCCTGACGAATTTCCTGGCTGACCCGACTCTCGAAGTGCACGACAGCACAGGCGCGATGATCGCTTATAACGACAACTGGCAGGACGACCCCAACAGCCAGGGTGTGATCGATGCCGGGGTCGCTCCCACTCAGCCTAACGAATCAGCGATTTTGCTCACCCTTCCCTCGAACAGCGTCGGCCTTGGCTATACCGCCGTCGTGCACGGCGCGAACGGAGGCACCGGTCTTGGCCTGGTGGAAGTTTACGATGTCGATTCCGGTCCGGGTTCGAGCGTGCTTAACATCTCGACCCGGAGCGACGTGCAGACCGGAGATGACGTGTTGATTGGCGGCTTTATCGTTTTTGGAGAAGGCACGCAGCGCGTCCTGGTGCGGGCGATCGGCCCGTCCCTGGCAAATTCCAATGTGGCTAATCCGCTCAGCGACCCCACGCTCACGATCTACGACGCCCAGGGCACACAGATCGATTTCAACGACAACTGGCAGGATGACCCGAACGCTGCTGAGATCGAAGCGACGACCATTCCGCCAACTGATCCCAGGGAATCGGCCCTCATCCCAACTCTGGCGCCCGGCAACTACACCGCCATCGTGCGCGGCACCGGCGCGACGCCGACCGGCACCGGTCTGGTGGAAGTCTACGCGCTCCCGCCCGCCAGCGGCACGCCCTAGCGTTTCCACTTGCGGGGGAAAACTCCGTCGAAGCTGAACAGCTATTAGGCGTCGTCAGGCACACCGGCCTGCACGATCTGGGCGAAGCTGCGGGGATCGAGACTGGCTCCGCCAACCAACGCACCATCGATGTCCGGCTGCGAGAGCAACTCATGCGCCTTATCCGGCTTCACGCTGCCGTCGTACTGGATGCGGATCTTCTCCGCCGTCGCGTCATCTGACATCTCACGCACCGTCTAGCGAACAAAACCGTGTGCTTCCTGTGGAAGAAGTCTGCAAAAAGCTGGAAGTGGGCCCGCCGACATATCATCGCTGGAAGGAACAATACGGCGGAGCAAAAGAGGAGACGGGTGAAGCGTCTCAAGCACTTGGAAAAGGAGAATGTGCAGCTCAAGAAGCTGGTAGCCGACCAGGCCCTGGACATCTCGCTTTTGAAGGAACTGGCCCAGGGAAAATGGTAGGCCCGGAACGCAAACGACAAGCAGTGGAGCAATAATTCGCCCCTTTGAGCTGCTCACACTTTCAAGCCTCCGCCTTTGGCCGAGGTCTATGACACGCAAGTCGTCATCAACACCCGCGTTGGACTTTGCCTCCCCAACGAATCGTGCTGCGTCGCCTTCGCTCCCGCCGACCGGGCGGTAAAGCCCGTCCGGAATCATTCTTCGCCTTGCCCGTCCAGGTATGTGGCCACCCACCTTCCTGAACAGAGTGGCTCGTTCTTGTTGATGCGTGTCCGACCAGAATGAGATTCAGCATAGGCAGCAAAGTTGATCGGGATTCCCGCAGCAGTGCAAAAACTGGGTGTGTCTTGCACGTGAAAATGCAAATGCGGCTCGGTGGAGCGACCCGAATTTCCGCACAAAGCTACTACCTTTCCCCGACGAACTGATTCTCCAACTCTGACTCGGACAGTGCCGTACTTTAGGTGTGCAAGTACGCCGTAGCAAAATCTATTGTGCCTAATTACAATGTAATTTCCGCGTATGTCTTTCGCGGACCAATCAAACCAACCCGTCCGGGGATAGCTGAAGTCAGAAATCGAATCGCGCATCTCTACGACGATGCCGTCGGCGGGACATAAGATAGGCTCGCCGAAACACGGAAAGGAGTCCAATGACAAACCTGAACCCGCGGAATGCAAAGCCAAAGGTATGTGAAAATCATAGGCATATCGTTGAGATATAACTGACCACGAGTGCGACTCTTTCCTCGTAACTCCTCCTCCCGCCACAAACCAAAATCCGTGAAAGGGCATCGCAAAAGGACCGTCCAAAGGCATTAAGTAGTGCGGCGCCGCGTTCTTGGTCGAATTTTGAAGTTTCCGGACAAGAGGTCCCAATATCTGTTGAATCGACTGCCATTGGAAGAAAGGATTAAATGCTGACAGTATCTCACAGAATGCCCTATTTAATGCGAACAGCATTGCAGGTGGTGAACACTCTAACGAAATGTTTCCTTTCACAAACGGGCGCCAAATCGTCCAATAGGATAAAGGCGTGATTATCAAGACAGCAATGAATGAAAAGAATGATAAATGAGCAAAAATACATACACCGGTCATAATAGATAAAGCGAAGACATACGCGGCGTACACTTGTGCTTGTTTGATCTTGTGAGAACCATTAGGATCAGCACTGCGCATAGTTCACTTTTCCATTGCTGATGCCGATGAATGGTTTTGCGCGAGCAAGTAGGCACTAGTCTGGTCGAAGCCAACCGCGCCGACCAGAGGGCGGCGCCTACACTTCGAGCACACCGGCCTGCACGATCTGGGCGAAGCTGCGGGGATCGAGACTGGCTCCGCCAACCAACGCACCATCGATGTCCGGTTGCGAGAGCAACTCATGCGCGTTATCCGGCTTCACGCTGCCGCCGTACTGGATGCGGATTTTTTCCGCAGTCGCGTCATCTGACATCTCGCGCACCGTCTGGCGAACAAAAACGTGTGCTTCCTGCGCCTGCTCCGCGGTCGCGGTCTTGCCCGTGCCGATGGCCCAGACCGGTTCGTAAGCGATCACCGTCTCGAGCAATTCCTTCGCCTCGACTTTGGCGAGACTGCCGCGCAGTTGCGCGGAAAGAACTTTCTCGATCTCTCCTTTCTCGCGTTGCGCGAGCGTTTCTCCGATGCAGAGAATCGGACGCAACAATTCCTCATGCGCTGCGCGCACCTTGCGGTTCACGATTTCATCCGTCTCACCAAACATCGCCCGTCGCTCACTGTGCCCCAGCACGACGTAGCGGACGAACAGTTCGCGCAACATCGCCGGGCTGATCTCGCCCGTGAAGGCGCCGCTGCGTTCCCAATGCATGTTCTGCGCACCGACCTTGACGTTTAGCGCCTGGGTGAGCAGCTCGGAGACTCTCGGGATCGAGGTGAAGGGCGGGACGATCACGATCTCGACTTCATCGAGGTCGCCGATCTCCCGCAGAAAGGTGGTGATGAATGCTTCCGACTCGCTCTGAGTCATATGCATTTTCCAATTCGCGGCGATGATTTTTCTGCGCATTAGCCCGCGTGGAGAGTTGAATTACTGGAGTGCCGGGAAGGCGATGGAAGCAAACTCATTACTCGATTACTCCTTCTCTGTCAGCGCCGCGACGCCGGGCAGTTCTTTGCCTTCGATCAGCTCGAGCGACGCGCCGCCGCCGGTGGAGATGAAGGTCATTTTGTCCGCCAGACCGGCTTGTTTCACGGCCGTCACAGAATCACCCCCGCCAATAATGGTGGTGGCATGTGAGTCCGCGAGCGCTTCCGCAATCGCTTCCGTGCCGGCGGAAAATTCGCGGATCTCGAAAATGCCGGGCGGACCATTCCACAAGATGGTCCTGGCGTGCCCGATCTCGCTCCTGAAGAGCGCAATCGTTTCCGGACCGATATCGACCGCCTGCCATCCCCCGGGAACGTCATAGCCGGGGCCAAGTCGTCCGCTCTGCCGCGTCGATGCGCCCGGTTTGATCTCTTCCGCGCCTAACAAATCAATCGGCAGCAGCAGCCGAACATTTTTTGCTTTCGCAAGGTCGATCAATTCCCGCGCCAGACCGAGTTTGTCGCGCTCGACCTTGCTCCGTCCCATGTCCATGCCCTGGGCTTCGAGAAAGGTGTTCGCCATCGCGCCACAAATCAGGATGGTGTCGGCCTTGTCCAGCAGCGCCTTGATCACGCCGATCTTGTCGGAAACCTTTGAGCCCCCGAGGATGACGAGGAATGGCCGTGCCGGGTCGTCCAGTTCATCCTGCAAATATTTCAGTTCCTTTTCCATCAGGAATCCCATCGCGGCTTGTCTGACGAACTTTGTGACGCCCGCGGTCGAGGCGTGGGCACGATGGGCCGCGCCGAAAGCGTCGTTGACGTAGAGGCCGTCGCTCAGCCGGGCGAGCGACTCGGCAAAGCTCGGATCGTTCGCCTCCTCGCCCGCGTGAAAGCGCAGGTTCTCGAGCAGGGTGACGTCGCCGTCCTTCATCTCTGCGACAATCTTTTCGGCATCGGCGCCGATGCAGTCGTGGCTAAAGGCAACCGGATGATCGATCAGGTTGTGCAATGCGACGCCGACCGGACGCAGTGAATATTTTTCCACCGGCTTGCCCTTCGGCCGGCCGAAATGCGCCATCAAAATCGTCTTCGCGCCTTGTTCGCGGAGGTAATTGATCGTGGGCAGACTCTCGCGCATTCGGGTGTCGTCGGTAATCACGATCTCGCCGTTTTTCTCTTCGATCGGGACGTTGAAATCGACCCGGAGGAGCACACGGCGCCCGCGGACCTCGAGATCACGAAGGGTAAGTTTGCTCATCTGGACTTGCGTTCCTGCTCCCGCGCGACCGCGTCCCGATACATATCCAGTTTTTCGTGGTCGAAGAGTGTTTTCATCGGTGGGGATCGATTACGAGCACGATCACGGTTAGGAGCACGAGTTTACGCCATCATCTCGAGCATCTCGACGCAGCGGTTGCTGTAACCCCATTCGTTGTCGTACCAGCCGACCACCTTCACGAACCTGCCGCCGTGAACCATCGTTAGCTTGCTGTCGAAAATGCAGGAGTGCGCATTGCCCACGATGTCCCGGGAAACAAGCGGCTCGTCACTGAACTCGAGTACGTCCTTGTAGCTCGGGTCGCTCGCCGCGTTCTTGAAGGCTTCGTTGATCGATTCGACCGTCGCCTCTTTTTCCAAAATCGCGGTGAAATCGGTGACCGATCCGTCCGGTGTTGGGACGCGAAAAGCCCCGCCATTCAGTTTTCCCTTGAGCGTAGGCAACACTTCGCCGATCGCCTTGGCCGCGCCCGTGCTCGATGGGATAATGCTGACCGCCGCCGCGCGTGCCCGGCGCAGGTCCTCATGCGGGAAATCGAGGATGCGCTGGTCATTTGTGTAGCTGTGGATCGTGCTCATGAAGCCGTTCACGATCGTGAACTTCTCGTGCAACACCCTGGCGAGCGGCGCGAGGCAGTTGGTCGTGCAGCTCGCGTTGGAGACGATGTTCATTTTCGCCCCGTCGTAGATGTTGTCGTTGATCCCGATGCAAATCGTGGCATCGGGATTTTTCGCCGGCGCGCTGATCAGGACTTTTTTTGCGCCGCCGACGAAATGCAGCTCGGCCTTCTCACGACTGGTGAAAAAACCGGTCGACTCCAGCACAACATCAATGCCCAGGTCTTTCCAGGGCAGCTTGCCCGGATCGCGCTCCTTCAGGATCTTAATCTTCTGGCCGCGCACGATGATGTTCTCGTTGTCGTAGCTGATCTCGCCGTCGAATTTTCCGTGGACAGAATCCCACTTGAGGAGATGGGCCAGGGTGTGGGTGTCAGTCAGATCGTTAATTGCGCGGACCTGCGCGACCTGATCCTGGGACATGGCGCGCAGGACATTGCGCCCGATGCGGCCGAAGCCGTTGATGCCGAAGTTTGCCATAGAGAAGTTGAGAGTAGCTGATTAAGAGTTGTGTGCGCCTGACGCGACGCGGGCTTATCATTAGAACGCGGCGAAAGCGGAGGCAAGTGAATGAAAAAGCCCCGCGAGCGTTGTTTGCCGGACAAATCGCTCAGACCCGCGCCGGCGTCGTGATCTCGCGGAAGACAGTCAAGAAAGCTTCCATCTCGGATTTCTTGCCGATCGTGACCCGCATATAATTCGGCATGGCCGGGAACAATCGGCCGACCTGGACTTTGTGCTGCTTGAGCGTCGCGATCAGCGGAACGACCGGCCTTTTCGCGTCGAACATGACGAAATTGGCCTGCGACGGGATCGTGCTGTGGCCCATCCGCATGAGCTGGCCAACGGTGAACGCTCTCGTTTCCGAGTTCAGCCGGCGTCCATCAGGCACGAGGTCCGGCTCATCCAGACTCGCCTTCGCCGCGGCGATCCCCATGATGTTGACGCTGTCCCAAGCCTGCCGCTCGCGCAGCCGCTCGATCGCGGAGGAGTGAGCCACACAATAACCGCAGCGCAGGCCCGCCATCCCGTAGATTTTGGAAAAGGTGCGCGTGACCATCAGGTTGGGATGATGCTCGACCAGCGGGATCATGCTCTCGTATTCGGAACTGTCCGCGTAATGATGATAAGCCTCATCGACCAGGATCATGGTGTTGTTAGGCGCGCGCGCGATGAAATCGCGCAGCTCACTCTTCGGAGTGATACTGGCGGTGGGATTGTTCGGGTTGCAGATGTAAATTACTCCGCCTCGGGCCACAGCCAGCATTTTCCCAAGGTCGTGACCAAAATCCGGCGTGAGCGGAACTTTCACGATCTGCGCGCCGTTGCACTGCGCATGGTGGAGAATTGCCTCGAAAGTCGGATCGGCCACCACAAGCGCGCCAGGCGCGGCGGCGCTCTTCCCCTTGCTCCTCACCGGACCGGTGAAGACATCGGCGGCTAACTTGAGGATTTCGCCGGAGCCATCGCCAAGCAGGATCTGATCGCGAGCAACGCCATTGATCTTTGCAAGGGATTCAACCAGCGCATCGGCGTGCTCGTCGGGATAGCGACAGGCCAGAGAAAAGGCATCGCTCATCGCCTTGAGCGCTTTGGCCGAAGGGCCAAATGGATTCTCGTTCGAGCTCAAACGAACGATACCCGCAAATGCGGCCGATGATTCGCTCGCCGCGCTCCTGGCGAAAGCAAGCGCGGGCCGGACGACGGCCGCCGCCGCGCCCGCGCCTAACAATTGCGCAAATTTACGTCGTGAGATGGTCATTGGCAGAGGATCTCGTGTGCGGTGCCATCCGCGCCTTACCTTTTGCGCGTGTAGTCGATCTCCATCGTCTTTACTTCCTGGCCGGCGTGGTCCTCGTACCATTCAAAGACGTGATGATCCTTGTCGACGATTTTTAGGAGTTCACGGACTTTGGTTTTCATCCCGGGCATCATCTCCTCCTCGGAGTTGTAGGTGAAAGTTTTGTTCGCGGGGTCGTAAGCGCCCTCGGAGAACATGATTCCCGTGCCGAAGTTATCGATCCAGCTGGAGACAAACTTTTGTTTCACATTGTCGTAGCCATCGATGGACATGCCTCTGAATTCCATCTTCTTCATTTTGCCGTCCGCGCCCGGCATCTCCATGCTGCCGGTCACGTTCATCTGGAAATAGCGACCGCCAAAGAGTGGCTTGCATACCGCGGCGCCGCTCGATTCGCTCGGCGATGCGCCCGGCGTCATCCAGTATTTCACTTTGTAACTCCAGGTGCCGACAAAGCCCGCGAGGAGTTTGTGGTTCTCGCCGGGTTTAGCCAATTCCATCATTTTGGCCGTCATTTCCTTTTCGTCAGGCTGGCTGGCCGCCGGCGCGGCAGCGGCGGCGTTAGGCTTCGGCTCCTCAGCAAAGAGCGGGGCCGCGAGCAGGGTCGCCGTCAAGGCGGCGCTGAGTGATACGAGCGTCTTATGGGTATTCATGCGGCGATTGTTCGTGGCCGCTGGCGGAAGGTCAAGCTCTCGCAGCGAAATGCGCGAAGGCGCGCAATAAATGCACAGCTAAACCCAACCCGCGTTTAGCCTGAAAGAGCACGGTCAATTATTTTGGCTCTCGGATGCAACCGCCGAGTCAGAAGATCACAAAACGGGGAGCTACCTCCGAGACAAACCAGCCTGCGGCGCCAATGGCGGACGGGTCTGACGTCGCCCAGAATTCAAAACCTGATTTCCGGCACGAGCCGCGACGAGTGGCGAAAGGCGGCTTCATCAAGCCTCAATCCGAGACCGTCGACGCCAACGAAGCTGTGGCGCGCGTCGCTTACGAGCTGAACGAAGTCATCGCGATTTACCCGATCACACCGGCGTCGCCGATGGGCGAATGGGCAGACGCCTGGGCGGCTGAGGGAATGAAGAACCTCTGGGGCACCGTGCCGGCCGTGATCGAGATGCAGAGCGAGGGCGGCGCCGCCGGAGCGATCCATGGCGCGCTCCAAACCGGCGCCCTCAGCACGACTTTCACCGCCTCGCAGGGTTTACTCCTGATGATCCCCAACATGTACAAGATCGCGGGCGAACTCACCCCGACGGTTTTTCATATCGCGTCGCGCTCGCTCGCCGCCCAGGCGCTATCCATCTTTGGCGATCACAGTGATGTCATGGCGGCGCGAGCCGCCGGCTGGGCTATGCTCTGCTCGGCCTCGGTCCAGGAGGCGCAGGATCTGGCCGCGATCGCGCATGCAGCCACGCTCGAAGCGCGGATTCCGTTCCTGCATTTCTTCGATGGATTTCGCACCTCGCACGAAATCTCGAAGATCGAAGTGCTGCCGAGCGAGGTCATGCGCGCGATGATTAACGAGGAGCGTGTCCTCGAGCATCGGGCGCGGGCGCTTTCACCTGATCATCCGGTGGTTCGCGGCACGGCACAGAATCCGGACGTTTATTTTCAAGCGCGTGAGACGGTGAATCCGTTCTACACCGCCTGTTCCGATATCGTGCAGAAGGCGATGGATGATTTTGCGGAATTGACCGGCCGCCGTTACGAGCCTTTCCAGTATCATGGCGCGCCTGATGCCGAACGCGTCATCGTGCTAATGGGCTCCGGCTGTGAAGCGGCGCATGAGACGGTCGATTTTCTCCAGGCGCAGAAGGAAAAAGTTGGTCTGCTCAAGGTGCGCCTCTATCGGCCGTTTGATGCGCGGCGCTTTATCGAGGCATTACCAAAAACGGTCCGCGCGATCGCCGTGCTCGATCGCACGAAAGAGCCCGGTTCGAGCGGCGAACCGCTCTATCTCGATTGCGTGAATGCCCTCTACGAGCAGGGCCGCGAAACGGTGCGCGCGGTCGGCGGCCGCTACGGATTGTCTTCGAAAGAGTTCACCCCGGCGATGGTCAAGGCTGTTTTGGATCATCTCGCGCGGCCGGCGCCGAAACATCATTTCACGATCGGAATCGACGACGATCTCTCGCACACCAGTCTCGAGATCGATCAAAACTTCTCGATCGAACCCAGCGACGTGGTGCGGGCACAGTTCTTCGGGTTGGGCTCGGATGGGACGGTGGGCGCGAATAAGGAATCGATCAAGATTATCGGCGAGAACACCGATTTTTTCGCGCAGGGTTATTTCGTTTACGACTCGAAGAAGGCAGGCGCCACCACCATCTCGCATTTGCGTTTCGGGCCGCGCCCGATTCGATCGACCTATCTCGTGACGAGCGCGAATTTCATCGGCTGCCACCAACCGTTTCTGCTCGAGACCTGCGATGTTTTAAAGGATCTCGCGCCCGGCGGAACCGTTCTGCTGAATTCACCGTTCGGATCGGATCGAATCTGGGGGCATCTGCCGGAGAATGCGCAACGCCGGATAATCGAGCAACGCGCGCGCCTCTTCGCGATTGACGCGAACAAGGTGGCGCGCGATTCCGGCATGGGCGGCCGCATTAATACCGTGATGCAGACCTGCTTCTTCGCCATCTCCGGCGTCCTGCCGCCGGAGGAAGCAATCGCGGCGATCAAGAATTCGATTCGCAAAACCTATGGCAAAAAGGGCGAAGAGATCGTGGAGAAAAACGTGCGGGCGGTTGATGAAGCGCTGGTGCATCTGCACGAAGTAGAAGTGTCGCGCGAGGTGACCACTCGGACATCGCAGCCTGACGGAAAGTTGAGCGCAGCGCCGGAGTTCGTACGCAATGTGCTGGGCGAAATCATGGCGGGGCGTGGCGACCGAGTTCCGGTGAGCGCCTTGCCTAACGACGGGACTTTCCCGACCGGCACGACGCAATGGGAAAAGCGCAATCTCGCCCTGGAGGTGCCGGTCTGGGATCCGCAAGTCTGCATTCAATGCGGCAAATGCGTCATGGTCTGCCCGCATGCCGTTATTCGGAGCAAGGTCTACGAGGAAGCCCGGCTGGAGGGTGCGCCTGCGTCGTTCAAGTCGCGCGAGGCGCGACTGCCGGAATGGAAAGGGCTGCACTACACCCTGCAGGTCGCGGTGGAGGATTGCACCGGTTGCGGGATCTGCGTCGACGTTTGCCCGGCCCGGAACAAATCGGAAGCGCGGTTGAAAGCGATCAACATGCAGGCGCAGGCTCCGCTCCGCGCGACCGAGCGTGCCAACTGGAGCTTTTTCCTCTCCCTTCCGGAGCTGGATCGGCGAAAGGTGCCGCTTGGCTACGTCCGCGAAATGCAGGTGCAACAGCCGCTCTTCGAGTTCTCGGGCGCGTGCGCGGGTTGCGGCGAGACGCCCTATATCAAGTTGCTCACCCAGCTTTTTGGCGACCGGTTGATCATCGCCAACGCCACCGGTTGTTCGTCCATTTACGGCGGCAATCTGCCAACCACGCCTTATGCGAAGAATGGCGACGGACGCGGCCCGGCCTGGTCGAATTCGCTTTTTGAAGACAATGCCGAATTCGGACTCGGCTTCCGAGTTTCAATCGACAAACAGCGCGAGTTCGCATCCGAGCTTTTGCAGCAGCTCGCCCCGCTCGTGGGTGACAGGCTCGCGCAAGAAATCCTGGACGCGCCGCAGCGCGACGAAGCGGACATCTTTGAGCAGCGGGCCCGAGTGACCGAGTTGAAACGCAAACTGGAAGCGCTCGGCCGGGCCGATGCGCGCCGCTTGCTCGCACTGGCCGATATTCTCGTGCGCAAGAGTGTCTGGATCGTGGGCGGCGACGGCTGGGGCTACGACATTGGTTATGGCGGGCTCGATCACGTTCTGGCGAGCGGACGCAACGTGAAAGTGCTCCTGCTCGACACGGAGGTTTATTCGAACACCGGCGGTCAGTGTTCGAAATCGACGCCGCGCGGCGCGGTGGCGAAGTTCGCTTCTGGTGGCAAGCGGCGTCCGAAGAAGGATCTCGGCCTGATCGCCATGAGTTACGGCACGATTTACGTCGCCTCGGTCGCGATGGGAGCGAAAGACGAGCACACCTTGAAAGCCTTCCTTGAAGCGGAAGCCTACGACGGACCGGCGATCATCATCGCCTACAGCCATTGCATTGCGCACGGCATCAACATGACGACCGCGATGCAAAACCAGAAAGCGGCGGTGAACTCGGGCCAGTGGCTTCTCTATCGTTACAACCCGGAGCGCGCGGCGCTTGGAGAAAATCCGCTGCACCTCGATGCAGCTCCGCCCCGGATCAAGGTGGCGGATTATTTCAAACTCGAAAACCGCTTCCGAATGCTGGACAAGATCGATCCCGAAGCTGCGACGGCCTTGCTCGCCCGGGCGCAGGAGGACGTGAGCGTCCGCCGCGGACTTTACGAATATCTCGCTGCACGAAAGTCACAACCCGATCCATCAAGCTCATGAACCTGACGACCACCTACCTCGGATTTAGGCTGCGAACGCCGCTCGTCCCATCGGCTTCGCCGCTGACGGAACATCTCGACAACATCAAGCGGCTGGAAGACGCCGGCGCCTCGGCCATCGTGTTCCATTCCCTCTTTGAGGAGCAACTGCGCCACGATCGCCACGAGTTGGATTTTCATCTCAACCAAGGCACGGAAAGCTTCGCCGAAGCGCTGAATTATTTCCCCGAGCCGCAGGAGTTCAAGGTCGGTCCCGAGGCCTACGTCGAACACATCGCAAAGGCGAAAGCGGCCACCAGTATCCCGATTATCGGGAGCCTGAACGGCTCGACCTTCGGCGGCTGGCAGACCTATGCGCGCCAGATCGAGCAAGCCGGGGCCGATGCCCTTGAGCTAAACATTTACTCGCTGCCGACCGATCCTGACCTTTCCAGCGAGGACATCGAAGAGAGCTACCTCACGATTCTGGCTTCAGTTAAAGCGCAGTTGAAAATTCCCGTGGCGGTGAAGCTCAGCCCGTTTTTTACCAACTTCGCGCGCTTCGCGAGCCGGCTGGAACAACACGGAGCGAACGCGCTCGTCCTGTTCAATCGCTTTTACCAGCCGGACATCGAACTCGAGACGCTGGAGATCACGCCCAACGTCCTCCTGAGCACCCCGATGGCGATGCGGTTGCCAATGCGCTGGATCGCGATTCTCTACGGCCGCATCGGCGCCAGCCTGGCGGCCACCAGCGGAATCCATCGCGCGACCGACGCGCTCAAGCTGCTCATGGCCGGTGCCGATGTGACCATGCTCTGCTCGGTCTTGCTCCGGCGCGGCATCGCGCATCTCAGCGTGATCGAGCGCGAGATAAGGGAATGGATGGAGGAACACGAATACGAATCGGTCGAACAACTCAAAGGCAGCATGAGCCAGAAGAATTGTCCCGAACCAAGTGCCTTCGAACGCGCGCAATACATGCGGGCGCTCCAAACCTATCCTGTCCGCGGCGGTTGAGCCTGCAAGCGCGACCTTAGGTAAAGGAAGCGAGGATCCGTGCGACCAGAGTTTCCGGCATGATTCCGAGCAGGAACACGGCCCCGGCCAGCACGAGCAAAGCCAGCCTCGGCAGGTAGTCGGCGCGCGCTTCAAGGTCGTAGCGCGCAGCGGCAGGAACAGTCCGCGCGTCTTCGCTGAGGAAGATGACCTTGAGGACAATGAGGTAGTAATAAAGCGAGATGAGACTGCCGAAGAGCGCGAGCGCAACGAGCCAGAGAAGGCCGCGATTTTCACCGGCGCGCAGCGCGCTGCTAAAGAGGTAGAACTTGCCGAAAAATCCGGCGAGCGGCGGTAGACCGGCCAGCGAGAGCATGAAGATCGCCATACAGCCGGCCAGGAGCGGTGAGCGCGCACGGAGCCCGGCGAAATTGGCCAGATCGTCGCCGCCCGTCTCGCGCCTAACGAATCCAACAACGCCAAAAGCGCCCACCAGGGTGATTGCATAGATCGTGGTGTAAAAAAGGGTCGCGGCAAATCCAGCGCGGCCGCCGGCGATGAGACCGAGCAGGGTATAACCGCCATGGGCGACAGCCGAGTAAGCGAGCAACCGGCGCACATTCTTTTGCACAAGCGCGACAAGGTTGCCGACGAGAATCGAGAGGGCGGAGAGGATTGCGAGGATGGGCATCCATCCCGCGATCATCGCATGCCAATCGGCGCTGCCATGCACCGAACCGAAACCGATCAAAAGGATTTTTCCGAGGACGACGAACGACGCCACCTTTGAGCCGGAGGCGATGAACGCGGCGGTCGAGACGGGCGCTCCCTGGTAGGCATCAGGCGCCCAAAGATGAAAAGGTGCCGCGGCGATTTTAAATGCGAATCCAACCAGAGTCATCACAATCCCGGCGAAAAGCAGAGCTGGCACCGCAGGATTAGCCAGACGCAACCCGATCGCGGCCAGCGCGGTCGTGCCCGTCAAACCGTAAATAATGCTCAGCCCGAAGAGCGTGAACGCGCTCGCCATACTGCCGAAGAGGAAATACTTCAGACCTGCTTCGGCCGAAGGCTGACTCGCCTTGTCGAATGCCGTCAGGACATAGAGCGAGAGCCCGGTCAGCTCGAGCCCGATGAAAATCATGAGCAATTCTTCGCTCCCGACAAGCAGCATGAGTCCGACGGTCGCGAGCAAAATCATCGCGAGGTATTCGCCTTTATGCGGCAGGGAATGCTCGGCCCGCACGAGGAGAAGAGTGAAAAACGCCAGCACCAGGATGATCGCCTTAAAGAGAGAATTGAAGCGCGAGATCACGAGCATCCCGTGAAAGAGCGTCGCGTGTAGAGGCAGCCCGACGATCATGGCCGCCGCAATCGCCAAACCAAGCGCCGCCACGAACAAACAAACCGTCAGGGTCGAAGCGGGTGCGTCGGCCGCCTTTCCCCGCCTCGTCACGAGCCCGATCGTCAAAACGATCAGCGCCGTCAGGACAATGATCGCTTCCGGCGCAGCCAGATGCAGAAGTTCCAGGTAGCTGATCGACATCGTTAAATCGTTAAAAAGTTAGATTGTTAAAAAAGGGGAAAAGTGCTTCACGCCTCACCGCTTTAACGTTGTAACCATTTAACATTTTTAACCTCCCCCCTTGAGGAACCGCATTGTCTCCACCGCCGGCATGATCCGGTCGAACAGCAGCCCGGGATAAAGTCCGACCGCGAGCGTCGCGAAAATCAGCAGACCCGCCCCGCACTTTTCCGCCGCCGTCGCCGGTCCATCAGGCAAAGGCATTTCCCGTCCCATGCGGTCGAAACGATCATCGCCAAAAAATGATTTCTTCAGAGCGCGCAGGGTGAACGCCGCCACCAGCACCATTCCGACACCGGTGAACCCGACCGCTACCGGAAACGCTTTCCAGGCGCCAATCAGAATCGTGATTTCGGCCGCGAATCCGCTGAAGCCGGGGATACCCATCGAAGCGGCTGAAGCAATTACGAACGCAACCGTAAGGAACGGCATCGCCCGGCTCAAGCCCATCGCGGAGAGGTCGTTCAGGTTGCGCGTATGCGTCCGATAGTAGACCGCGCCGGCGAGCGCGAAGAGAAGCGCGCCAATCACGCCGTGAGAGAACATTTGCAGAACCGCGCCCGAAACCCCGAGCAAATTGCCGGTGGCCAGCCCGAGCAAAACAAAACCCATGTGGCTGACGCTTGAGTAGCCGATGACGAACTTGAGATCGTTCTGGCGAAGCGCGACCGCCGCCGCGTAAACGATCCCGATGACCGCGAGGACGGCGATCCATTTGCTCCACATCTGGAAGCCTAAAGGAAAGAGATTGAGCGCAACCCGCAGCGCGCCGTAAGCGCCCAGCTTCATCACAATTCCGGCGAGCAACATCGAGCCGGCGGTCGGCGCCGCGACGTGTCCGGTCGGCGCCCAGGTATGCAGCGGCCAGACGCCGCCGAGAACGGCGAAGCCAAGGAACAAAACCGGGAAGGCCCAGACTTGCAGCGCTGCCGGGAATGGGAACTGCGCGAGCGTCGGGACATCGAACGTTCCCGCCGTCACATAGGCGACAAGGATACCAATGAAAACGAGCGCGCCCCCGAAGAAGGAATAGAGCGTCAGTTTCATCGCGCCGTACTCCTTGTTCGTCGATCCCCAGATCGCGATCAGGAAATATTTCGGCACGATCACCAGCTCGTAGAA
>JBOHXL010000123.1:0-17074 GCA_050736975.1 Chthoniobacterales bacterium | reverse complement strand
AAATTCGCATCACCGCAATCACCAACCGGCATTCGCGCAAACATTTGGAAGGCGTAGGTTTGTGGTGTGAATGATAAAAACATGATGAGTCGCGAAACTGGAAAATTATGAAAGCTCGACATTACTTTATCGATCTGACTCAACGCCCGCCGCGAAGCTTTCGCGTCCGTTTGGGCAACTACGTGATTTTGGCACGCATGCTCGACAAGGGCCGGGCGACCCTCGCCGGGAAAAACGGCGAGTATAAATACAATTCCCCAACCGATCAGCGACTGGTGCAATTTCTTGGTTTTGACCCGGATGCCCTGCTCAAGGAATTGGCGACCGGCAAAGGCGACGGGGAAATGCTTGAATGGGTCCAGGCCCATTCCAAAACGCCACGCTCGCCGTGGGAAATCGAAGCCTGGTCCGCTTTCATGGAAAGACGCGGACCGGACAGCGACGCCGAAACACTTGCGTTCTTTGCCGAAAACCTGGGCAAGTCTTCGAAAACCCGCGAAGACGTCAAAACCTGGTTTGAAGCCGGTGAACTCGACGACTATGTCAGCTTTGGCGGCAAAGCGTAAATCCCACATTCTCAAAAACAATGAGCAAAAATGAAAAAGGAAAAAATATATGAGCACTGACAATGGGAAAAAATTGATGGGAAAAATTGCGGTCATCACAGGTGGCAACAGCGGGATTGGCTTGGCCACGGCTAAGCGCTTCGTGGAAGAAGGCGCCTACGTCGTGATCACTGGCCGACGAGAGAAAGAGCTGAAAGAGGCCGCAGCCTTGATCGGAAGAAACGTCACGACGGTCGTGGGCGACGTAACGTGTTTAGAAGACCTGGACCGTCTCTTTGCGGTCGTGAAAGAGAAGCACGGTCACATCGACGTACTCTTCGCAAATGCCGGATGGGGTGAAGTCGCACCGCTCGAGACGGCTACCGAAGCTCATTTCGACAAGACCTTCGACTTAAATGTGAAGGGAACGTTCTTCACGGCGCAGAAGGCCCTTCCCCTCTTTAAAGATGGCGGCTCGATGATCCTGACCTCTTCAGTCGCGAACGTAAGGGGAGATTCAGCGTTTACCGCCTACGCCGCTAGCAAGGCAGCCGTGCGCTGCTTCGCTCGCGGCTGGACGGTGGAGCTAAAGGATCGCAAAATTCGTGTGAATTCGATGAGTCCCGGCCCAATCGAAACTCCGGCTTTGGAGAAGGCGGGCCTGACCGCTGAACAGGTAGAACAGGCGGCAGCTCAGTTCGCCTCGCAAGTTCCGCTCGGCCGCAGAGGCAAGCCCGAGGAAATCGCTGCTACCGTCGTGTTCCTCGCTTCCGATGAAAGTTCATACATCACCGGCGTGGATCTCGCCGTCGATGGAGGTATGGCGCAGGTTTAACGCGAAGAAGAAGCCTTCGTCTTCGGACAGAGGCTCGCTGGAAGCTTTTAATCAAACAGACAGTGACCAACTGGGGGAAGGATTTAATATGAATGTTAATGAACAAATCATTAGAGAAACGTGCGCGGCCGCAGAAGGGCAAGGATTAGATACCGAGAAGTTTGTCTCCATGTTTTCTCACGATGGATACATGTGGGATATGGCTTCCGGCACGAAGTTCCGCGGGAAAGGCATTGGTGACTCCATTGCCGCCTTAGCAAGTGTATTCCCCGACGTCCACCGTGCGATATTTTTCACCTTGAGAATGGGAAGATTAAATCCTTTCATTGCTACAATGAAGCTTCCTTAATGCTGCAACAACTTGGCGTCGGTCCTAGCTGAATGACGCGCACCACGCAATCCGATGTAAGAGAAATGGAGAAAGTTCGATGAGCACACAAGAGAATGTTCAGATTGTGAAGGATTTTTTTGCAGCACTCGACCGCGGCGATAAGCAAGGTCTGCTGGCGTTGTCTGCCGAGGACATTGAGTGGATCATTCCGGGCGAGGACTGGCCGCTGGCCGGCACGCACCGCGGGCACGCGGGATTGACGGATTTGCTTCAGAAGGCTTCCGACACGTTGGAAACTTCTTACCCAGTGCCCCCCGAATTCGTAGCGCAAGGAGATCGGGTTCTGGTCGTCGGCTTCGCCAAGGGCAGAGTCATATTTACGAAGAGGACGTTTGAGGACCATTGGGTCTTCGCCATAACCGTTCGAAATGGCAAACTAACGAACATCCGGGAGTATATCGACACGCAAGCACTGGCGCGGGCCTCCGAGATGGACGCGAGCCCCAGGCCCTGACCCATCGCCACCGATACCACACGAAACGATTACCTGCCATGGCCTCCCGCCAGTATGAGACACCTCTTTCTTGCTGCCACTCTCGCCGCCACGCTTTCTTTCCCTGGCTTGCCCGGTCAATTCGAAAAGATTGCTTCCGCAGCGAAAGGGCGCGTCGGCGTCGCGGCCCAACTCCTCGAGTCGGGCGAAACGGCGGACCTGCACGGCGACGAGCATTTCCCGATGCATAGCGTTTACAAGCTGCCGATCTCGATGGCGGTCTTGCAACGCGTTGATCGCGGAGAGCTGAAGCTCGATCAGTCCGTGAAAGTCGAGCCCAGCGATTTCGTGCGCCTGGGAATGGGTAGCCCGGTGCGCGATAAATATCCGGCCGGGACCGAGCTGACCATCGCGGAACTTCTCCGCTACACCATTTGCGAGAGCGATGGCAGCACAAGCGATGTGCTCATGAAACTCATCGGCGGTCCGGGCAGTGTTATGGCCTTTCTGAAGGAAATTCAGGTGCCGGACGTCCAGGTGATTAACTCGGAGAAGGAAACCGACCGCGACTGGGAAACGCAGTATCGCAACCGGGCGACTCCCAAAGGCGCGCTCGCCCTCCTCGTGGTCTTACAATCTCAGCGGGGGTCCTGTCGGGGTCAGTCCTAAGTAAATCATCATTTTGCATTGTGCAGTAGTCGGTTCAAATGCGTCCAGGCTCCCATGTGCAGTCCGACCGCGATCCGTTTCAATGGCATCGTCGTCTCCGCCCGCAGCCTTGCCTCACTAACGCCACCTTTGGCGAATCCCCCTTGGGTCGCGTCTTTGAAACATTTAACATTCGAACGCTTCACTCCTCCTTCAGCACCCGCTCGATGTGGCGAGCGGGGATAAGCCACCGGAGCGTGACCAGAACATAGAGGACGCTGGAAATCCACGGACTCACCAAAACCAGCGGTATCTGGGTCACCCCGGAGCCACGCGAAGGTGGATCGAAGCGTCCGACTTTTGGATCGAGCGTCGCTTCACTCGCGCGCTTTCGATTTGCGAAGCTCTCTTAGCAGTTTGCGAAGACGCGCCGTGGCCTCGACGCGATCTACGCGCCCGGCCGCGATGTCGACAATCAACGATTCCCAATCGGCCACGGGAAGGGCATCGTGGGGCAGCAGATCGTTGCTTTCGAGAAAGACCAAACATGCCGCCAAGGCGGTTCGTTTGTTCCCATCGACAAAGGCGTGGTTGCGGCAGAGGTAAAAAAGATACGCCGCCGCGATGTCAACGGGATCGGATAAGATTGGCTTTCCCGACATGGTCGCCTGCGGCGCCGCGACCGCCGATTCGAGCAGCGCTTGATCGCGCATCCCGCGCTTTCCGCCATGCGCGATCAGAACCTCGGTGTGAATCGCCTTCGCCGCCGAGACCATCAGATGTCGGATCTGTTCGCTCAAGACAAGCGTTTGAAGAGGCGCGCGTTCTTCTTAATCAAACGTTTGGCGGAAGCGGCCGCGGCTTTGGCATCGATCGCCGGCCGGATCGGGGTGAGAATAATCGAGCCGCCTTCATGCACGGTGACCGTGAGATGATCCCCGACCTTAACTCGCGCCAGGTCCATGAGCGCGGCATCAAAAATGATGCCCTGGGAATTGCCAACTTTGGAAATTGTTTTCGTCATGAGGTAATACTATGTTTTACTTCATTAAGAATAGCAAGCGCTCAACCATGCCTTGCTCCGTGGCAAGATCAGATGCCGCCGTCCTCCTTCAGCACGCGCTCGATGCGGCGATCGGGGATGAGCCACCAGAGCGCGACGAGCGGGAGGGGAATGCGGTCGCGTCTGAATATTTTAACGATTGCGACGGCAGAATACTTAGGGCCGGATTTCCTCTGGCGATTGAGCAAGTGATTCAGGCGGCCACGGCTGCCCAGGCGTTGTGCGATCCAACCGACTGTCATCGTCGTCTCCGCCCGCAGCCTTGCCACGCTAACGCCACCTTTGGCGGATCCCCATTGGGTCGCGTTCTGAGAGCAGCCTCGTTCCAACGCCACCGCTTCAATTCCTGCGCGAGGGATTTGTTCCGCGATCGCTTCCGCTGTCTGCGCCCGCTCTTCGCAGTAATTTTTCGCACCGATTCCTGCGCGCGTTTGCGCCAGCAATTTCTACCGAAATGTTTCGTCGCGGCCCCTTGATGCGAATGTCGGGGGAAGGCGAGCGAGATTCTAAAGCTGGGCCTGCACTTCTCCTTCGTGCCCGAATGATTAGCGCTTGGGCGCGCGAGATGCTAGAATTGCCAATATGAAGGCCGGGGCGAACGACACGAAGGCGCGCGCACGGCGGGCCAGGGAGATCATCAAAGGCGCAAAGTCGGGCAGCGCGCCGCGCGGTGTCGCTTTGGTTTCGTTTCGTCAACTGACGCCGGCAGAGCGCGCCCGGGGAAAATCGCTCGCTCCCAGAGCCAGAAAATTGGTTTCAGGAAAGTCTGGAAAACTGGCCGGCGCTCATTAAGTCTCGTCCGTCGCGGACGAGCTTGTTCGGCAAGTCATTCGGTGAACTTCGGTTTGAGCGGGAACTTTCCTCTCTGATTCACGACGCAATTCCCGCGGATCAATTTGTTGAAGCCGCCGAGTATTTGCTCGCGCGCGATTCGCTGGTCGGAACTGCGACCAATGACCTGCTCGTTTGGGCAATGCCCATGGCTCCAATCGGAGGAGAGCAAGTCGTGCTCTACTATGCATTCGACAACTCAACGGCCTGGTTACTCTCAATCGCGCGCGTTTGAGGAAGTAGCCAGGAGAGTGCGGAATTGGGACAAGAGAGGGGAAATAGGGATCCTTGCCTTTCCGCAACGCGAAACATTTCACGCAACTCCTTCCGGCTCCAATCCCTCCCGAGCGAAATAAATGCGGCACCGCGAGACAAGGAAAGCAAGTGTTTTGGCTAGACCGGTTTCAGCATTTGCCCGTAAATCCACCCAGAAGCGCAGCGACCAGCTTTCGACGAAGAGAAAGAAGAACTTGAGCGACCAAACTTTCCGCGAAGAGGAGCAACGTGTCGAGGCGCAGAGCGCCGGCTTTAAGAAAGAGCTCGGGCTGCGTGATCTCGTCCTTACCCAGATCGTCTTTGTCGTCGGCGGCTCCTGGGTAGGCACGGCGGCGAAGCTTGGTCCATCACAGACTGTCTATTGGCTTCTCGCGATTCTTCTATTCTATCTGCCGATCGCAGGCGTGATCATCTACCTGAATCGGATCATGCCGCTGGAGGGCGGTCTCTACCAGTGGGCAAAGCTTGGCTTCAACGAATTCACCGGATTCATGGTTGCCTGGAATCTTTGGCTGCTCGGGATCAGCGTCATGGCCGGGACCGGCCTTGTGCTCGCGACCAACGTCGCCTACGCAATCGGGCCAACTGCGGCCTGGCTGCCAGCCAGCCGCGTCTTTGTCTCCGCCTTGAACGGAGTCCTCTTCGCTGTCCTGATTCTTGTCACGATTCGTGGACTTAGCCTTGGTAAATGGATCCATAATACCGGCGCGCTTTTCCTCCTTGTCACCTATGACGCACTGATCGCGTTGCCTTTCCTCGCCCGGGCGACGGGCAAGTTGCCGGATTATCATCCGATTCAATGGGTCTTACCCACCGCTTCGTTGTTTAGCCTGAACATCTTCAGCAAAATGGCCCTCGGTGCCCTAAGCGGGTTTGAGTATGTCGCCATCCTGGCTGGCGAAACGCGCGCGCCGGCCAAGAACATTGGCCGCTCCGTCCTGATCGCCGCACCGATCATCGCACTCATGTTCATTCTCGGCACCAGCTCAGTCATGGCCTACACAAGGTTTGCCGACCTCGACCTTATCGGACCCGTGCCGCAAGCTTTGAGCGCGGGGGCCCGGGCGTTTGGCGCGGGGTCGACCATTGCCTCGATCGCGATTCTGATGTTGGCTGGACGCTCCATTGCCCTTGTCAGCATCTACTTCACCGGCAACACCAGACTGCCGATGGTGGCCGGCTGGGACTCGCTCCTGCCGGCATGGTTTACTCGATTGCAACCGCGCTATAAGACACCGGTCAACTCCATCATTTTCGTCGGGATCGTGACCCTGATCTTCGCCGTGGCGAGCCAGGTCGGCGTCGGTGCGCAGGAAGCGTTTCAAGTTATCGACAATGCCGCTGGGATCTTCTACGGGATCGCGTATCTGGTCCTCTTCGCCATCCCGATCTGCGGATTACGCGCCTTACCCTCACGCGCGCCGCTATGGCTCCGGGTCGCCTCGGCCACGGGCTTCTCCGTCACCGCTCTTTATGTCGTGCTGACGATTTTCCCGATCGTGAAGGTCGAGAGCCGCGAAGGTTTTGCCGCCAAAATTATCATCGTCACTATCGCCGCGAACCTGCTCGGCGGACTTATCTTCATCGCCGGTCAACGTCGTCGCTCGACGAACGGTTAGGCTCCGCGCGAATATGAGGGGTCAAGGTGTGGGTCAGGATGCGACCAGAGAGAAATCCATCTTGATGGGAATCGACCCGGGAAGCGTCATCTCAGCGTCGCATAAATCTGGATCTGGCGCGGATTCTTCAGGAGTCTCGATTGCCGGGAACGCCTGCCTGTCCTAACTGGAAGACCTGGAGCCCGTGCTCCAAACCGGCGAAGGCTCACGCGGCTGATATCTTTAATTTTATTGATCTGGACAACCGAGACGAAAGTCGGATAATCCGTCGCGTCGATCAAACCGCTCGCGATGTTCACACGGTCCCCACGCTGCTTCCGTTGCCTGTCGAGTGTTCTGCTCCTCTGGCTGACCATTGCTTCCGGCAATGGCTTCTGGACACTCAATTATGGCTGGAAAGACAGCACAGTAATTACCGTTCAACTGGAGTTGGGGCCGACAAACGTCCATCTCGACGATGGCAGCGGCACTTGGGATAACTCCGCAATCGACGCTCTCTCGCTTTGGAACGCTTACCTCGAGACGATTCAGTTCCAGGCCATACCTAATTCGACCTCCACTGAGATGATCGGTGACGGGAAAAACTCCGTCTTTTTCTCCGACTCCGTTTTCGGCGACGATTTCGGAGGAAGCGCGCTCGCTGTCACTGTTTACCTGCAGGATAACCACGGCGACGAAATTGAGGCCGATGTCCTGGTCAACACGAAGTACCAGTTCAACTCCTATCGCGGAGCTTTGCGCACGGGGAACCCCACGGTCTACGATCTTCATCGCATTTTGTTGCACGAGTTTGGCCACGTCTTTGGCCTGGGCCATCCTGACGATGTCGGCCAGACCGTCGACGCGATCATGAATTCCTTCGTCAGCGATCTCGATCACCTTACGGACGATGACATCGCCGGTGCGGACGACCTTTACGGCATTAAAGTTATTAGCGACCGGGTCGACCAGCGCGTTGGACAACCGGTAGACTATCAAATCCCGACTAACGTCCCTGGTGTCAGCTATGAAGCGGATAACCTCCCGGCCGGGCTTTCTCTCAATTCGAAGACAGGGCTGATAACCGGCGTCTTATCCCTGAGTGGCGACTACACCGACAGTGCGTTCACTGTCCATGGAGCCCGGACAAGCGCCGTCGGTTCACTGCCCTTTTTCGTATCGCCGGACCCGCCGCAGAATCTTCGCGCGAACTATTACTGGCAGGCGAATCGCGTCCTCATGGACGAGAGTCGTCATCGGGCCTACGTGACGATTTCCGCTCCACCCAGTGTTGCCGTTTTGGATGCGCAGACGTTTTCCCTCGTCAAAACAATCCCGACCGAGACCGAACCGCTGGGCGTGGCGATGTCGCTGGATGGGAAGAAACTTTTCGTGGCACAGTTTAAGGAGACCGAACCGGCCTTGATGGTGATTGATCTGACATCCTTGGCGACCTTGCCAGACATCCCTGCTCCTTTCCCTACCTACGACGTTGCCGCTGGCTCGAATAACCGCCTTTTTATCACACGAGCCGACTCCGCGGGCATCGTGCAGATCGACGCTACCACCGGCGCCGTGCTCGCGCCTTTCCCCGTCAACTTTTACCTCGACGGACGCCTCGAGATTAGCTCCGACCTCAAGACGCTCTTCGTAGCGGCCGTTAATTACTCACCGCCCTTTATCTTTGCCGTCGACGTAAGCGGTGATTCCCCTGCAATCCTGCAGCAGACCGCATTTAATGAGTTCTCAGGCAAAATTGAGGACCTCAAACTCAGCCACGATGGAACTTTCCTTTGCGTCCCGAACGATGCCGCCGAAGCGGTAAAAAAGCTCTCCTCGACCGACTTCACCTTAGACTTGGGCGATTTCCTTATCCCGAACCACGGCATTGGCGGAGAAGGCGCAGAGACCGGTCGCGCAGTCGAGATATCGCCTGACGATTCCACAATGTTCGTGACGGATTATCCCCAGGCCTTCGTCCTGCCGGCATCAATTGATCTTTTCGACAGCGTCACACGCAAATATCTCCGTTCGGTCGATATGGGCGGATTTGGCCCCGACTCTTTCACCGTGGATCCTACCGGGCAATACCTCTTTGCGTCTTGCTTCGATCCAGACTATGTCCCACAACTGCGAGTCTATGCCACCGGGTTGCCCGCCGCACCGCTCCATCCTGCCAAGCCGCGCAGCCTGCTCAATGTCTCGACCAGATTGGAAGACCAGCTGGGCGATAACGTTCTCATCGGGGGTTTCATTATTTCAGGGAACGAACCCAAGCAGGTCGCCATCCGTGGGATTGGACCGTCCCTCCCTGTTGAGGGAGCGCTCGCCGATCCTGTGCTGAGCCTTTACGACAGCAGCAATAACCTTCTCGCGTTCAATGACAACTGGAATAGTAATCGAGCGGTTGTCCTGGCAACGGGATTGGCTCCCGGGGACGAACACGAACCGGCGATCGTTACGACCCTGGCGCCCGGTGCCTATACGGTAATCATAAGTCCCTCGGGAGATACCTCAGGGATAGCATTGGTTGAGGTATACGATCTTACTCCGGACTCGGATTCGGCCCTGGCGAATATCTCTACCCGGGGCGAAGTCGGCCAAGATGACAACGTCATGATCGGCGGCTTCATTGTGAGTGCCGACGCGCCTACTGACGTATTGATCAGAGCCATCGGTCCGTCCCTTAGCCAGTCCGGGGTCACAGGGGCCCTGCAGGATCCGTTCCTCGAACTTCATGGTAGCGATGGGGAGCTGATCCTCGCGAACGATAATTGGCGCTCGACTCAACAAACCGAGATCATCGCCACAGGTATCCCACCGGTTAATGATCGCGAATCCGCGATCATTGCTACCCTTGTGCCCGGCAATTACACCGCGATCGTTAAGGGACAGAATAACACGACCGGCGTAGCACTGATTGAGGTATATAACCTTGATGCTACGACGACTACCACCAAATAGGTTTCGGACGCCACGCCGCGGCGGAATAGGAGGCGGTTTGAGCTTGCGTTGTTTGTACTGACAATGAGGAAAGGATAATTGCTGGGCTGGCAGTATGCGGTCGGAGAGTGGGATAGCGACTGGCTGATGTTCAAATCAGGCCCGAGCGAGATGGGCGTAAACCCGACGCACGGACGCACAGGGTGTGGGAAGGCAAGACCTATGATCACCCGCGGCAGCGCTAGATCGCTATCATGTGCGATGACATCGAGGCGACGGTGCAGGAATTGGGGCGAGGGGAGCGCAGTTCCGCGGCGCGATCGGAGAACGCGAGTACGGTCGCGTGATCATGATGATTGTACCGGGCGCGGACGGCTTGCAGCTTTACCAGGCGACACACAAGCTGGCGTACAATCTGCAGGAGGCTGGCGGAAGACCGTTTGTGGCTGGCGCTATGGGCGAGGAAGCTTGATTTGATGTTTGTCAGGATTTGCGCACCGCGGTTGAGATTGCTCCGGCGGTTGGAACTTGTTATCTCATAGATAGTGCGTGCTGTGGCCGCGACTCGACGAGCGCGCGGGCACGTCCCTGTGGCCGTGGATACAAGAAACCGGGATGCGATTTACTAAATGACACCTGGCACCACGTTTTATCGCAAACCAGTCTTAGTCGGGTTGCTGGGATTGATCTTTTTTTCGTTTTTCGGAACGCTTGCCATAAGCGCATGGATGTTCCCGGGAAATTACGACTGGCGGTACCGCGTCATTTCGAATCTGCTCTCACCGCGCGACAACCCCAGTCATCATTGGCTGCCAGCCTGCGGAATCGCGGTCGCCGCGGTGTCGATGTTGCCCTTGGCCGGATATTTGCACCGGAATATGAAAATAGCGTCGCCCGCCGGGGCACGGCTGAGCAGCGGAGCGTTCATCGCGGGAAGTATCGCGCTGATTTGTGCATGCATCGTCGCGCCGCAGCATGTGCACGAGGTGCTGGGAGTTCGGCGGTTGCACGAATTTTTTGGCCGCACCGCCGCGGGATTCATGGCCCTGGGAATGTTGTCCGGCTGCTGGTGCGCCTGGAAAGGCCGCCGGAGAAGCCTGTTTCGGGCGGGATTGTTTTGGACGTGGTTAGTCGTAACGCTGGTGCCGCTGGCTGGGATGTTTTGCAGCGAGTCTTTGTTGCTGCTTACACAACTCAAACCCGCCTGGGCGATGCCGATCCGCCGTGTCCTGCGACATTCTGTGTTCTGGCATCTGGGATTTTGGGAATGGTCGGGCGCTGCGGCCGTGTTCGTCTTTCTTTGCGCGACAGTTTTTTTAACCTCGCCGCAAACCAAGTCGTCGTGAAAATCAGAACGCGACGCGGACATTAGGAAATACCTGTGGGGTTAAAGTAGTGGGAGTCAGTGGGGGTTGAGCTGATTTGACGGACAGTGGGCCTGGGATCAAAACCCAAGGAAGCCCGCAATAAGACACCGTTACGGAAGCCGGCTGCATCGGCAGCGACCATGGCTGGTGCGGGCGGGTGAACAAAGAAAGGGCGGCCCGGCACATAAACAAAGATTGACCTTGCAATCAAATTATGGGCAATATGGCGATTCTAGTTCATTGCAACAGCATCCATTCCTATGAAACAACCATTACTCCTCGTGATCCTGGCCGTTTTAACCTATGTTTATTTCCGTCAACCGGACGCTCCGACCTCGCCTCAGGAAAAGACCGACCCCGCTGCGCAGAACGGAAAAGCTGTCGCATCCCAGACCGTGATCATTGCCCCGGCGCCGCCCTATTATGATCGATGGAAGACCGGTCCGACCGCCCAGAACGACTGGAAGACGGGCCCCAACGCGCAGACCAACTTCGAACCCTTTGCTCCCAGCGAGCAGGCGGCTTGGAACCAAACGCCAGGCTACACGATCGTTTCGGGAGGAAGAATCAGAAGGTAAGTCAATTCGCTCGCATGGGAGTAAAATCGGCTGCCCCGAGGCGTTGACCCCGGAACGTGTGGCGGGTCGCGTTCGTGATCCAAGCGTTTCACTTTGTGATCTGCTCGGCGCCATAATTTTTTACGCTGCCAAAAGCTGTAAACATGGCGCGCGCGCGTCACGGGTTTCGGCAGGAGCGACTTCTAGTGCTCGAGGGGAATTTGAATGCCTGGCGCTCTGCTGGTGACCTGCGCATTTCTTCGGAAGGATTTTGGGATCTCTTCTCGAAGGGCTTGAGCACAACGGCTCTCCTCGTTGATGCTCCCCGGAATCGAGACGATGCCCGAGAAAAATTTCCCGCACGGACCGGAGTTGCTGCACGATCCCGTGCTGAATAAAGGAAGCGCCTTTACCGCGGCGGAACGCGACGCGCTTGGCCTGCGCGGGTTATTGCCGCCCCGCGCCCAGACGCAGGCTGAGCAGGTCGAGCGCGTGCTCGGCAATCTGGCGCGTAAATCGACCGACCTGGAACGATACATTGCCCTCATCGCGCTGGCCGGACGAAACCAGACACTCTTTTATCGGGTGCTGATCGATCACATCGAGCAGTTGATGCCGATCATCTACACGCCCACGGTGGGCGAAGCGTGCCAGCAGTATGATCGAATTTTCCGGCGTCCGGGCGGGCTCTACATTTCGGCAGAAGATCGGGGTCGGGTAGCGGAAGTCTTGCGCAACTGGCCGGTGCGCGATGTGCGGGTGATCGTGGTGACCGATGGCGAGCGCATCCTCGGCCTCGGTGATCTGGGGAGCGACGGCATGGGGATTCCGGTCGGCAAACTCATGTTGTACACGGCCTGTGCCGGTGTGCATCCCTCGCAGTGTCTGCCGGTGACGATCGATGCGGGCACCAATAACGCCCAGTTGCTGGTCGATCCCCTTTACTTCGGCCTGCACCAGCGGCGCCTGCGCGGCCCGGAATACGACGCGCTGATCGACGAGTTCGTGGTGGCCGCGAACGAACGCTTTCCGCGGCTGCTGATTCAGTTCGAAGACTTCGGAAACGAGAATGCCTTTCGCCTGCTGGAACGATACCAGAAGCGGATCTGCACTTTTAACGACGACATCCAGGGTACGGCCGCGGTCGCGCTTGCGGGACTCTATGGTGCGCTGCGCATCACGGGTGAAATTTTGCGTGACCAGCGAGTGTTGTTTTTCGGCGCGGGTGAAGCGGGGATTGGGATCGCCAACCTTTTCGTTAGGGCATTGATCGAAGCCGGCTTGCCTCAGGCCGAAGCGCGGGCGCGCTGTTGGTTTGTAGATTCCAAGGGACTCGTGGTGCGAAGCCGGAGCGATCTTACCAGTCACAAGCTGGTTTTTGCGCAGGATCACCGGCCGCTGACCGACACGGTGGCCATTGTCGAGAGCGTGCGACCGAGCGTCTTGATCGGAGTGTCTGGAAAGCCGGGGGTATTCTCGCGCGCTGTGCTCGAAGCGGTCGGCCGCCAGGTGGCGCGGCCGATTGTCTTTGCCTTGTCCAATCCGACGTCGCTGGTCGAATGCACCGCTGAGGAAGCGTATCGCTGGACGGAAGGGCGCGCCATCTTCGCCAGCGGCAGCCCGTTCGACGCCGTCTCATTGTTCGGCCGCCTCTTTGTGCCGGGGCAGGGGAACAACGCTTACATCTTTCCCGGGGTCGGCCTGGGGGTAATCGCCTGCGCGAGCCGGCTGGTGACCGACGACATGTTCCTTGCCGCCGCGCGTGCGCTGGCGCACCAGGTTTCGCCGGCGGAACTCGATGAAGGCAGGGTGTATCCACGCCTCAACCACATTCGTGAGGTCTCGCATGCCGTCGCGGTTGCAGTGATCAAGGTTGCGTTTGAGAAAGGATTGGCCGCGATGGCCGTGCCGGCCGATCTCGAAGCTTACGTACGGTCTCTGATGTACGCGCCGGAGTACGGCAGTTACGTCTAACTCTGCGGAGGTTAGCAAGATGGTGCGCGATACCGTGATCGAATTTCAGGCGCGCCCGCTTCTGGCGCGACGATCAGTCGGTTAGCGGCTCGCTCCAGGCGGCGCGGCCGATGGGTGTGGCGTCGGGTGAATGGTTTTGACGCGCCTAAGCTCGATTCGCTCGCGACTCTCCCTGCCGCCGCTCTGAAACAGGAAGGTAAGCGTGAGGTGATCGGGATCGAGGAACTGGAGTTCGACTCCATGCACATGGGGTGCGTCCGGTGACGGCATATTCGTGGCGTCGATGAACCCGAAGTCCACGCTGCCTCCGGCGTTGTCGATATGCTCCGCCTTGAGGCGCGGTTGATTTCCGGCGGCGCAGTAGTGCGTCATGCGCAGGTCGGTGCCGTCCATATGATAGACGCTGGTCATGACTGGCACGCCGGCCATTACGAGGTTCTCAACCACTGCGGAACCATTCCCGGTCAGATAATAAGTGGCGTTCATGGCGCCGGTGCTGGTGCGGGCGCCGCTCCACGCAAACGTGCCTACCCATTCGCCGGCCAGCGCCCGCAACCGGGCGAACGCGGTCGCGCCGGAATTATCTTCCGCCGGCTCTGCCTTCAGGCCGCCCGCACAAAGGAGGGCGGCTAGCAGCACAATACGAGTCATGCTCGCCGCCGGTATTTGTAAGTAGCCGCGTTTGCCATCAATATACAGGCGGTTACGCGATCCAATAGGTAAAGGTGCCCTGTTCGCTATCATAGACTAACTTGATCACGTAGGGTGATTCCCTGGTTAGCCAAAAAGTCATCGCGCCGTGATCATCGGTTTTCACCACCCACGCCTCAACCTTCTTGCCTCCGCCAGCGGCCACCATTTCCCTGCCAGTCACTTCAAACCTGCACCAGCGAAGGTTTTCCTCGTTTTCGGCGACGCTGGGCAACGCGCCTTTGTAGCCTTCGCGCAAAGGGCAACTGGCCAAAAGGAGTCCCCACATCCCTCCGTAAAAATCGAAGACCGGCACCTCAAGCCTCGCTTCGCCCTCATGGCTGTCATCTTCGCCCCGATTCACCCGGCGAAACTTGATCGCCGCACCGTCAAACTGCCGATGAGTGTAACCAGTCATCCCGACCCGGGTTTCATCCGTTGAGAGTGGCCGCATCGTCTGGGGATCGAAAACATTCACAGTCGTCACGGTAATGTCTTTCTTAAGGTAGTGCGCGATCTGAGTCCGTTTCATGACGGAATGCCCGTCTATCCGAGTTTGCTTGACGACATCCGACCATGTTGCGGCGAGGACCGTGTTCTTCGTACCCCTTTTGCGAAAACTGAGCTGAAAGAGATTCTTGTACTGCTTGATAAACGATCCATTTACGGCAGGATCTCCGACCTTAAGAGTGACTTCACCATCTTCTTTAGCGGCGAGCGAACTAACTGTCGCGCTGGCCAAGATGATTGTTATGGCACCGAAAACGGCGAATTGCCCTGGTTTCATGATAACTCTTTTTTTGATTCCACCCTTTAGCACCAGGCGTGCCATCTTACTTTGCCTGGTGAAACCAGCGCATGTTGCCCGTTACGAGGATGCTTTCGTCTCGAAACCGGGACGAAATGGTTTCAATTTTGAGATACAGATCAGACTATCGCTTGCTCTTGCGATTGGGCTCAGCGGTCCTGGCAATCGTCCGATCATGTCGCTTGGGCGAACAGATGATCGGCGAAATCGGGTGGAGTCGGGGGAATGGTGTCCGCCATCTTCGGCCTGTCCGAGCCAAGGGCGACAAGCGAAGCGCGTCAGTCGGTCGTAAGACCACCAAGCGGAGCGGGAGACTGTTCGCCCCAAGCGGGGATTCAAGGGGACGCTGCGGCGAGCGGCCCCTTTTCGGACAGGAGAATTTGCGGTGCGACGATTCCGCTGCGCGCAAGAACAAGCAACGAAAAGAAAGTAAAATAATGAAATTGAATGTTCAGATTCAGGCCGACGTGGCCAACACGTTTACGAAGAAAAATGGCGTTAGGGTCGACGAGCGGCTGTGAACGCGGGCTGATGTGACGGAGGAGTGTGCGTTGTACGCGACTCGCACTGTTCGATATCACAAAGCTTCAGCCAAAAGCTTTTCGTAAAGCTGAACGAGTTCGAGATAGGCGCCGCCCGCTAAATGTTTGATCTCGGAGTAATGGGAATCAATGTAGTCGCGTTGATAAGGTTTGGGGCCGTGAAAGTGAATCATCTTCGCTTGCGAGTACTCGCCCCAGTAGGGCTTCCAATTCAGTGTTGGCGGTAGTTGGTCCCAGAGGCGTTTCCCGTTGGAGTCCCGGTAGAAACGTCGATAAGCGGTCTAGTCCACGAATCAGCGCGCAGATCCTCCAGATGCTCAATTATGTAACTGCGAAACTGCGGCAAGGTTTCCCGAAGGCGGGGCAGATCTGGAAGCCGAAATGCGAGCGTCAGCGTGAAAGCTGCAGCGATGCAAAATGGGGGTACCAACGGTACCAAGTTGCGAAAGGGTTGAAAAGGCTTTGCCACGAAAAGACTGATTAGTGATATGGCAAAAATCACCCAGCTAAGAGCAAACCGTCTCGTAATCTGGGATCGCAGCATCAGTAAGAATCCCAGACTTCCAGCGAGAACCAGAGTCCAACCTAGTTCAGAACTCGTTATCGCTTGCCCAAAGTATCCTGGGGAGGATTTAAGTTTTGTGTAATCGTAAGCTGATGCCCAAACCGCTTCAACGGCGCTTACGGGTTTGAGAAGCGCCAAGGGTGCACCCAGGGCGATACCAAGAGAAAGGCCCGTGGTAGCGAGTAAGGCAAGCAAGAGACGAATTGAGGGAAGCATTCGTAACATGGCAATCGCCGCGAGTACCGACACGAAAACTACGACCACCGTGTATTTGCAGGAAAATGCCAGACCAGCGGAAAGTCCGGCCAACCCTGCCTCCCATCTCAATGTCCGGGCACCATTGTTTTCGGTCGGATTTGCGATTCGGTAACAGCAGTAGAGTGACGCTAATGAGAACAATGTCGCAAAGGTGTCGATGATTACGTTGGACGCTCGTCCGACAAGCGCCGGACATACTGCGACTAACGCCATCGATACTATTTCGGTCCACTGTCCGGCGATTAAACGGGCAAACGTACCCGTTAAGACAACCGTAGTGACACTAAGGAGGACGCTTATGGCTCGACCAACGATGATCAATTCTGGGGGAGTAATTAAGTCATACCTCTGGCCGGCTTGGGTGTTCAGCGCGGTCTCAGACGGTAGGTCCCTCCACAAGCTATGCCCGTGGTTCAGCGAATAGAACGGAGAATACAGCATCAGGCCCAACGCTGTTAGATAGGCCGGGAGGGAAGGGTAACGGTATGAGACGGTGTCGAGGTTCTTATGATTGCAGAGCTCAATTGTTTGGTGAAGCACCGCTCCTTCGTCAATGTAATCGATATACGGAAGTCCCGCGCGAATTCCGGGAACTCGGAGTATAAGAGCGATCGTCAAAATTGCACACCAGCAGAGTAGGTAGTGAGGCAAGGTCGTTGCTCTGGAGCAAGTGTCTAGAAGCCATCTCATAAATAGTACTTGTACGCAAGATTTTGGGGTATAATTAGTTATGGATGGACCTAACAGAAG
>JBOHXL010000122.1:0-42444 GCA_050736975.1 Chthoniobacterales bacterium | reverse complement strand
CCTGTGGCGTGAGCGTCTTGTCATTGAGGGCAAAGACGACGTATTTCCTGAACTCCACGAGAGCCTGCTCCTCTGCCTGGGCGGCTAGTTCCTGATCGACCTGCTGGCGACGCGCGGGATCAAGCAGCTCGAAACGCGCTTCCGTGAGAAACCGCGACGATTCCTCGAGGCCGGAGCGCAAGAGCTGGGCAAGCGGATTGCTCGGCTGATTTTTCAGCGGCAGCTTTTTTTGCCACCAAAGGAGCAGCTCGCGAAAATGTTCCTCGATCAGTTCGTTCGTCGGATTGCTCCCCGGATCGAAGCAAAGCCGTTCGTAGAGATTGGAGGAATTGTAGCGACTCCAGCCGTCCCATTTGCGCGGGTCATCCGGCAAGGGCACCGGAAAACTGACAACCGGCTGGAGCATCTCAGACGACGCTCAATTGTCCCAAAGCCATCGTCGCCCGATCCAGCTCGTCTGCGGAAAGTCCCGTCTTGCGCTCGATCGAAACGGAGGCGCGATTGCCGCAGGCTTCGACCGCGACCTCCAGGACCTGATTGGCGTTGTATTCGTAGGTCAACTCCACCGGAGAACCCTTGGGCAGGAAAGGCGGCAGCTCCACGTCGCAGATTCCCAGTGGCGTGCATTCCGCCGGGAGCGTGCTCTCACCCTCGACGACGCGAACGATGGCGCGCTGCATGTTAGCCGTCGCGGTGCCGAAGGAGTTCTTCACTACCGCCGGCATTGCAGTCATTTTCTTAATCATCGGGAAGACGTATTCCTCGAGCTGCGTCTCGTCCCAGAGGACGACGCCGAGCGTGTGGGAAGTGATATTACGTACTTGGATAAGGCCGCCGTCGCGCGAAGAAAATTGCTGGCGCGTCTCAGCCGGGAGCATTTTTTCCCCCGTCGCATCCTCTTCGTTGAGGAGCGATAAGACCGCCTGAATGGCAGCGCCGACCGCGACCGCTTCGTCCGGGTTCACATCCTCGACCAACGGCACGGACGAAAGTTCGCTGATCATGGCCCGTACCATCGGCATTCGCGTCATGCCGCCAACCAGCAGAATCTTGTTCACCTGCGACCAGTTCATTTGCGCCTCGCGCATCACGATCTCGCAGATCGCCTTGCACTTCTCGACCAGGTGCTTGGTCATTTTTTCAAATTCCGCCCGGGTCAACTCGACCTTGATGCTTTTGCCGTTGTGGCTGTGTACGAGCGTGGTGCGCTCGCGACTTGAGAGCTGGATTTTCGCCGCGAGCGCGCTGCTTTGCAGGCTCTGGTAGCTTTGCAGGTCGAGCAGCGGGTTTTCGCCATGCGCGCGATCGAATTCCTCTGCGACGTGATTGACGAGCACATCGTCCCAGTCCTTGCCGCCAAGGCGATGATCGCCATTGGTCGCTACCATCTCGAGACGGTGGGCGTTAATGCGCATGACCGTGACGTCGAAGGTGCCGCCGCCAAGGTCAAAAACAAAAACCGTCTGGTTTTCGTCCAACTTGTCGAGCCCGTAGGCAAGCGCGGCCGCGGTCGGCTCATTGATGATCTGCAAGACGTTCAAACCGGCGAGACGCCCGGCCGTGATCGTCGCAGTTCGTTCGGCATCGTTGAAATAGGCCGGCACTGTGATGACCGCATCGGTTACCGGCACCCTCAGATACTTTTCGGCGTCCGATTTGAGCTTCTTGAGAATCAGCGCCGAAAGCTCCTCCGCCGAATACTTCGTGTTGTTGAACTCCCGATGGAATTGTTCCTTCGATTTGCCAATCTCGCGCTTCACGAAATCAACGATTTTCTCCGGCTCCGCGACACTGTTATTCTTCGCAATCGTGCCGACGATCGCATGGCTGCCATCAAATAAGACCACTGAAGGGGTGATCCGCTCACTCTCCGCGTTGGGAATGATTTGCGGTTTTCCATAGGCGTCGATGTGAGCGACGGCGGAAAATGTGGTGCCGAGATCGATTCCGACTGCTTTTCGGTTGCTCATGTGCTCTTAAAGGCTCTTTGAATGTCCATTATCTGGGCTGCGTTTCCCTCTCAATGCAGATTTCATGCCGGTTATGTTTTAATTACGGAGCAACTCTTTTTCGGTCGCCGCGCCGGCGGCCACTGCGCCTAACGAAATCGTTTCGCGACGACTTCTTCCGGTCGCAACACCCGGTCATGCCAGGTGAAGCCGGGCTTGATTCGCTTGACGATACGCCCGTCTTCTTCCGCGCATTCCGTCGGCTCGACGCCGATCACGCGATGCAGGGTGCGGTCTTCCATTTCCTTGGGCTCGATTTCATTCACTTCGAGACGGTGCAGAATTTCGAGGAGGAAATGCAGCATGTTGCTGAGGTTGTCACGGGTGTGGGCGACGTCTGGCTGGCACACTGTGCCTGTTCCGGTTCCCTCAAATTGCGCGGCGATTCCGCTCAGGTCGTCAAACAAAACCAGGAGATCGCGAATGAACGGCTTCTGCAGTGATTCACGGACGAAATTATCACGGTAACTGATCAATTCCTCGTGCAGGGAGTCGAACAATTTTTGATTGACCCGTTCGCTTTCCCGGATGGCCGAAATCTCTTCCTCCATCTTTTGGAAATGGATCGACTCGATCTGGCGCAAGACTGTTTCCTCGAGCGACTCCAGCCGCTGACCGAGCGAGTGAACCGCACTGATCAGGGCGGAAATGCCGGACGGAAGGAGCGCATCATCCTGTTCGACTGCCAGCGAAGGCGCGGCCTGTGCGGCCAACGTTTGCATGGCCATTGCGAAATCGGACTCGACTTCTGTAACCGGGCTCATGCTCGAATCAGTCCGGATGAAAAAAACGGCGGATCGCATCGACCAGCCCGGGAATGTCGTGGCGCGACGCCTCGACCGCGATCGTTAGGCCGGAGCGACGCGCGGTCTGCGAGGTGATCGGACCAATGCTAGCTACCTGCATCCCCTCCGGCCACGGCAGGCCGAGAGCGAGAAAATTTTCAACTGTGGAAGAGCTTGTAAAAGTGATCATGTCCGCGCCCTCGCCCGCCAGTCGCAATCTCGCTTCCGTCCGATCGGTCGTCTCCGCGACCGTTCGATAGGCAAACGCGACATCGACAATGGCGCCCAGGGCTCCGAGCTCTCTTGGTAGCAGGTCTCGGGCCTCTTCCGCCCGCGCGAGCAGGATGCGGAGATTTTCCAGACCGCCTTCCTTCTTGAATTCACGCACCATCGCTTCGGCCACAAACTCGGCCGGCTGCAGATTGACTTTTAGGTGAAAATCGCGCACGCGCTGCGCCGTCGCCTGGCCGATCGCCGCGATCCGCGCGCCGCCGAGATCACGCGTGTCATCGTAAAGCTTGTAAAACATTTCAAAAAACGCGCTCACCCCATTCGGGCTCGTGAAAACGATCCAATCATAGGCGTGCGCATCCTGAACCAGCTCAGCGAAAGCGCGCAAGTCGCTCGGCGGCTCGATCCGGATGGTCGGCAATTCGATCACCTCGGCCCCAAGCTGCCGAAGTTCGTCGCTCAGAGCTCCGGCCTGCTTGCGAGTGCGAGTTACGACGATCCGCCGGCCGGCCAGCGGCCGACCCTCGTGCCAGGCAAGTTCTTTGCCTAACGAAACCACCTCGCCGAAAATCGCAACCGCCGGGGGAGAAAAACTTTCTTCCGCGATCCGTCGCGCGATGTTTCCCAGAGTGCCCCGGACCGTTTTCTGCCGCCCGGTCGTTCCCCAGCGCACGAGTGCGACCGGCAGATCGCGGCGGACACCGTGCGCCATCATTTGGTCTGCGATCGCCTCGATTCGCTCCACTCCCATTAGCATCACCTGAGTTCCGCCCAGTTTGGCCAGCGCTTCGAAGTTGATCGAGCTCTCGGTCTTCTCCGGATCCTCGTGGCCCGTGAAAAAGGTGACATGCGAGGTCAACCCGCGATGCGTCACGGGAATACCCGCGTAGGCCGGCGCGGCAATGGCGGATGTAACCCCGGGGACGACCTCGAAAGGGATCGAAGCCGCCGCCAGCGCCAGCGCTTCCTCGCCGCCGCGGCCGAACAGAAACGGATCACCTCCCTTAAGTCTGACGACTTGCTTTCCCTGGCCTGCTTTCTCGACCAGGAGCGCGTTGATTTCATCCTGCTTGAGAGAATGCGCGCCGGCTTTTTTCCCGGCGTAAATGATCTCCGCTCTTTCCGGCGCCCACTGCAGCATCTCTGGGTTGCAGAGGTAATCATATACCAGCACTTCGGCTTGTCCGATGAGCTGCCGCGCACGCAAAGTGACCAGCCCGAGATCGCCCGGGCCTGCGCCCACCAGATAGCAACGGCCGGTCTGTTTCTTATCCGCCATAAAGTTGTTCCATCAATCTTGTCGCGACCGTTTCCGGATCATCCTTCGGACAGGTAATCGCTCCCACACGCGGCGTGGCTCTCTCCGGTTCGAATATCTGCGCGTGCAGGCTCAGATTGTCGCCTCCGATCCTCGCCTGCACCCCAACCGGCGAGTCGCAATCACCATTCAACAAGCGCAGAAATTCGCGCTCCGCACGCAGACAAAGATGCGTTGCCTGATCGTTTACCGCGTCGATCAACTTCTGCGCGCGTTCATCGTCGCTCCGCACCTGGAGCGCAATCACACCCTGCCCTCCCGCCGGAACAAAATCGTTGGGTGAAAGAATCTCGCCTTGCACCGCAAGCCCGAGCCGCTCCAAGCCCGCCCGGGCCAGGATAATCCCGGTCCAGTCTTCATTCTCGCGCAACTTGCGCAGTCGCGTCGGGACATTGCCGTGAAGGGCGGCGATTTGCAGGTCGGGGCGGCGCCAGGCGAGCTGGCGCTGCCGCCGGACGCTGCCCGTGCCGATGGTTGCGCCGGCCGGCAGCGTCGTTAGGCTGGCATGCTTCTTCGTGATCAGGATGTCTTCCGTCCGGGCTCGCGGCAGCGTGGCGCGTACCTCCAGCCGCGGCAATAGCTCGCTCGGCAGGTCCTTCGCGCTATGCACCGCGACATCGATCCGCCTAACGAGCAGCTGATTTTCAATTTCCCGCGTAAACATTCCTTTTCGTCCCGCCTTTCGATCAGATATCGGTCCGGCTTTCACGCTCGCATCGCCGCTCGTCCGAATAATTTGAATTACGACCTCTAATTCCGGCCAGGCGACACCAAGGGCCCGCTCTACCAGGCGCGCCTGCGCCAGGGCCAGTTCGCTCCCGCGCGACCCGAGAATGATCCGGTCCGGTGCGCCCACTCAGCTCTCGGAGGTACGCAAGGAAGGCCCGCGAATCATTCGCTCGCGCGCGGCTACGAACCAGCCGCTGAAATCATTCAGATGCCCCTCGATGATTTCTTCACCAGCGGCAATCTGTTCCCGGCGCAGAGCGAGCGATTGCTGTGCGATCGATTGCAGCGAATCGATGTCGTAAAGAAAGACGCCCTCCATTGCGTTTACCTCCGGCGCGACATCCCGTGGCACCGCAATATCGATAATAAAGAGTGGCCGGTCGAGTCGGTCGTGCAAGAGCGGCTCCAGGTTCTCCCTGGTCACGATCGGGCTCGGCGCAGCCGTTGATGAAATAATGATGTCGACCTCGCGGCAATGGGTTTCCCAATCCTCCATCGGCACTGCCCGGCCACAAATCAGGGCGGCAAGCGCCTGGGCGCGTTCCGGCGAGCGATTCGTCACTCGGATGTCGCCCACGCCGCGTTTCAAGAGCGCGCGGGCCGTGCGCTCGCTCGCTTCGCCGGCGCCGAGCAACAAGACCTTGCGCGTCTCGAAGTGCCCGAAAATTTGTTCTGCCAGATCGACCGCGACCGAGCCGACGGAAACCGCGCCGCGCGAGATTCCGGTGTGCGTTCGCACCTGTTTCGCGACCCGAAAAGCGCGCTGAAAAAGCCGATGCAAATAGGGACCGGCCGCGCCGGATTCGCGGGCCGCGGCATACGCCTTCTTCGCCTGCCCAAGGATTTCCGTCTCACCAATCACCATCGAATCAAGTCCTGAGGCAACGCGAAAAAGATGCTGCACGCAGCACAGCGCTTCATAGCGATAGAAAACGTCCACCTCGTCCTCGAGCGGTTGCATTCCGTTGGCCAATAGACAATGCGCGATCCGTGCGGTCGGGACCGCTTGATCCGCCGCAGCATAAACTTCCACCCGGTTGCAGGTGGTGAGAAGCAAGGCCTCGGCGCAACCGGCTTCTTCGCGCAGGACGCGGTCGATCGCCGCGTGTCCCGCGAAGCGCTCCCGCGTCTCGACATTCGCGGTGTGATGACTAATGCCGACGCAAAAGAGATTCATCAGAGGGAGTGACCCGGCGAGAGGAATGTGATTCCCCAGAGGAGCGTGAGGGCGGCGCTGAAAGCGATCACACAGAGCGCGGCGATAAAGCGCGGCGCCGTCGTTCCCAGGTGACGCGCAAGCAGAATTGCGGCGTAGAAAATCCATACGCCTAACGACCAAGCGATCTTGACGTAAGGCAGCGGCTGGCCGGTAAAAAAGCCCGCCACAATCCCGACCGTGAGGAGAACGAAGCCGAGCCAGAGCAGCCTCGTGATGGCGGCAAAGAGATCGGTCAACGGTGGAAAATGATAAAACATCGAATTGATCTGGCGGCGTTTCAATTGTCGCTCCTGCCCGAGATACATCAGACCCGCGACGCAGGCGAGCGCGAACGCGCCGTAGGCGATGAGTGAGACTGAGGCGTGCAACTCGAGCCACGGCGAAGGTGAGGGTGCCATCGGATGGGGGCGGTCGATCGGCGCGAGCAGGGCCATGGTTTGCAGACCAAAGACAAGTGGCGCGGTGAACGCACCCATGAGAGAGAGCCGATAGGCCGGCCCGATCAGCAGGTACATAAGCGAGACGGACCAGGCGAGAAAGATGAAGACCTCGAAGAGATTTGTCAGCGGGCAACGCCTGATGGCATGACCCCGGACGGAGAGAAACGCCGTTTGAAAAATAAAGCCGAGCGCGATGGCGGAGAAGTTAAAGCCGGAAGACTGATAGTTTCGCGCCCGCACCGAGAGAGCCGTGCGCACCATGGCGAGGAAAAAGCAGAGCGTCGAAACGATCAGCAGCTCACGATCCATCGGCAGAAAGAGTAAGAGTTTGCGCCGACGTTGGCAATCATCGTCGTGCGGCGCAGAAAATGGCGGGCGCGGTTCCTGCTATTTCCGGCAGCATGAGAACTCCCCCGCGTGCAGCGGGCAAGAAGCGACCGCCATCGGACGAGGTCACGGGCTTGGAAAGCGCCCTGGCCAAGGCCTACGCCCGCCTGCGGGAACGGGCGCGAGCGGCGTGGGAACGTCAGCAGGCGGGGAAGAAAGACCCTGCCGATGCCAGCGTCAGCGTTCGCGTCTCCGCCGCAGGCGGATCACCATCGGCCGTAGCGCCCCTGCGCAAACCATCGCCACGCCTTCTTCTGCCCAAACCGCGTAAGCCGCGCAGAAAGATTCCGCGGGCGAAAGGTCGACGCCCGAAATAGCTGCCTTCGTCGCGGCTGCGTTGACCTTTCCGCTCGACCCGCTAGCCTGCCGCCATGCTTGCTGATTCGATCGAGCGGCTTCGCGCGGGCGTCCGCGACGTTCCCAATTTTCCGAAGCACGGCATCGTCTTCAAGGACATCACTCCGATTCTGGTTGACCCGCAGCTCTTCCGCGAATCGATCGAAGTTTTTCTCGCGCGCTGCCGCGCCTTGCCGATCGACAAGGTGGTCGGAATCGACGCCCGGGGATTTCTTTTTGGCTCTGCCGTGGCCTACGCCCTCGGGGTTGGTTTCGTTCCGATTCGCAAGAAGGGCAAGCTCCCGTTTAAGACCGAGAGCGCAGCCTATTCGCTCGAATACGGCGACGCGGAAATGGAAATGCACGTCGACAGCATCGGGCCCGGGGAAAAGATCGTGCTCATCGATGACCTGCTCGCGACTGGCGGGACCTCGGCAGCGGCGGCGGCCCTCATCCAGAAGGTCGGCGGCGACTTGCTCGAAGCGCAGTTCCTTATCGAGTTGGAATTTCTCCACGGCCGGGAAAAGCTCGCCCCTACTCCCGTCGCGACCTTCTTGAAGTTTTGAGACCCTCAAGGGCCGTGGCCGCAGGTGCACCCGCTGCCGCAGCCACCATCCTGCACCAACACTTCCACGCGGATCTCCTGCAACGCGAGCTGATCGTGAATCGCGCCGAGCAAATCGAGCGCGCGACCTTCTGGCAGTGCCACGCAATGCAATTCGATCCGCGCATTTTTGCCGGCCAGTTCCGGATGCGCCTCGGCCAGCTCACCATCGAGCAGGAAAGAAACGTAGGCGTTGAATTTTTCCTGCAACTGGAAAAGCTGCATCTCCGAGTCATCCCAGGGACGAGGCTCAAACATTGCCAGAAGCACTTCATCGTTCCTCGTGTCGTGCGCGAAAAAATCGATCACCCCTGTCTGCTTCAGACCGCCAGGTGTAATGGCGGCCGTGTCGGCCGCGAAACCCGGAGACCTCGAGCGCTCAGCGTCAGATTTCTTTCCCATCGGGCCGCGACTTTACGGAAAGATTGTCGCTTTCGCAATCACCAGCTAAGCTAAACTCGGCCATGCGGAGATCACTTCTCGCGTTTCCTGCCCTTATTTTCGTTAGGGCGCTGCCTGCGCTCGGGCAGTTCGTGCCCGGCTTGATTCAAAACGGCGGCTATTGGAACGACGGCAAGGCCGAGTTCAACATCTACGACGCTCAGATCGTGCGCTACGGCCAGCCGCGCCAGACCGAAGTACTCCATATCCTCGTGCGCGAACCGTTTGACCTGAAGCAGTTCGTTAAACCCGATGACTGGCGGCGCCCCGGCGTCATCCAGGTGCTGAAGATGAACCAGATCCTGCACATCCAGACCGGTCTCTACGTCTATCAGCAAATGCATTCCAATTTCTGGCGGGCCGACAACGGGCGCCTGGCCAAGTTTTCGCTCACGAGCAACGACAGTTGCGGCAACACTTACAAGGAAGCGCGACGCGGCGGGGAGATTTTCACCTACCAATGGCACACCTACTGGGACGGCATGGCCGAGGGCCGCCAGAAGGTCACGCTCCCGCCTAACGGATTCCTTTACGACGAACTTCCGCTCCGGGTGCGAACGATCGATTTCACAAAACCGAGTGGCGACTTCCAGATCCAGCTTGCGCCCGGCATCACCAACTCGAAGAAAGACGACCTGGTCTGGAAGCCAGCGCAGGTACATTACGAATCGACCGAGCATGCGATCTATGTCACGGTGCAGCACGCTGCCGGCACTGATCGCTTCATGCTCGACCGAGACTTTCCGTATCTCCTGCGCCAATGGGACGCAGCTGATGGCAGCCACCTGCAGCTGAAGCGCAGCCTCAAAATCGATTACTGGAATTACCACGCCCTTGGCGACCGCAAGCGCGCCCTCCTCAACCCCTCGGCGCGGAATCCGCCCTAACGAACCGTGGCAAAGAAGACAAAAGGCCTTCGGCTTCTCGGCCGCACTGAAACACGCCTCCCCGCCGCTCCCTCGGCTGACATTCTCGAGACGTTTCCAAACCCGGCCCGCCGGCCCTATTGGATCCGGTTCGAATCGGCGGACTTTACTTCGCTCTGCCCAATCACCGGTCAGGCCGATTTTGCGCAGATCACGATCGATTACCTGCCGGGGAAACGCTGCCTCGAGACCAAGTCGCTCAAGTTTTACCTCGCTTCCTATCGCAACCAGCGGGCTTTCAACGAGGCAGATACCAACCGCATCCTCGATCATCTGGTGCGAGCCTGTGCGCCGCGCCAGATGATCGTGCAGGCCGAGTTCGCGTCCCGCGGCGGGATCAGCCTGACAATCAGCGCGACTCACCCGGATGAGCCCGAACGCGCCGCGCGATGAAGCGCGCGGTCGTGCTTCTGAGCGGTGGGCTCGATTCCGCCACGGTCCTGGCCCTCGCCCGAGCGCAGGGTTTCGAGACCTGCGCCCTTTCCTTCCGTTACGGTCAACGCCACGAGCGCGAGATCGCGGCCGCAGAGAAGATTGCACGTTCGTTAGGCGCAAGCGCGCATCGCATCGCACAGATCGACCTGCGCGTCTTCGGCGGTTCGGCGCTGACCGCGGACCTTGCAATCCCCTCCGGGCGCTCCTCAGCGGAGATGGCGCGTGAGATACCGATCACCTATGTCCCGGCGCGCAACACGATTTTCCTTTCCTACGCGCTGGCTTGGGCGGAAGTACTCGGTGCGCATGATATTTTTATCGGCGCGAACGCGATCGATTACAGCGGCTATCCTGATTGCCGGCCCGAGTTCGTCCGGGCCTTTGAACAACTTGCCAATCTGGGAACGAGAGCCGGGGTAGAGGGAAATCATTTTAGGATTCATGCGCCGCTCCTCGCCATGAGCAAAGCCGAAATTATCCAGCACGGCATCTCGTTGGGTGTGGATTATTCGCTCACCCACAGTTGCTATAACCCGACCGCCGACGGTCTGGCCTGCGGCGTGTGCGATTCCTGCCAGCTGCGCCTGAAAGGCTTCCGGGAAGCGAGCGTGGCCGACCCGCTTCATTACGTGAAATGAGCCTGCGCTCCAAGCTCGGTATATTTGTCCTTACGCCGCAGGAGCAGCGGACGATCGCCTTCATTGTTCTTGCGCTGCTGCTCGGGCTGGTGACACGGCATTATCGATCCACGCAGACACACTCAACCGAGCTGCCTAACGAGTCGTTGGCCGCAACGGCCTCTCCGTCACCTTCTTCTCCTGACCGCTAGGGCTTTTCTCCGTCCAATCCGGGAATCTTCCCGTAGCCGACAAATCGGGCCTGGCTCGCCGGTGGGCTGTCGTTCCTGGGACGGACGGTCTTGAAATCAAAAACGCTCACCCCGAATTGCTTCTTTCCCTCGTAAGTGCGCCCATCGCTCGCGCCGACCATGATTGGCTTGCCCGTCTTCCTTGCTCTCCCGAGGTAAATCATGGTGTGGGTAACCGGCGGATCGCGCTCCACCCTGTAGGTGCCGGCCCAGAAAAGCAGGTCGCCCGGTTTTAGTTCCTCGAGTTCAAAGGAATTGGTGTCGCGGCTCAGGACCGCGCGAAAATTGCCGGCTTTGCGCACCCAAACATACTGTTCGCTCGCATCCCGCGGCACATTTTTCACCCCGTTCTGCCGCAGGACGTAGTAGATGAAGCCGGAGCAATCCATCCCGCCACGCTCCGGATCGTCGGACCCGTAGGTGTAATCGAGATTGCGCTTCGTCAGCTCGAGCGCGTCATCGAGAAGTTTTCGCACCGGCGTGGGATTTTTGTCGTAATCTTCGATCTCGCTGGGCGAGATGGTCGCTACTTTCTCCTGCGCGGTCGCGGCAGGCGTTTCCGTGGGAGATGAGGCCGGGGTTTCGGTCGGATTCGGCGAAGGCGTGGGCGAGGATTTGTGCTTGGCGCTGGTTTTCGCTTTCCGCGACGTGCTCGGGCTTGGCGAAGGGCTCGGCGGCCTTTTCGCGTGCAAGTGTCGCCGGCGGGCCGGCGTCGGGGTGGGCGCGGCGAAAAATTTCCCGATCTTTTCGCCTAACGAATCTTCCTCTCCGCGCACCGATGGCGCCGGAAAAAGAACGATCCCGAGCAGGCCGGCCGTCAACCATCTCGTTAGGCACGGTGCCGGCATTTGGAAGCCTCTTACATCTCTCAGCGGCCGCCGCCTATTTCCTGCAGGATCGCCTTATTCATCTTGATCCCGGCTTCCAGGTTCTCGAGCGGGAAATTCTCGTTAGGCGAGTGCGCCCGGCAATCGGACAGGGCGAGCCCAAGGAGGAGCGTTTCGACGCCCAGAATATCGCGGAATTGCGAGACGATGGGAATGCTGCCGCCTTCGCGGATGAGCGCGACCTCCTTCTGGAAAGCCTGCTTCAGGGCGCGCTGCGCAGCCTCACCAAAACTCGAATGAGGATCGGTCAAATACCACGGCCCGCTGTGCCCGTCGACGATCTCCATCGTCACCCCGGTTGGGAGATGTTTTTCCAGATGCTTTCGCACCTGTTTGAGAACCTTGTCGCCATCCTGGTTGGGGACGAGACGAAAGGTCAGCTTGGCCATGGCATGACTCGCGATCACCGTTTTGGTCCCCCTCCCCTGGTAGCCGCCGCCGATGCCGTTGATCTCCGCTGTCGGTCGTGCCCAGAGACGCTCCAGCGTGCTAAAGCCCTTTTCGCCAAAGAGGGCCGGCGCGCCGGTTTCCTTAAGAATTTCCTCGTCTCCGTCGATCGGCAACTTTCGCCATGCCTCTCGCTCCCAATCCTCCAGCGGTTTCACGTCATCGTAGAAACCGTCCACCGCGACGTGGCCGTCTTCGTCATGCAAAGTCGCGAGCAGCCGCGAAAGCGCGGTGATGGAGTTCGCCACCGCGCCGCCAAACACGCCTGAGTGCAGATCCATTTTCGAGCCCGTCACCTTTACTTCGCACGCCGTCACGCCGCGCAAGCCGTAGCTCAAGGTCGGCACGCCGCGCGCGACCATGCCGGTGTCGGAAACGACCGCAACATCGCAGCCTAACGACTCGCGGTTTCCCTTCAAAAATCCGGGCAAACTGTCGCTCCCGATCTCTTCTTCCCCCTCCACGATGAGATGCAGGTTCACCGGCAGATCGCCATGCTCTGCGAGCATTTCCTCGATGCCGAGAATGTGCGCCAGGATCTGCCCTTTGTTATCGGTCGCGCCGCGGGCATAGACGTAGCCGTTTTTCAAAACCGGGTCGAATGGCGGCGAATCCCACAGTTCGAGAGGGTCGGGTGGCTGGACGTCGTAGTGGCCGTAAAGCATCACGGTCTTGCGACCTGATTGATGTTTGTTTTTCGCCCAAACGATCGGGTGCCCCGGCGTGGAAACGAGCTCCGCCGCAAGACCGATTCCGTTCAGTTTTTCCACCAGCCAATGCGCGCACGCCGCCAGGTTCATCGTGTAGGCGTCGTCGGTCGAAATGCTCGGGAACCGCAGGAAAGTGTAAAAGTCTTGAAGGTAAGAATCGCGCATGCCGAAGCGTAGATCAGCTTCGCGGGACGACAACTAACGACTTGTCGGCGTGGCGCGCCTCGCGCAGCCTGCAGCGCATGAACCAGCCCGCCGAGCTCGTGGAGGAACAGCAATTGGTCCGCGCACTCGGGGTTCCGAGTCTCACCGCCAACATCGTGAACTCGACGGTGGGCGCGGGCATTTTCGCCCTCCCAGCCCTGGTCGCCGCGCAAACGGGCACGGGAGCGCCGCTCGTTTTTCTTGCCTGCGCCTTAGCCATGATGGTTTTTGTCACCTCCTTCGCGCTGGCTGGGAGTCGCGTCTCTGTAACCGGCGGGCTTTATGCATACGTTGAAACCGCCTTCGGCCGCTACATCGGGTTTATCGCCGGCGTGCTTTATTTTCTTACCGCGATCCTCGCTTCCTCCGGAATCGTCGCGCTCGTCGCCGACACGATCGGCGCGCTGGTCCCCATTTTCGCCCACGGCGCGATGCATTTTTTCGTTGTCCTGCTCGTCTTCGGGTTGCTCGCCGGGATCAACATCCGGGGCATTGAATCCGGCGCCCGCGCGGTCTGGGCTGTGACCATCGCAAAACTGCTCCCGCTTTTCGTCTTTGTCGGTCTGGGGATCTTTTTCGTTAGGCAAGAGCATGCCCTGACGATCGCTTGGCCGGGCGCTCCTTCCCTGGGTCGCGGAGTGCTCCTCCTGCTTTTCGCTTTCGTCGGAGTCGAAACCGCCCTGATGCCGAGCGGCGAAGTGAAGGATCCGGCGCGCACCGTCCCGCGCGCCATCTACCTTGCCCTCCTCGTTACGACGGTACTTTACCTTCTGATCCAGCTAATCGCGCACGGCATCCTGGGAGATAGCCTCGGGAATTTTCCCACCGCGCCCCTGGCGGAGGCGGCCTCGCGTTTTCTGGGTGAATCCGGCCGCAAATTGATGCTTGCCGGCGCAAGCATTTCCGCGTTTGGTTTCCTCGTCAGTGACATTCTCAGCTCGCCGCGGGTTCTCTTCGCTTTTGGCCGCGATCGTTTCCTGCCCAGGGCGTTCGCGCATGTTCATCCGCGTTTCCACACGCCAGACATCGCGATCCTGGTCTATTGCTCGGTCGCGGGCGTCCTCTCTCTCTTCTCGACCTTTCAACAACTGGCCATCCTTTCGAATGTTGCCGTCTTGGTGCTCTATTTTCTATCCTGCGGCGCAGCGCTCCAGCTAATGCGACGGGACGCGCCGGCGGCCGGCCGGGCGTTCCATTTCCCGGGCGCGTGGATCTTTCCGGTCCTGGGAATCGCCATTAGCCTTTGGATTCTCGCCCAGGCAACGCGCGAGGAACTGGCGGTCACAGCCGTCGTGCTGGCGCTCGCGTCGCTCCTCTTTCTCATTCAGCGAATGCTCAGGCAGCGCAAGCGCTAGCGCCCCGGCTACCACATCTTGTGCAGCGGACCAGGGCCGCCGCTGCCAATAGCGTTTATTTTTCTTGTCACCGGCTGGAGCGGGTTGTATGCACCTCCTAGCTTTTTTACCGCATGCATCTTCAATCGCTCGAGCTTTTCGGGTTCAAATCGTTCGCCGACAAAACGGTCTTCAATTTCCACGAGGGTGTCACCGCGATCGCTGGCCCTAACGGTTGCGGAAAATCAAACGTTCTCGACGCCGTCCGCTGGGTTCTGGGCGAGCAATCGGCGAGGGCTCTTCGCGGCGCCGAAATGGCCGATGTCATTTTCAACGGCACCGATTCGCGCAAGCCGGTCGGCTACGCGGAAGTCTCCCTAACGTTCACCGACTGCGCGACGGAGCTCGGCGTCGATTGGCACGACGTGCGCGTGACGCGTCGCGTTTATCGCGACGGGCTTTCGGAATATTTGCTCAACAAAACCGTCTGTCGGCTGAAGGACATTCAAAACCTCTTCGCTGACACTGGCATCGGCCGGGTCGCTTATTCGATGATGGAACAGGGCCGGATCGACCAAATCCTTAGCTCACGCCCCGAGGATCGGCGCACGGTATTCGAAGAAGCGGCCGGGATTACCAAATACAAATCGCAAAAGCGCGAAGCGCTGCGCAAGCTCGAGGCGACGGAGGCAAACCTCCTCCGGCTCGGCGACATCATCAAGGAGGTGAAACGTCAGATCGGTTCGCTCCAGCGGCAGGCAGGGAAAGCGCGCCGTTATCAGGCGTTGCTGGCTGATTTGCAGGTGCTCGATACGCATCACTCGCGTGCGCAACTCGACGCGCTCGAGGTGGAGCTGGAACGGTCGCGCGGGGCGATCCTGCGCTTCGAGGAGCAACAACGCGCGGCCGAGCGCGAGATTGAGGAACAGGAAAACGAGGTCGCGGCTCAGCGCGGCCAGTTGGATCAAGTCGACGCCCGGATCAGCGAAGCGCGCGCAGAAGTGCAGCGGTTGCAAAACCAGATCGCGTCGCATGGCAACCGGATCGAATTCAACCGCGAGCGGTCTGAGGAGCTGGCAACCTTGATCGAACGTTACGAAGCCGACGTCGAGACGGCGGAGAACAAGCGGGCGCAACAGGAGACAGAAATTCACGAGACCGATTTGCTCCTCGCCGAAACGGAACGGCTCCTGGCAACCAAACAGACCGAGCTGAGTGAGCTAACGGCCCGCGCCGCGGAGGTTCGACGGACGCGGGAAGAACGCGAGCACGAGTTGCAGACGCTGGAACTGTCGATCTCGAAGGCCGAGAACCGGTTGCTCGATCTTGAAACCGAAATCTCCGGGACGGCGACACGCCGGGCGGCGACCGAGCCGCGCCTCGCGGAGCTGGCGACATCGTTAGGCGAAGCCGCCGCCGCGCGCGACCGATTGGCGACGCACCTTGCCTCTACCCGGGCCAAGGCGGATCGGGAACAGGAAGCCCTCCAGGATTTGGCGGCACAGATTCCCGTCGCGGAAGAGGAACTCCACCGGTATCAACAAAAACTGCGCGAAGCCGAGGCCGCGCTCATCGGAAGCGACCGCGCGATCGCGGAGCGCCAATCGCGCCTCGAGATTCTGCAACAGCTCAACGCCCAGGGCGAAGGTCTGGCCGGGGGCTCGCAGGCAGTCCTGCGGGGGCTGGATGAACCGAAACGCATCCTGCCGGCATTGCACGGCGCGCTCGCCTCCCTCATTGAAGTGGAGGAGGAGTTTATTCCGGCAATTGAAGCGGCCCTGGGGCGCAACCTGCACGCGATCGTTCTGCAAAACGGCGCGCTTGCAACCGAGATCATCGCCGCCGTAACGGCCCGCAAACTCGGCCAAACCGCGCTTATCCTGCCGGAGTTAAGCGGCGCCCCTCCCTCTGCGCCCCGCGCCCTGCCGCACGGTGCAGTTGCCTGGGCGATGGAAAAGATCCAAGCGTCCGCCAACATCCAGACACTCGTCAGGCATTTGTTAGGCGACGTCGCCGTCGTCGCCGACCTGGAGCGTGCGCTGGCGTTAAAGCGAGAATTCCCCAATCTTACCTTCGCGACCCGCGCCGGCGAAGTCGTCTCTGCCCAAGGCGTGATCTACGGCGGGCGAGTCAATGAAGAAAGCAGCTCGCTTTTGGCGCGCAAGGCACAGATCGCCGCCCTCGCCGGCGAACACCGCGCGCTGCTCGATGAACAAACAAATCTCCGGGCGAAACGTGACGAAGTGCATCGCGCGCTCGACACCGCAACCGGGCGATTGGAGGAAGTTGGCGAACAACATCATTCCGCGCGCCGGGATCATTCCGCGACCAGCTTGCGGATCACCGCGATCGAGGGCGAGTGGCACGAAGCCAGCCGAAAATACGATGCGCTTGATTGGGAAAGAAATACGCTCGACCAGCAACTGAGCGCCTCCGCCGCGCGCCTCGCGCAGTTGGAAAACGAAGGCGCCGGGCAGCGAACCTTCCTCGGCGAAGCGCACCAACGTTTGACCGAATTGCAATCGGTCGTCGAGACGGAACGCTTGCGCGACGACGAGCTGGCCGGACAGCTAAGCGAGCTGCGGCTCGCGGTCGCGACCGAGCGCCAGCGGCACGAAGGCTTGCGCAACCAGCGCGAGCCGATGACCACACGCCAGGCAGAGTTGGCGGAATTGATCGCGACCCGACGCGCCGACATTGCAAGTTATCAAGCGCGACGCGAGCAACAGAGCATCGAGACCGCCGAAGCCGAGCGCGCGATCGAGGAAGGCAGCACGGCACTTTCCAGCGCGGAAGCCGGCGTCGCGGAAATCGCGAACCGACGGGTCGCGCGCCTCGCGAAAGTTAATGATTTGGAAGTGGATCTGCGCAAGGGCCGGAAATCGCTCAGCGACCTGCACGACGCACGAGGCAAGGAGGAAATCCGCCAGACGCAGACGCAGCTGAAAATCGAGAATCTGGCCGAGCACGTCATGCGACGCTACCAAGTCGATCTACGCGAGTTCGCTCCCGATCGTTATGCCTTTAACAAAACCTTTCGCGCCCAGATTAAACAGCGCGGCAAAACGGAACTAGAAGCCGTCGCGGACGACGCGACGGCCCTTGACGAAGAACAACTGCGCCAGATTATCGAGCAACTGACGCGTCAGCTCGACGCGATGGGACCGGTTAACCTCGATGCGGTGCACGAGTACGACGAGTTGGAGGAGCGCCACACTTTCCTCGAAACGCAAAACGCAGACCTGACGAATTCGCGCCGCGAACTGCTCGATGTCATCGCGCGGATCAACCAAACGACGGAAAAACTTTTCGCAGAAACGTTCGCGCAAGTGCGAATCAACTTCCGCGAAATGTTCGGCGAGCTTTTCGGCGGCGGCCGCGCCGACCTTGCCCTGCTCGACGAGAACGACACCCTTAATTGCGGCATCGACATCATCGCCAAGCCGCCGGGTAAACAATTGCAAAGCGTCTCGCTCCTCTCCGGCGGTGAACGGACGATGACCGCGGTCGCACTTCTCTTCGCAATCTACATGGTGCGTCCAAGCCCATTCTGCATCCTGGACGAAATGGATGCGCCACTGGATGAATCAAACATCAACCGCTTTATCTCGGTGCTGGAAAGATTCGTCGCCCAAAGTCAGTTCGTCATTATCACTCACAACAAACGGACGATCGCGAAGGCTGACATTCTTTACGGCGTGACAATGGAAGAGCGCGGGATCAGCAAGCTGGTTGGCCTGCGTCTGACCAACGCGGAAACCGAAGAAGAACCGGCTCCGGCTCGCGCCCCGGCTCCCGCGCAACAGAAATCGCTCGATTTCGACGAGGCAGGCGCGGACAAGCTCGTGCTCACTCGTTAGGCCGAGCAGGCCACGAGGAGCCGGCAGGCAAAGGACGGCTGGCGAATGAATTCTCCGGGCGCGAACGCGGCGCAAGCCGGGCCGGAATCGCCTAACGAGACGGGGCAAGCGAACCGCCCGCATCACCGGCCGGAAGATTGGCCACTTTCCAATCCATCGCCATCCGGATGCGGGCGCGACCGCTTGGATGATCGAAGAAGATCATTTCCTCGATCGGGCCCGGATCGAGCTTGCGATAAGCGCCAAGTTTCAGAGCAACGCTGGCAAAGCCATCCGCCTCTCGTGCGGTGTTGATTCCGAAAGCATCAGCTTCCCGTTCCGTAATTCGCACGGCCGTATTTGAAAGGGGCGTGAGAAGAAAAATGGCGGTCGAAAATAGCAGCACGAGGAGTGGAAACCCGGCCGGATCGCCGATCCCGCGCACGCCCCAGCGCGTGCCCCAGCGCCGCACCATGCGCTCAAAAAGCACCTTCGAAAAAGCAAAAGCGCAAAGGAAAAAAATGCTGAAATAGAGAATGAGTTTGAAAGCGTGGTTGAGCACGTAATGCCCCATCTCGTGCGCCATCACCGCCCGGATCTCGGGCAGCGTGCACTGCTTGAGAAGGTTGTCGTTCAAGGCGATCCGAGCCGTCCCAAAGATCCCGGAAACATTCGCGCTTACGCGATTGCTTTGCCGCGACGCGTCAACCTCGAAGACTTGCTGCACCGGAATTTCATTGGCTGCCGCCAGCGCGAGGATCGGCCGGCTGATCTTCGGATCGGTGAGTGGCTTGTAAGTATTAAAAAGCGGCTCGATGAAGACCGGCGCAATCATCATGGAGAGAACGAGGAAGAAAACTCCCAGGCCTGTGCCCCAAATCCACCACGTGCGCTGGACTCGCCGAAAGACCGCGTAGAACGCGATCACCATGATCGGCGCGGTCACGAGCAGGATGGCGAGGCTGATCAGTTGCTCCCGAAACCATGGTCCGAAGGTCTGGGTCGAGAGCCCGTAGGCGTGTTCTCGAAAGTAATCTGCATAGACGCCTAACGGAAAGGAAAGGAGGGAAACAATCAGGATGTAAGGTAAAGCGTAAAGCGCAGGCTGGAGCCAGCGAAGCCGCGTCATCCCCTCGGCAAAGCCCCGTAGGCGGGCAGATAGACCGCTGCCAAGGAGGAAAATGGAAATCCCTGCCCCGAGGAGGAAATTCCAGAGAATCAGCCAGTAGCCGCCCTCAAAATAAGCATCCGATGTGGCGCGTTTTTCTGCCGGCACGGTGGCGAGCCAGGCGCGGGTCGCGGTCGCGGGGTCGAGCGGTTTGACCATTTCCTGCGCGTTCGTTAGGCCGGGCGAAGGAGGTTGCGCGCTCACGGACAGCGGCGCAGCCATGACTTGCAGAGCGCAGAGCAGACAGAAGAGGATTTTCATGCGGCGAAACGAATAAACGCGATCGGGTGCAAACAGAAGTCTCATTCTCGCGACCTCGACTTTTGGTGCGGCCGGGATATCCTAACCGGGTGCATTGGAGGATGAAAGAGGTGCCGGCCCGGCTGGCTCTGGCCTTGCTTCTCCCGCTCGCCGGGCTGGCCCAGACTCCGCCTCCCCCGGGCGCAGTCTATGGCGCCTATCCGCACAACTATCAGGAGATTATCACGGCCTGGCTTAACTCGGCGCTGGTCGATCCGAAAAGCGTCAAGATCAAGTGGCTGGGCGAACCGAGGCCGGGCGAACTCGACGTGGGCAAGAACCACCAAGTGGCTGGTTTTCTCGTCGATTTTTCGGTCAACGCGCGCAACATGTTTGGCGCCTACACCGGGCCGCAAAAGCACACTGCCTTGATTCGTGACGGCCAGGTGGTTACCGCCACCGGCTTCGTTGTTCGCTAAGCCTGACCTAACGAGAAGGCTGCGCCAGTTGGATCGTGGCGCCGGTTTCCGGGGGCAGCGCCTGCAGGAGCAAGGGCCGACTATTGCGTGATGATGAACCAAGGAAGAAAGTAGTTTGGCTTGGAAAACTCCTCCCAGAATCGGAAGCTTCCGAGTAAAGCGTTAGGCTGAGACCGGGCGAACCGATCGTTCCCCTAACGACAGCGTCCCGCAGACGCGGCTTCGTGCCGGCAGTCCCCTGCCCGATGAGCCGAATACTGGAAATGTCCGAGCCGCTCGCCGGAACCTGCAGCAAATCGAGACCGCCGGCCAACGGAGTGAGGGCGAACCGAAAGGCATTCCCCGAAGTCGTTAGGCGAGCGCGCAACGTCACCGGCGTCCCCTCAATTTTGCAACGCAGCGGATCCATCAGAGCCGCCCCGTTTCCGAAATGGATTTGGGCCGCGAGAGCGCTCACCTCTGGCCAGGGCGACGGTGGTTTGAGGCGGCCATCAAGGATCTCCGCTTCCCCCGTCGCGTTGGGCGCCTGCAGCGTATTGGAGAAGGCAATCTCGCCACTCAAAAGCCCGCCAGTCGCGCCAAACCGCCGGTCGTAAGGCAAAGTGTCAAAAAAGAGCGCGGGACAATCCACCGTAACAGAGAAGGGAGCGGCCCGGTCGAGCACCCTTCCGTCGACAAAGCGATCCTTTTCCAAGTGCAGAGGAAGCGTAACGCGCACGTTCAGCGGGTCGGAAACGCCGAAGGTTGCCGTGGCGTTCGCCTCCGCCCAGCCATCGGAATAGTAACCGTAAAAATCGATCAGGTTATGTGGCGATCCCGCGCCGACATTCTCCAGACGCCAGTTCGTCGTCAGCTGCAGGGCCCGGAGCGGGCCGAAAGCGGCGAGCTTCCCGTCGAGGACGCCACTGGCAGAGGACTTTTCGCCGAGCGCATGGGCCAGACCCGCCAGGTCGAGATGATCGACCGTCAGATCGACATCGAATTTTTGCGCTTCATCGAAAGCCTCGATCAGACTGTGCGACGTACGCCAGCGATTGGCGCTGAAGGGGAGAAAGAGTGTGCCGTTGATCCGGGGCACGCTATCGATCGCGAATTGCATGGCCTGCAACTCGATAAAGTTGCCCCCGAGCATGAGGAAGCCGCCTAACCAAATCCGATCGTTCCCGATCTGCAAGGTGCGGAAAAAGATGTCGCGCGGCGAATAGCTTCCTTCGAGCGTGACATCGAGCGGCATGCGTAAGGGCGCGATCGGCAACTGCAAGCCGTGGGCAACGAACTGCATCGTGCCGGAACTCGCCGCGAGGGTGCCGTCGCCCCGCCAGTCGAAGGTCGCGCCGCCGCCAATTTTCGAGGCTCGCCAGGCCACCGGCAGGAGCGGCGCGTAAGCCTGAAGGTCGTTGATCGCACCGGTCAGTCTAGCGTCGAAGAGGTGCGCGGAGGTCAGCTCAATGCTGCCATGAGCGCGCAGAAAATCCTCCGCATGGCGCGCTTCCAGATTTTCCAAGGTGAGTTCGCTGCCCTTGAGCTGAAGCGACGCGCCTAACGTATCCACCGTAACTCCGCGAAAGGTCACGCCCTTGCCATGCAGCGCAAGCCGGCCGTGGGCTTGCGGAGGCAGAGAATCGATCTCCCCGTCGGCCAGAAGGGCGCCGGTAAAATCACCCGTCCTCGCGCCAAACAACTCCGCAAATCCGTTGAGGTCGGGAATAGTGGCGTTCAGCTGACCGCGGAAGGGCAAGTGAGTCCAGCTCCCGCGTTCCTTCGGCCAGAGCAGCTCGCCATTGATGGTCAGCTGGTTCTGACCCTGCCGCACATAGAGCTGATCGACTTCGAGGCGGCGATCATAGTAGGTTGCGCCCAGCATGATGTTATCGGCGCGATGCGCGCGCCACGCGAAATCGGTCAGCTCCATCCAGATCGAGGCCGTGGCGTCGAGAAACTCGCCCGGATTTCCGCGAAAGGTAAATTTGGACGCGCGCACTGCGCCGGAGATCGGCTCCAGGAAACCCATCGCCCGGGAAATCTGCGCTAGCGAAATATTGGAAGCAGAGCCCGCGACATCGATGGCGAACTTTCCTCCCGCTCGTCCCTGGAAGCTTGCGCGCAACGTTCCGCCGTAGGCATCGAGATGGAGGTCAACGCCGAGACGGCGCCGTTCCAGGTGCGAGAGATCGAACGTGAGGGCCTCGAGATCCAGCCCGTGCACGAGCGGAATGCCGGCGATCGTCAAGCGATCGCTTTCCCAAGAAGTGGCGCCGCGCAAATCGCGAAAACTCTGCCGCAAGAGCGGGGAAGCGATCGAAAGCCGCCGGGCCAGAAATTTGCCCGATTCAATCGCGCTCGCGGTGAGGAAGACGTCGCGGAAACTGACGGATGTCGTTGCCGTCGTGACATCGAGGTCACCGTGCTCGATCCGGAAATCGACCGGGAGCAGACGGGCCATTTGCCGCCAATCCAGTTTCTTCGCCGCAGCCAGCCGCGGCGCGCCGTGAATGCTGCCCGTCAGGCGATCGATATTGACCGAGCGCAAAAAGGAGGCGTTGCGGGAAAAGAGCTTCCCGCGAAAATTCAAATCGGCGATCACTATCCCTGCCTGCAGCGAGACCTCGCGCGCAGAAACTCGATCCGAGGTGAGGCGTAAGTTTCGTATCGTTACCGGATGCAGAAAAGGCGCATCGACATTCTTTACCTGCGCCCTCAGGCCCTCCTGTCGCGCCGCCCACTCCAGCCAGAGGCGGACACCGTAAGCGACGAAGAACGGCGAGAACAAGGCGTCGAGCGCCGCTGCCAGCAGCGCGACCAAAAGGAAAATAACGAGACGGGTGCGAAACGACATCAGCCTGGATGCCCGCGCCTAACGACACCTAGTTCCGCGGCGAGGGCGCCGGAAAGATTGCACGAACCGGCTGCGGAGGGTGAAATTTTTCCAGCAGCTCCCGGGTGAATGTCTGCTCGGCCTGGGCCGGCAAACCGGCTGATTTTTCCCGCGCCAGCCGCGGGAGGGCGGTGAGCTCATTTTGGATATCGGCGGGGGAAATCCGATTCCAAAATCCGTTCTCAAACACGAGGACTTGCACGTTCTGCTCTTCGACCGAAAGGATTTGGGCATGCGGAAGCTCGATTGTGATCTCGTTAGGCGAAATGTTCACGCTGAATTTCTGGCGCAAATTGAAGCCGGCTTTAACCAGGAAGGTACCGTGCAACTTCATCCGCTTGGTGCTGCCGGCCCAGGTATGCAACATCTCGTGTTCGACCTCCACTCGGCGCGCAAGAACCGATAGTTCGGCAATCGTGCTCGTTTGCTCGAGGTAAACCCGATTGTTCACCGTCACGCGCGGCTGGAGCTGCGCCAGCTTGACGAAAGCATCGCGCGCCTCGCGTCCAAGCCGTTCCAGCTCAGACACGCTTTGGGAGGCCGTGCGCCGCGGCCATGTTTCCAGGCGGTAGAAAATGAAGCCGGCAAGAAGCGCCAGAATAAGAATGAGGAGGGTCGCCGCCAGTGGGCAACCCAGCCGCCGCGACGCTGATTCATCCGCCCGGCGGTTTGCTGGCAACTCCATCAGCCCAAAAAAGTACCGCCCCACACACCCGAAGGGCGTGAAGGGCGGCTGTTCCCCCCAGAACAATCTTTCAAATCCGAGCTTCGGATAAGCGAACCAACTTCGGCATGCAAGAAAATTCTCCCCCGTTGGTTGAAAAAAAGTTACGGCCGGCTCTACCCTCTCTCCGTGAAACTCGGGGTGCGCTACGAAACGGCCTATCGTTATGCCAGACCGGTCAATTTTTCGACACACGAGATCCGGCTTTTTCCCCGCGGCGATGTCTTTATCCGACTGCTCCGGCTGAAGTTCGAGACGAACGATGGCGCCAATGTGCGCTTTGGCCGCGATGTTTTCGACAATTGTGTCGCTTCCTGTTCGTTTTTGACTCCAGCGCGCGAGTTGCGCTTTCAACTCGAGTTGGATCTGGAATTGGGGGAAAAAAATCCTTTTGATTTCCTGCTCGCGAATGAAGCGCTTTACCTCCCCTTTTCCTACCCTCCGGAACTGGACCGCGTGTTGGCGCCCTTCCAAGTCAGGGAAGAAGGACCGCTTTTGGAAATTCCGCGCTGGGAGCGGCCGATCCCGGACGCTCCCCAGCCGACGGTAGCGGCGTTAGCCGGATTGAACAAAGCCCTGCACGAATGCATTGGCTACGTGCGACGCGAGGACGGGCCGGCTCGCTCGCCGCTCGAAACCCTGCGGGCTGGTCGCGGTGCCTGCCGCGACGTGGCGCTCCTTCTCGCCGCCATCCTGCGGCAGCTCGGGCTGGCGGCCCGCCTAACGAGCGGATATTTGCGGGAAGGCGAAGAATCGGAGTCGCTCCGCGCCGAGGGTTCGTTGCACGCCTGGACGGAAGTTTATCTGCCTGGCGCCGGCTGGCTGGGAATGGATGCAACCAATGGAATCTTTTCCAACCACGACTTTATCGCGGCGGCGGTTGGGATTGCACCGGCCGACATCACGCCGATCAATGGCAGCTATTATCCGCGGCAGGAAAACGCGGCGCAGATGACGAGCCGGCTGGAACTCGTCAGCCTGTAAAAGCGTGATGCTCCGCAATCTGCAATTGCGCAACTTCCGCTGCTTCGAAACGAGGGTGGTCGAGTTCGCTCCTGGCTTTAATTTCATCGTCGGCCGGAATGGGCGTGGAAAGACGACGCTGCTGGAAGCGGCCTGCGTGCTTCTGCGTTTGCAGTCGCAGCGCACAGCAAGTCTGGCCCCGGCGGTGCGGATTGGGCAACGATCGTTCGCTCTTTCGGGCCACGCCGGGGAGCATCTGCTGCAATTTTACTACAGCGCGCTGCGACGCAAAGTGGCCTTCGACGGCGTCGAGCAACGCGATCTCGCGGAATATCTGCGACTCCTCAGGGTGGTCTCGTTTGCCAACCACGATCTCGAAATGGTTCATGGTCCGGCGGAATTGCGACGGCGTTACCTCGATTTCATCGGGGCACAGGTGGACGGGCGTTACCGGCCGATCTTGCGCGCCTATGAGCGCGCGCTGCGCGCACGTAACGCGCTCTTGAAATCGGCGCACTCGCGGCCGAGGGAATTGGCAGCTTACACCGCCCCATTGGTCCGTGCCGCCAATCTCCTGCGCGAGATGCGGGCGGATATCATTAGGCGACTGGCACCGTGCGCGGCGCAGAGCCAGTGCGCAATCAGCGGGCAGCATGAAACCCTGGTGGTCGAATACGCGCCAGGGAGCGAAGAAGATTTTGCCACGCAGCTCGAACGGACACGGGCGGAGGATGAGCGCCTGCGCCTGACGACAATTGGGCCGCACCGGGATGATGTCCGTTTGTTGGTAGAGGGGCGACCGGCCGCGCAATTTGCCTCCGAGGGACAGCAGCGGACCACTGCGCTGGCCCTGAAACTGGCTCAGGCGAGAATCTTCACGGAAGACTCCGCCGCGCCACCGGTGCTTCTGATCGATGACATTTTTGGGGAGCTGGACGCCGCACGGCGCAATGCCCTACTGCACCATTTGCCTAACGAATCACAAAAACTCGTGAGCGCGACTTCGCTCGATTGGCTCGAAGGAAATTGGACCGGTCCCGTTTTGCAGCTCTAAGAATTGGAGGGTTCGCTCGCGCCGGGACGAGCGCGGTGCAAGCCGGGGTCCAGCCCGCTCAACGGCCGCGGCGACAACTTGCAGACCTCCACGGCGGGCCTTCTATTTTCTCATGCGCCATCCGTTGGGCGGGCTTCAGAACTTCGCCGGCCAATTGCTCGTCGCCCATCCGAGCATGCTCGATCCGAATTTCCGCCGCAGCGTGCTCTTCATCTCCTCGCATAGTGAATCCGATGGCGCCGCCGGGCTGATTATCAACCGGCCCCTGGATAAGCGCGTTTCCGAGCTGGCGGCCTTTCCAACCCCGGAGGCGCTCGCCGATGTGCCGGTTTTTCTCGGAGGCCCGGTGGGCACGAACCAACTCATGTTCGCTTCCTTCGATTGGGAAGGTTGCGATTCGCTGAGACTGAATCAGAATGTAGCGCTCGACCAGGCGCACCATCTCGCGGAACAGGATCAGAGTTCTATTCGAGCCTTTGTTGGTTATGCGGGTTGGACTGCGGGTCAGTTGGAGAACGAGCTCTGTCAAAACGCCTGGGTCTTGCGTAAGCCCGATCGCGCCGAGCTTAGCCCGGAGCGGCTGCCGAGACTTTGGTTCGAGATCATGCGCAGTCTCGGTCCGTGGTTCAAGATGCTCGCGGCGGCGCCGGATGACCCTTCTTTGAACTAGCTTCGCGCGGATTTAAATGCGAAGCAGTTGGGAAATCTATGATCATCGGCGTCCCAAAAGAAGTTAAGCAACAAGAGAACCGCGTCAGTCTGCTGCCCTCCGCAGCCTACCAGCTGACCAAGCGTAGGCACACTGTCCTGGTGGAAAAGGGTGCGGGTGTGGGGTCGGGATATCTCGATTCCGATTACGTCAAGGCCGGGGCCCGGATCGTGGGAAAGCCGCGCGATCTTTTTCAAGAGGCAGAGATGATCGTGAAGGTGAAGGAACCCCTGCCGGTTGAGTTTGACCTTCTGCGCAAAGGACAGATTCTTTTCACCTATCTGCATCTCGCAGCCAGCCGGTCACTCACTGAGGCGCTGCTGAAATCTGGCGTGACCGGCGTTGCCTATGAGACGATTCAGGTGGGGAACCGTCTCCCGTTGCTCGAGCCGATGAGTGAGATCGCGGGTCGCATGTCGGTCGTAATGGGCGCCTATTTTCTGGCGAAACACAACGGCGGAAACGGGGTACTGCTCGGCGGCGTGCCCGGTGTGCTCCCTGGCCGGGTGGTGGTCCTGGGTGGTGGCACCTCGGGAGTAAATGCCGCACGCATGGCGACAGGGCTGGGCGGGGACGTCACCATCCTGGAGGTAGATCTCGAACGGATGCGTTTTCTCGACATCACGATGCACTCGGCGCACACGCTTTATTCAAGCGAAGCCCATTTGCAGGAATTGATGCCGTCGGTCGATCTTCTCATCGGCGCGGTCCTCGTCCCAGGTGCTAAAGCGCCCAAACTCATCACCCGCGAAATGTTGCGCGAGATGCGGCCCGGCAGCGTGGTGGTGGATATCGCGATCGACCAGGGCGGTTGCGTGGAAACCTCGCGGCCCACGACCCATCTCGATCCCGTTTACGTCGAGGAAGGCGTAATTCATTACTGTGTCGCCAACATGCCGGCGGCCTACGCCCGCACCGCGACCCAAGCCCTGACGAACATCACCTATCGCTACGTCGAGCTGCTCGCCGATCTTGGGTTAAAGGAAGCATGCGAGCGACAGCCAGCCCTCATCGGCGGAATCAACACCATGGATGGCCGCCTCACTCATCGTGCGGTTGCGGAAGCGCACGGGATGGATTTTGAACCACCATTCCAAAACGCCGGTGGCAACGCGTTTCCTTCCTGAGCGGGTTCTTGGCCGATTGGCCGTCGCCGTTTTTGGGAGAAAATAAAAATGCCGCAGAGCCAAAAACTTCGCTTGCCCCGAATCAATTGTTAACCCAACATGGGCCCTCATCGAAAACCTATGAAGAAATACATCTGCATCCTGGCTGGCGCTGCGCTTCTCGTAGCGTGCGAACAAAAAACTGAAACTGCGGCTCCGGCTGCCTCACCTGCTGAGACGACGGAGAGCACCATGGCAACTTCGACTCCGGCGACGACGGAAGCGACTGCCGCCGCCACCGCTCCCGCGGAATCGACTCCGATGGAGACGATGACGCCCGCTGCGACCGAGAGCAGCACGATGGAAAGCACCCCTGCGACCGAAGCGTCACCCACTCCCTAATCCGCGCACTTCAATCGCAAAATCTTCCGCCGGACAATCGTCCCGGAGGAAGATTTTTGCTGTACCTGAGGCGCTGATGCGGACCGGACAGGCGCGAGCAATTGCTCGGCCAACGAGTCGTCCACCCGGCCAAAATGCAGGTCGGAAAAATGAGAGCCGCGGCCTCAAGTCGTTTCCGACTTTCCTGGCGTCAGGACGCATGGTGCCCGCGACGCGATCCGAAACCGCAGCAGACTTCCCAACCGTTCCAATTTGGGATCGACCGCGGCTCGAACACGCCGACCGCAAGGCCTCGATCGTGACATCGGAGGAACAGATTATGAGCGATGACATCCCCCGCACCAGCTCGCCGATCGAACGCCCGATCGGACAAGGGAATCCGCCGGGATCGAAAAGCAATTCGTTAGGCCAGTCGCTTCCGTCGCCCCTTTGACTCAGGCCTGCTTGCGTTCGTCGATCGCTGCCCCGGGTTCCTCCGCCAGAGCCTGGGCCGTGTTGACCAGACCGACATGAGTGAAGGCTTGTGGAAAATTTCCCAACTGCCTCCGGCTTTTCGGGTCAAATTCTTCGGAGAGAAGGCCGACATCATTTCGCAATTCGAGCAAACGCTCGAAGAGAAGCCGCGCGTCTCTTTTTCGGCCAATCAGGTGAAGGCAGTCCGCGAGCCAAAAAGAGCAAGGAAGAAAAACTCCCTCACTCCCGGGCAGGCCGTCGATCTCGCATTCGTCGGGCAGATAACGCCGCACCAGCCCGTCTTGTAAGAGATCGCGCTCGACCGCGGAGATCGTGCCGCGCACTCGTTCATCGCGGGCCGGAAGGAATCCGACCAGCGGGATCATAAGCAGACTGGCGTCCATCGCTGCCGAACCATAAGTCTGGGTGAAAGCCTTTTTCTTCGGGTGATATCCCTTCGTGCAAACCTCGCGATGAATCGTGTCGCGCAAATCTTTCCAACGCTCGAGCTGATGGTCGGCCGAGCAACTAAAATTCTCGACCAGCTTGACTGCCCGATCGAAAGCAACCCACGCCATCACTTTGGAGTGGGTGAATTGTTGCGGTTCGCCACGCACTTCCCAGATTCCTTCGTCCGGGTCGGGCCACTTCGATTCGAGGAAATTGAGCAGCGCGACCTGCATTCGCCACTCCGGCTCGCTGGTTTCAATCCCGGCGCGTTGCGCGTGATACAAGGCGTCGACTACTTCGCCGTAAACGTCGAGCTGGAATTGGTTCGCCGCCGCATTGCCTTCGCGCACCGGGCGCGAACCTTCGTAGCCGCCCAGCCACGACAGCTCGTGCTCGATCAGACGTCGCTCGCCCCGCACGCCGTACATGATTTGCAATTGCGAGGGGCTGCCGGCGATTGCGCGCAGGAGCCATTCGCGCCAGGCCCGCGCTTCATCCTGATAACCGGCGCCGAGAAGCGAGAAGAGGGTGAAAGTGGCGTCGCGCAGCCAGCAAAAGCGGTAGTCCCAGTTGCGCAGCCCACCAATTTCTTCCGGCAATGAAGTCGTCGCGGCAGCCACGATGCCGCCGGTCGGTGCGTAGGTTAGACCTTTGAGGGTGAGGAGCGAACGCATGACGGCTTCGCGCCACGGGCTGCGATGAGTGCAGCGTCGTGACCAATCGTCCCAATATCTCTCGGTATCTTTCAGCGCGTTCTCGGGCTCGACTTCGCGCGGTGCCGTCTCGTGCGAGGCATACCAGGTCAGAACAAACGGCACTCGATCGCCTCTTGTGACGGTAAATTCGGCGACCGTTCTTAGGTCTTCGCCGTGCGTCTTGATTGGGGTGTGCAGAATCAAGGCATCGGGGCCGCCGACCGCTTCGAGCCCGCCATGGCGTCTGCGCACCCAGGGAACGATCGATCCATAGTCGAAGCGGATGATCAATTCCATTCGGATCGTGACCTTTCCTGCCAGTCCTTCGACGATCCGAATGATGTCGGGATTGGTTCCGCGCGGCGGCATGAAATCAATCAAGCGCACTGCGCCGTCGCTCGTGTGCAGATCGGTCTCGAGGATCATTGTGTCGCCGCGATAGCGACGACCGCGTTTCGTGACCTTTTCCTTCGGCGTGAGCGTCCAGCAGCCGTTTTCCTTCTTGCCTAACAACGCCGAAAAACAGGCGCCGGAATCGAAACGTGGCAGGCAAAGCCAATCGACGCTGCCGCTGCGATCGATCAGTGCGCCGCTCTGCGTGTCGCTAACAAAAGCATAATCCTCGATCCGCGGCGGCTTTGCTTCGGCATCATCCTTTTTCATCGAATTTCAGATCACAAAAAATTTGAACGGCACTTTTGTCTGCCACGTCATTAATGGAGAATCTATGAAAGGAAAATTCACTCGAAACATTATCGTTTCGACCCTGGCTTTGGCCTTGACCGCCGCTCTTTCTTCCGCCGCCGGTTCGCCTTCGTCGACTCCGTTAGGTTTGCCTGTCCCGGCGTCGGACAGCAGGCCCGCGCCGCAAGCAAACGCATCGGCTCAGCCCTCGGCAAGCGCCTCCCCAACTCTTGACTTCGACCAGCGAATGCAGGGGCTGGAGGATCAACTTGATTCGGTCTTCTCCAACACCTTCCATAATTTCGGCGAGTGGTTTGCCGGCTCCAATTTGGCTTCCTCAATCGATTTGCGGGAGCAGAAGGACAGGTATGTAGCGCGGGTTTACGTGCCCGACTCTGGAACATCGAAGGTCAAAGTAAGGGTCGAGAATAATATGCTGCATGTCACGGCGGAAGCCGCGCAGAAGAAAAACGGTAGCAGTCAAAACGAGCGTTACGAACAAATCATCAGCCTTCCTGGCCCGGTGGAAAGCGACAAGATGCAGGTCAATCGCAAGAGGAATCTCGTCGTCATCACGCTTCCAAAGGCTGGTCACACCATCGCCGCCGTGTCGCCGAGCGCGCCCTTGACCAGTTCCGATCAGCTCGATCAAGCCATCGTCGATCGCATGGCGCGAATGCTGGGACAGATGGACCAGATTTTCCGAGACGCTTTTCCCAACGACCTAACGAACGGCTTGAACACGCTCCAACTCGGCTCCGCCGTCCATGTGGACAACCAGAAGGATAAGTACGTGGTTCATTTCTACTTGCCGGACAAGGACCTGAGGAATGTGGACGTGAAACTTAAGAACGGAGAGTTGCGCCTCACGGCCTCCGAGACGGAACATAGTCAGAAGCACGGAATGAGCAGCCGGCAGTCCGGCGATTACGAACAGCTCATCACATTACCCGGGCCGGTGAAGGAAAAGGGCATGAAGGTCGCGCGCGAAAACGGCACCATCGTCGTGACCTTGCCGAAGGCTTGATGGCAGGGAGGAGAAAAGCGGGCGCCTTTTAGGTGGGGGTGCCCGCTAATTTCTTTCGCCTTCCTGCGCGAGTTGCGCAATCCCGTCGCGGGTCAGGCGGAAAATCGTCCACTCCTCGTTAGGCCGGGCTCCAAGCTTGCGGTAAAACTGGATGGCCGGCTCGTTCCAGTCGAGCACCGCCCACTCCATGCGCCCGCATTCGCGCTCGCGCGCAATCTGCGCCAGGCGGACGAGGAGGGCGCGGCCGTAGCCTTTGCCGCGGACCGCCGGCCTGACAAAAAGATCCTCGAGATAAAGTCCGCGCCGCCCCAGCCAGGTGGAGAAATTATGGAAAAATAGCACGAAGCAAACCGGTTCGCCGCCTTCCTCGCCGAGCAATACTTCGGCCGCGGGATGCGCACCAAAGAGATTTTCGCGCAGTTGATCCTCACTCGCAACCGCTTCGTTAGGCGCGCGTTCGTAGGCTGCCAGCTCGCGGATCAGGGCCAGAATGGTCGGCACATCGTCGCGCTGCGCAAGGCGAATCTGAAAAGCGGATGTCATGTTCGATGATCTTTGGTCAGGCATTAGCTCGGCCAAGGTTGATAGGTTCGAGAGCTTTTATTTTTCCAGTTCGGCGACAAAGTCAAAAACGCCATCGCTTCAGAGCAGCGACCTCAAGCCGGCGATTTTCTCCTTTTCCAAACGAAGTTTACACGTAGTCATCGGCGCGCCAGCGAAGCCCCGAGACCCGTCGGTGAAGATCGCCCGGCATGCCCGATGAACATTCTTGAGACCGACCGATTGATCCTTCATTACCTGACGACGGAAGATGCCACCTTCCTGCTCGAATTAATGAACGAGCCCGACTTCATCCGATTTGTTGCGGACCGCGGCCTGCGAACGACGGCAGATGCCGCATCCTATATTTCAGAAAGGATGCTGCCCGGCTATGCACGTTGCGGTTTTGGCTTCTACCGCGTCGATCTGAAGGAATCCGGAATTGCGATCGGGATTTGTGGATTGGTAAAGCGCGAAACCCTGGAGTGGGCGGATATCGGATTCGCGATACTCAAGAGATTTCGCGGACACGGTTACGCATTCGAGGCGGCGTCGGCGGTCATGGATTATGGGCGCAACATGCTCAAGCTGCCTCGGATCCTAGGCGTGACCGCGCCGGATAACCGAATTTCAATCCGCCTGCTCGAGAAGCTGGGCCTTGGGTTGCAGGGCAGGATCGAGCTCCCGGGCTACGGGGCGGAAAGCCTGCTCTTCGGCTAGGAACGCACGGGCCAGCGAGTCCCGCTGCCGGGCGTGCAGCGGAAATTCCCGCCTGGTCGCGTCCCGGGAGAGCCGAGGTACGCAAATCCTCCTGGATCGCGGCATGGTCATTGCTATAACCACCATAGTTATTAGTATGAACCATTATTTCCATTCTCGTCTTCCCGGCGCTGGTCTCGCAGCTGTCGTCTGCTTCTTCCTCCATGCTGCCGTTCCCTCTGTTCAGGGGAAAACCACCGAGCCGACCGAGTCCTTTGCCACGGCATCTGACGGAACGCCGCTGCACTGGGTCGTTTACACGCCCGCGGGTAGCGGTCCCTGGCCAGCCGTTCTGGTTATCCATGGCGGCGGTTTTAGAGGCGGCAGCCCCACTAGTGCCGCAGAATCGGTTACCTGCGGACGCGATCTCGCCGCAGCTTGATTTATCGCTTTCTCAATTGAATATCGGCTCGCTCCGAACGGATTACTCGCCGGACAGGTATCGGATGGTCGCTTTCCAGATCAATCGGACGACGTGAAACTAGCGGTCCTGGCAGCTCGCTCCGATCCTCGTTGCAACGGCCAGGTGGGCTCAGTCGGCGGTTCGGCCGGCGGCTACGAAACCGCCTTTGTTGCGGGCACCGGGACGATTGGGCAGGACCGGACCGACGTTGGAGTCGCTCTTTCCGGCGCCTACGATCTTTCGGATTTCAGCCCAGATCCAAACCTTGCGGCCTTCACCAGCATCGTAACCAATTACGTTGGGGTCGATACCTCCGATGTCCCCGCGTTACAAGCAGCGTCGCCCGTCCACCTTGTCGATGCCGCAACCACGCCGCTCTTCCTGATTCACAGCAGTCAGGATCCGATGCCGTTTAGTCAACAGGGCGACATGACCGCGAGTCTCGATGCGCTGGGAGTGACGAATTACTGGGCGCTCACGATTCCAGGAAGCCAGCACGCGTTTGAGTACTGGGAAACGGTCAAGGACCAGGCGATCAGCTTTCTTGCATCCTGGTTCGCGGGTGTTCCGCCGCCTCCGTTGCCCACGCCGACACCAACGGCCACGCCAACGCCAACCGTTTCGCCCTCGCCAACTTCAACCCCATCGCCGAGCCCGACGGCAACGCCTGAACCAAATGGTTCGCCAACTCCACCACCGGCCACTGCGCCGACGCCAACCCAGATGCTTCTCAATGTTTCGACCCGGGCGCGGGTGGAAAGCGGCACGAGCGTAATGATCGGCGGCTTTATCGTGACCGGTGACCTACCGAAGAAGGTGGCCCTGCGCGCCATCGGACCATCCCTCGCCGCGGCCGGGGTAAGCGACGCGCTGACGGATCCGGTCCTGCAGTTGTATGACTCGACCGGCACGCTCATTGCGCAAAACGACAACTGTTCCTCGCTGCCTCCAGGCAGCATCCCGGCGGACTTGAAACCAGCGGATGGGCACGAATCATTCATCTCTGTTACCCTACCACCCGGAAGCTACACCGCAGTGCTTAGCGGAGCGAATGGCGCCTCCGGTATTGGCCTGTTTGAGCTTTACGATCTCGATCCCGCCAGTTCGCGCATCAGCAACATCTCGACGCGCGGGCAGGTCGGCACCGGCAGCGATGTCATGATCGGCGGGTTCATTATTGGTGGCACCGACCCGACGAAGGTAATTCTCCGGGCGATCGGGCCCTCGCTCGCGGAGAGCGGCGTACCGAATGCCCTGCCTGATCCAGTTCTCCAGCTCTACGACAGCGACGGTTCGCTCGTTTTCGAGAACGACAACTGGCGCACCGCTCAGCAGCAGCAAATTATCGATTCAGGCGTTCCGCCTACCGACGACCACGAATCTGCCATCGTCGCGACGCTTTCGCCGGGCGGCTATACCGCGTTGGTTTACGACGCAAATCAAGCGAGCGGTGTCGCTTTGGTCGAGGTCTACAATCTAGAGACTCAGTAGGGGCGGCTGAGCAGAGACCGCTCCGCGAACTCAGGCACCGTAGGTCTTCGTGAACTTTTTCTTCGACTCGGATTCGGCGGCGGCGGCCTGAGGCTGCGTCTCCCTCGAGGGAGTGGCGGGCTCCTCCGCCGGGCTCGTCTCCGCAGTGGGCTGTCCAGCCGGAATGTGCGCAGGCGAAACGCCGCCCTTCGCGCCCTGCGACGCTTCCACAAAGGCCATTTGCAGACTCGAGAGCGCATTGCGGATCACGGTTGCTTCATCATTCGTCAGGTTACCGCGAGTTTTTTCCTGAATCATCGCCAGTTGATCGATGAACATTCGCGCTACTTCGAGGTTGATCTCGGCCTGTCCGGTCTGCGGGTTGGGGAGCTGGCCAAGAAAAAGCGCGGCGTTCTGCGCCTGCATCATGACGAACTCGATGAATCGCTGGGTCATTTCTCCAGACTGGGTAGTGGTTTGAACTTCGGCCATATCGTTAGTGAGGTTGCGGTATTTTCCGGTTCAGGAACAGTTAAACTTTACACTCCGGCCGGACTGTTGCGAGCACGTAGGGCTGCCGAAAATATTTCCCAGCCACCCCTCGGACATCATCGACCGTAATCGATTCGATAGCAGCCTCCAGCTTCTTGTAATGATCGAATCCGAGGCCGTAAAGCTCGTCCAGCGCCGACATGTAACCAAACGAATCATTGCCTTGGTTGGCAATGCGTTGCTGACCAATCAGCTTTTTCTTCGCCCGCGCCAGCTCGTCACTCGTTAGGCCGGTGCTCGCTAGTTTGGCAATTTCGTCGAGCAGCGCGCGCTGGACCAATTCCAGTTTGTCCGGATCAGTCCCGAGGTAAAAAGCAAACAATCCCGGAACAAGCCCCTGCATCTGGCTCGCACCAACGTAATAGGCGAGCCCCATTTCCTCGCGGATCTTGACGAAAAAACGCGAGCCAAGGTCGCTGCTCGCCTCGTTAATCAATTCCAGCGCATAACGATCAGGGCTAAACATGTCGCTGCCGCGATAGCCGACCATTAATACTGCCTGGGTCTTCTCTTTCTTTTCCTCGACGGTGACAATCTTTGCCAGTTGGGGTGGCGGCGGCGCACTGGTCAGAGCCAGTTCGCCGGGTTTCATGCCGGCGAAGATTTGCGCAAAAAGTTGCTTCATCTCGAGCGCGTTGACGTCGCCGAAGACGGAGATGACGCCGTTCTGCGCGACGAGATGGCGATCGCGGAAAGCAAGCAGATCCGGTCGCGTCAGCCGTGCGACCGCCGTCGGCGTGCCCTTGGCGCGCAAGGCGTAGGGATGGTGGCGAAAAAGGGCCGCGCGCAGAATGTTGCGCGCGACGGTTGTGAGTTGTTCCTCGTCATCGCGAATGCTGGCGAGCTGCACCTCTTTTTCCCGCGCGACTGCTTTTTCGGGCATGGTCGCGTTGAGCAAAACGTCGCAGAGCAATTCCGCCCCGAGCCGCAGATCGGGCCGCGTGACCTCGAGCGAAACGCTGAAGCTGTTATTGCCGGCATCACTTCCCAAGCTGCCGCCGACGGCTTCGATTGCGTCCGCGATCTGTTCCGCCGAACGGCTCTTCGTCCCTTTTACCAGCACCTTGGCCATGAGCCGGGTGAGCCCGCTCGTCTCCGGCGTCTCTGCCAGCAAGCCGCCCCGGAACACCGCCACCATCGAAATGAGCGGCAAACGACCATCTTCCCTGACGAGAAGTCGGAGGCCGTTGCCGAGCTCGAATTTCTCCACTTCGCCTGCCGAGACGAGCTTGGCCTCGGTCGCCTTCGTGGTCAGCGTGCCGCGCGGATTCAGTGAGACGACGGTGAGATTATCGTCGACCAGGTATTTCGCGGCGATGCGCTTGAGGTCGACTAGCGAAACCTTTTGCATCGCCTTCAGGTAGTCACGTGTGAAATTGAGATTTCGGGTTCCGAACCAGTTTGAACCGAGGTCGGAGGCTTGGCCGCGCATCGTCGTAAGGGAGCCCAAGGAGTGGCCTAACGAGATCTTTTTCGCTTTCGCCAATTCTTCCGCAGTCACGCCGGTTTGCCGCATTTCGGAGACAATCCGCAGAATCAAGTGCTCGGCTTCAACGCGATTTTGCGGCTCGAGGGCGGCATCGATCCCGAGCAGGCCCGGATCGCCCGGCGTGTAGGAGAATGCCGAGATTCCAAAAACCAGTCCCGCCTCCTCGCGCACCCGACGGTAAAGTCGCGAACTGCGCCCGTCGCCCAGAATGGTCGAGAGCAAATCGACCGCGGGGACGTCGGGATGCGTAATCTCTGGCACATGCCAGGCGAGGGCGAGCCGGGACAGTTCCGTGGCAAACTCGTCGTTCCCTTCGCGTCGTCCCTGCTGCGGCGGCTCCTGCGGCACGTAGCGCTGTTCTAGGGCACGCGCGGGATAAGCGGTAAAATATTGCGCGATCTGCGCGTAGACCCGGCCGGCGTCTACGTCACCCACCACGACAAAGGTGAGGTTGTTCGGCACATACCGGTTACGGTAATAGTCGGCCACGTCCTGCTGCGTGAGCTGGTCAAATATCTGGATCTCACCGATCACCGGTAAACGGTAAGGATGCCGTTGGTAGGCGGTCTTGAACATGATCTGCCCAACCATCCGATCCGGATCGTCGTAGCCCATCGCGAATTCGCGCCGGATGACCTCCTGCTCCTTCACATATTCCTCCACGGGAAGGGTAGAGTTCATCATTGCATCCGACAGGATATCGAGCGCGCTGGCCACGCCTTCCTTCGGCACGTCAACCCAGTAAACCGTCCGATCGAACGAGGTATAGGCATTGATGTACCCGCCCTCGTTCTGGATGCTCTGCGCGATCGCATTGGTCGTGCGGGTTTTTGTTCCCTTGAAAAGCATATGCTCGAGAATGTGGGAAAGCCCCGAGCCGAGATGCCGACCCTCATCAATGCTGCCCGTCCCGCACCACGCCTGGACACTCGCGACTGGCGCGCTGCGATCGATTTGCACGATGATCGTTAGGCCGTTAGGCAGGGTCCACTTCTGCGCCGTAACCGGCGGGAATTCAATCGCCGGCGCATTGCCCGGAGGAATGTTCCTGAGTTGGTCGGAGCTCATGGCATTAGCGTAAACCGTCGCCGCTCGACCGGCCGCTCACGAAATTTTCGGCGCCGGCAGAGCCGGCGGCGGTTCGGCCGGAGAAGGCCTGGTCGCAGGCAGAAACGGTTTCTCAAACGCCTCGCGAAAATCGTAAACGGCTTTGAAATCCTCAATCGAATCCTGTTCCGTTTTTCCAAAAATGCCGGCGCTGATCAGATTGAAGACCATGTGCCCGATGTCTTCGCAGCGTTCGATTCCCCAGTAGGAGAAAACGGTCAGCGCCATTGGACCAAACTCCTTCAGGGCATAGAGGCGCACGCCCTCGAGCAATTCCGGTCCGGCGACGTGGCGGACCGCGGCGCCCTTGGATTTCTTCTGCTGCTTCGTCGTGTAATCGAGCGCGTCGCGCAGGAAAACGTAAGCGTCGCGGTGATAACGAGGGTCAGTCGCGACGATCGAGTCGAGGGCTTCAGCAAATCCGATTTTTTGCATGCGAAAGAGGAGCGCTCCGGGAAGCGCGAGCGCTATGATAATCACCTTCCGCGGTCGGAGCAAATGTCCTCGCTCATCGGCAGCGTCCCAATTTTTTAAATTTGGACGCTACCTGCTCATCCCCTCGTGCTCCCGCGCGTGCCTCCTAATGGAAAGCGATTGGAATCCGGGAAGCTACTGCATCTCCATCTCGATCGAATCGAGGTAAACCGAGATAGGATCGCGCCGAGGCGTCTGCGAGTTGTCCGCCGTCTTGGTGTCAACCAACAGATTGGTAAAGGCGCCGCTCATCGTTTTGAGCTGGGTCGCCTCGTACCAATTCAGGTAGTCAGCGATCTGGTTCGCCTGCCGTTTGATCACCGCGCGATGCCTGGCGACGCGGTCGAGGCTTCCTCGCACCCAGCGCGCCTGGCCACGCACCAGCAGTGCGCTCAATTCGTAATCCTCCTGCACAATCGCGCGATAGAAGGGATGAGCCCGGGCGCCGAGAAGGAGGAGTTGCCGGCCGACCTGCTCGAGCGCTCCCCGATAACCCGGCAATTGGCAAAACGACTCGTAGTCGCCTAACGAATACTCGCGCCTCGTGCCATCCGGCCCGGTGATTGGGAAGCGCAGCAGATGATTCAGCAGCGTGGAAGTTTCCGCTGCGCTCAGAATTTCATAACGATTCTTCGCGGAAAGCCATGCCACACTCAGGGCCCACCATTTGCCGGGAGACCGGCCGAGTGTTTCCGGAAAATGCACGCACAGGTTCGCCATTTCATCGGTCGGGGCCGCGGGCAGATCGGCGATGAATTGTGCCAGCTTCTGCTTCCCGCCGGGCGCCTGAAGGAGTAATTGCACGAGCGCCTCGGAGTAGGCATCAAAGAGTTTGCGGGATGGCACGTCGAGCTGGGTCTGCGATTGTCGCACGATGTCCTCCAAGGGCGCGATCTTGTTCGAATTCACCACCGTCTTGAGTAATTGCACACGCTCATCGGCATCGACTCCCGGTTGGAGCGCCAGTACGCCGTCCAGTAGCCACTCAGGCGGAGCCACATAAGACATGCTGGCCGCGATGTTGCCCCGCTCGCGATACATCATTTCGATCAGGACCGTTCGGAGCAAAACACGTCGCACGTCGCGGCCTTCCATTTCGGCGGTCACGAGCAGATTGAGCTGCAGTTTCAGGCCGTAACCCAATTGGCTGACCTCGAGGCGCGAGCCCGGCGTCTCCGGGGTGTTCGCCTGCGGATAATCGAGACTGATGATAATTGGCGTCTTCCAGTTGTCGTGCTGATCAAGCAGCCGCAGGAGGTTTTCCTTGGTTTGTTCCGCGAGATCGCACATCGCGCCGCGGATCGCGAGATCTGCGCCGTAAACGAGAAACTGGCGCGACGGACTAATGCTGCGGGATTTGACGGCGGGGAAGGCTGTCCCCATCGTCAGACTGCAAACGATCGCGAGCGTGAGGGAGGTTTTTCGCGAAACGAGCATCGGTCGAGGGAGCTGAGAGCATGCAATTTTCCGAGTAGAATAAGCGGAAAAATGCGCGTTATTATGCTATAATCGAAACAGGCAAACAGAGGCAATACCAAATGAAAATAACAAAAACTCTGACGATGATTCTAGCGGCGTTCGGGCTATTCGCATTGGCTGTGCCCGCGGAGGCGCAAATGCGCGGAAACCACGGCGGCGGGAATCGCAACGGCGGCGGCTTCCACCACGGAGACTTTGGCCACGGACATTTCCACTTCCATAACGGGGGGCGGTTCAATGTTTACTTCGGCGGTTTTGGATATCCGTTCTATTACGGTCCCTATTGGGGTTATCCGTACTACTATGGTTACGGTTATCCTTACGGCTGGGGTTATCCGGTCGGGGCCTACTACTCGTATGGTCCCAACGGAGTTTACCAGGGGCGAATGGCAAACCCGCCCCAGCGGACCAATGGCTCCGGTAAAGATGTTTCCATCGCCGTGCAAGTGCAGCGCGGGCTGGCTACCGCTGGTTACTATCGTGGCGCGATTGACGGCGTCATCGGGGAGGGCACGCGGCGCGCGATCCGGAATTATGAACGCGCGAATGGTTTGGCAGTCGACGGTCGGATCGATAATCAGCTTCTGGCCTCGATGGGGTTGGGCTGAGTTGCCGAGTAAAGCTCCGCGCTCGATTGGAGACTGGCCGGCGGTTTTCCGCGGGACCGCTGGTGCGTCCCGGTCGGAGGCCTGTCGTCAGGCAACGCGGCCGCAGCAGTTCTTATATTTCTTCCCGCTGCCGCAAGGACAGGGCTCGTTACGGCCTACTTTGGGCATTTCGCGCCGCACCGGTGCGAGCTCCAATTTGACTTCCGAACCATTTCCCTCGATCTCGCCGTTCCCCCCACCGACCGGTGCGCCGATGCGCTCGGGACGCAGACCTGGCGTCGGACCGGCGCCCGTCGATGACGTCGGCGCCTGATCGCGCATGAGAAATTGCGGCAGGGTGGAGAGGAATGTTTCGAAGGCCTGCAGGTTCGAGGTGCTGCGAAAGAGGTTGTGCAGCACTTCATTTTTGATGTTGGCCATCAGATCGACAAACATCTCATAGGCTTCCGTCTTGTATTCGATGAGCGGGTCCTTCTGGGCATAGCCGCGCAGATAGACGCCTTCGCGGAGCGCGTCCATTGCGTAGAGATGCTCCTGCCAGAGACGATCGATCGCATTCAGAATGATATAGCGCTCCAGGCTCTTGACCGCGGCTGGTTCCTCGTGGCTCGACTTGCGCTCGTAGGCTTCCTTGATTTTGCCGATCAGGAACTCGGCGTTCTCATCCGGAGTGCGGGTGTCGAACTGTGCTTTGTCTTTCGTTAGGCCAAGCGGAAAAGTGCTGTTAACCCAGTTGAGCAAGCCAGCGTGGTTTGGTTCGTCGCCGGCGGCGCCCGTCCCGAGATATTCTTTCACTTTCGCCGGGACAGCTTCATCGATCACTTCGTAGACCAGCCGGTGCGGGTCTTCCGTGTCGATGACTTCGTTGCGGTAGGTATAAACCACCTCTCGCTGGTTGTTCATGACGTCGTCGAAATCGAGGGTGCGCTTGCGCGCGAGATAGTTGCGTTCCTCGACGCGTTTCTGCGCGGTCTCGACCGATTTGTTGAGCCAGCGATGTTCAAGCTCCTGGCCTTCCTCAAGGCCGAAACGTTCCATGATTTTCGTCATGCGATCGGCCGCGCCGAAGTTACGCATGAGGTCGTCCTCGAAGCTGACATAAAACCGAGTCGCGCCCGGATCGCCCTGGCGCGCACAACGCCCGCGCAACTGGCGGTCGATGCGGCGCGACTCGTGACGCTCGGTGCCGATAACGTAGAGGCCGCCTTTTTCAGGAACACCGGGACCGAGTTTAATATCGGTGCCGCGACCGGCCATGTTGGTCGAAATCGTAACAGTGCCCGGCTGTCCAGCCCGCTGCACGATTTCCGCTTCCTGCCGGTGATATTTTGCGTTCAGCACATTGTGTGGAATTTTTTCCCGCTTTAGCATGCGGCTGAGCAACTCGGACGCTTCCACGCTCACCGTGCCAACAAGCACTGGCTGCTGCGACGCGTGCTTTTCGCGGATCTCGTTAATGACCGCATTGTATTTTTCGCGGCGCGTTTTGTAGATGCGATCGTTCGCGTCCGTCCGCGCGACCGGGCGGTTGGTCGGGATGACCGCGACATCCAGTTTGTAGATGTCGTGAAACTCGTTTGCCTCGGTCTCAGCGGTACCGGTCATGCCCGCGAGCTTGTGGTAAAGGCGGAAGTAATTCTGGATTGTGATCGTGGCCAGGGTTTGGGTTTCGCGATCGATCTGCACGCCTTCCTTCGCTTCGACCGCCTGATGCAAGCCGTCGCTCCAGCGCCGGCCCGGCATCTTCCGGCCGGTGAATTCGTCGACGATCACGACCTTGTTCTCCTCCACCACATAGGCCACGTCCTTCTCAAACAGGCAATAGGCGCGGAGCAACTGCGAGATGTTGTGAATCTGCTCGGCCTGCCGGTCGCATTGTTCCTGGCGTTGGGCTTTCAGCCGGTCTTTTTCCTCGTCGCTCAGGGTACGGTTGAGATCGATGTCGGTGAATTCGCTGATCAAATCCGGGAGCACGAAGGAATCGGGATCGTCAGGATTTAGAAACTCCCGACCTTTTTCCGAGAGATCAGCTTCGTGCGACTTCTCGTCCATGGTGAAGAACAGCTCCTCCTTGAGGGCGAAGAGTTCTTCCTTGCGCGTATCCGTGTAAAAGGAGAGCTCGGCCTTGTCGATCGCCTTGCGCTTCTCTGGGTCCTCCATCATGCGGAGGAGCTGCTTGTTGCGCGGCTGACCGAGTTTGACCTTGAACATGAGCCGGCCGCCTTCGTCGACGTCGTTTTTGTCGAACGCTTCCTTCGCTTCGCTCGCGAGGCGGTTACAAAGCATGTTTTGCTTTTTCACCAGCTGATCCACCAGCGGCTTGAGCCGATCGTATTGATGCGTCGAAACCGTGGCTGGTCCGCTGATGATGAGCGGCGTGCGCGC
>JBOHXL010000121.1:0-3809 GCA_050736975.1 Chthoniobacterales bacterium | reverse complement strand
GGATCGCGCCCCAAAACGCGCTCCCGAAACTATCGACATGAAACCCATGCACAAACTCGTTGACGAGAAGGAGCATGAGGGCGTTGACGACGAAGATGAACACCCCAAGAGTCAGGATGATCAACGGCGCGGCCAGCAAAAGCAGGATCGGACGAAGAAAGGCATTCAGAATTCCGAGCAATAGTGCGGCGCCGATTAGCGAGCCAAAGCTGTCGTAGCGAATCCCGCCGATGACCGACGCGGCGACCATGACGGCCACGGTCGTGATGGCCCAACGGAAAACAAAATGCCTCATGGTCGGATTGAATTCGCGGTAGCCTTTTTCATGCCGATTTCCGCTTGCGCGGTTTTCCTCTGCGCGTACAGGCTTGCCGACGTAAAGGAAAAGTAAATGGCGAAAAGTTCAAAAAAATCGAAAGAGGCAGCAGCCGCGGAAGTCTCCCGTTCGGTGCCCGACGTGGAAAGCCAGAATGAGGGTGGCATGGCAAAAGCCGCGAAGAGCCCGGCAACCAAGGCAAGGAAATCAGCCACGCGGGTCAAATCCGCCGGCAAGAGCCGAAGTGCATTGCCTCGTAAAACGCCCGCCGACCGCCGGGCTCGAACGAATACCTCTTCGAAGCGCAAAGCGGCTGCTGAGAGTGTCTCGATTCCCGACGAGGAAATCCGGACTCGCGCCTATTTCATCTCGGAACGCCGGATGCGAGAAGGTATCCCGGGAAATTCAGCCGACGACTGGTTGGAAGCGCGGCGGCAATTACAAGCGGAGGCGCGGGAGGGCGGCTAAACGAGGCGGAAGCAAGTCTGTCGCCGGGAAGCACAGGGCGCCAGTGTGTGTTGGCAGCGGTTCGCCGCCGACCTTCCCATGGAAGGGCACGTCATCGAGGTTCTTTTGAACGCCTCGCACCCTCAGGCCGGGCTTTTCGCGATCTCAACACCGCGGCGAAGATTCTCCAACAATTTGAACACACCATTCCGCCATTGCCGTTAGGCGAGGTGTTGGAACGCGACAGGCCAGCGGCCAGTGCTCCGAGTTCTGCACCCTAAGAAACCGATTCGGCTTCCGGGACGCACTGCTTCACCTTCTCGATCAGGCGATTGATCGTGAATGGCTTGGCCAGGAAGCCGCCAACCCGCGCCTCCTTCAGCAACTCCTGGGCACGCTCGTCCGAGCCCTGTCCCGAGACGAGGAGAAGCGGCGGCATCCTGCGCGCCGGCGAAGAATTCTCATATGCCTTGGTGATGAGTAGAAAGAGGAGCGTGCCATCGATCATCGGCATGGAGAAATCAAAGATCATCAGGTCGTAGGTTTTCTTGAGCGCAAGCTCAAAACCGTATTCGGGTAGCGGCGACGTATCTACTTCCCAGTGCAGCAAATTCTGCAGCGCTTCACGGATGATCCGCAGCACCGTCGTGTCGTCATCCACAATCAGCACTCGCTTGTTCTTGACTTCGGCCATCCCGGAGGCTTGCGAAAAAAGCGCCTGCGATTCAAGCTTTAGTTGCGTCTCTTTTTGCGAACGCTCAAACCAATGACCTCGCCCGAAGCCAAACTTGTCACCGCCCTGCGCGAACGGCGCGTAATTATTGCGGACGAAACCAGCCGCCTCGATCCGGAGCGGCATCTCGAAAGACTTAGATCGGTCTCGGAAAAAATTGCCGTTTTGGAGAAATCGCTGCCTCAACCTGTCGACCCGCAGCTGGCACACTTTCTCGCGCGTTGCAGCTATGACAAAGCGCTCGCCATGCTGGAAGAGCGCCTGTAGCGGTGGTCGTGTCGGCCGACTCAACGACCCGCGGGCCGGCAGAAAGCGTCACTTCTGCGGGCAACACGCCCGCGGTTTCACCGGCCTAACGCGAATACAATTCGACGATCAACTGCTCGTTAACGATCGGCTGCATCTCTTCGCGCGACGGGATGTGCGCGACTTTGCCACTCAACCCATCGCGATCCACCGTCAGCCAATCCGGAACTGGCGCGATCTGCGTCAACTCCATGTTACGCAACGCGAGCTGGCGCGATTTCGGCCGATCTTTGACCGTGACTTCGTCGCCCGCCTTCACGTTGAAAGAGGAGATGTTGACGTTCTTGCCGTTGACCTGCACGTGCCCATGCGATACCAACTGGCGCGCCGCGCTCCGCGTGTTCGCGAGGCCGAGGCGGAAGACGACATTATCGAGCCGCGTCTCAAGAAGCTGGAGCAAAGTTTCGCCGGTCACGCCGCGCCGCTGCAACGCGGTTTCGAAGATCCGCCGGAATTGCTTTTCCATCAGGCCGTACTGGAAACGCAGCTTCTGTTTTTCCCCGAGGGCGATCGCGTAATCGGATTGCTTGCGCCTCGAACCCTTTGGTCCATGCATTCCTGGCGGATAATTCTTCCGTTCGAGCGATTTGGAAGGTCCGAAAAGCGGCACGCCATAGCGACGGGCGATCTTGGTTTTTGGTCCGGTGTATCTGGCCATGGTGATGGTTATTCCTTAAGTCGTAAAATCGATCAAACGCGCCGTTGTTTGGGCGGGCGGCACCCGTTGTGCGGCACCGGCGTTACGTCGCGGATGACCGTCAGATCGAGACCGATCGCCTGAAGCGCCCGCACCGCGGACTCACGACCGGCGCCCGGTCCCCGCACGAGCACTTCGACTTCTTTCAGGCCGTGACCCATTGCCTGGCGCGAGGCATCCTGCGCGACCATTTGCGCCGCATAGGCCGTACTCTTGCGCGAGCCTTTGAAGCCGACTTTGCCAGCGCTTGACCAACCGATCACGTTGCCGTGCAGATCAGTGATGGTGACGATTGTGTTGTTGAAAGTGGAGAGGACGTGGGCGTAGCCGGAGTAAACATTCTTGCTCCCCTTCGCCTTGATAATTTTCGGCTTTTCGACGTCGTTCGGGTCAAGCGAAAGATTTTCCTTCGGCGCCTCGGCAGCGGCTGGAACATCGGCCGCCGCTTTCTTGGTCGTTTTCTTTGCCGTCTTTTTTGCCGCGGCCTTGGCAGTGACGGGCGCCGCCTCTGTAGTCATGAGAGCTTCACTTGGCTCTGCGCCGGGATCGTTGGCCGTGGGAGCTTCGGTTGCAGCCGCCTGCTCTTCAGGCGCGATCGCTTCCGGCTGCGGCGTGTCGTTTGGCGGCACTTCCGCCGGAGTCTGATTTTCGGATTCTTCAGCCATGTCAGTTCGTCAGATTAAACTTTGCCAGCTTTTGCGTCCTTGTTGCGTATCACGCCAACCGTCTTGCGCGGACCCTTGCGGGTACGGGCGTTGGTCGAGGTGCGCTGTCCGCGCACGGGCAAACCCCGGCGGTGCCGGACGCCGCGATAACAATTGATCGCCTGCAACCGCTTCAGATTGCTCTGCACTTCGCGGCGCAGATCGCCTTCGATGGGCAATTTGTTGTGGGTAATCGTCTGGATGATCTCGTTGATCTGCTGCGGGGTCAGATCCTTGGCGCGCAAATTCGGGTCGATGTTGGTTTGCTCGAGGACGCGTTTGGCGGTCGTCGGGCCGACGCCGTAGATATAGGTCAAAGACGCTTCGATGCGTTTATCGGCGGGAATTTCTACTCCGAGTAATCTTGGCATAACGACCTTCTAGCCCTGGCGCTGTTTGTGGCGTGGGTTTTTGTTGCAGATCACGCGCACCACGTTCTTGCGCTTCACGATCTTGCATCCTTCACAAAGTCTTTTAACTGACGGCCGTACTTTCATGGTTTTTACGAGACGAAAAACGCGGAGCATTTTCTCCGCGCTAGCGATGGCGAAAAGTGATTCGCCCTTTCGACAAATCGTAAGGCGAAACTTCTAGCATAACTTTGTC
>JBOHXL010000120.1:0-8353 GCA_050736975.1 Chthoniobacterales bacterium | reverse complement strand
ATCATCGGCACCGGCATCTTCGTGCTCACCGGCACGGTCGCCGCACAAAATGCCGGGCCGGCGGTTGTCCTGTCATTTGCGCTGGCCGGCGTGGCGTCAGTATTTGCCGCGTTGTGCTACAGCGAATTCGCTTCGCTCGTGCCGATGGCCGGCAGCGCCTACACCTATGGCTATGCCACGCTCGGCGAGCTCGTCGCCTGGATCATTGGCTGGGATTTGATTCTCGAATATGCCGTCGGCGCGATCACGGTCGCGATCGGTTGGTCCGGCTATGTGGTTTCGTTCCTGCATGACTTTGGCATCGATATCCCGCCCGCCTTGTCGGCCGCGCGCGGCACGCAGTTAATAGAACTTCCCGCTGCTCTTGCCGCGACCCTGAAGGCTAAAGCCGGCTGGGTGGCGAGCGCAGGTTTGCTGGAGCAAATTAAAGCGGCGGGAACTGACCCGGCGACGCTCCATCAGGTCACGGCGATTTTCAATCTGCCTGCGGTGATTATCATCTTTGCGGTTACGACACTGCTGATAGTTGGGATCAAGGAGTCGGCCAACTTCAATAATCTGATTGTGCTCGTGAAAGTCGCGGTAGTGCTGCTGTTTATCGTCGGTGCGGTTCATGCCATGAACCCGGCGAACTGGCATCCGTTTATCCCAGCGAACAGGGGACTTTCCGGCCACTTCGGCTGGAGCGGTGTGATGACCGGCGCGGGCATCGTCTTCTTCGCCTACATCGGCTTCGACGCCGTCAGCACTGCGGCTCAGGAAGCGAAGAATCCGCAGCGCGACATGCCGATCGGCATCATTGGCTCGCTCCTGCTCTGCACCGTGCTTTATATCCTCGTCTCCGGAATCGCGACCGGCGTTGTGCCCTACGGCCAGCTTGACGTGCCCGATCCGATTGCGGTCGCGGCTGATCACGCCGGTCTGGGCTGGATGGGGCGTTTAATAAAATTGGGCGCCATCGCCGGCTTGTCGTCGGTCATCCTCGTGATGTTGCTGGGCCAGTCGCGTGTATTTTACAGTATGGCGCGCGACGGTCTGCTCCCACCGTTCGTTAGCCGGGTGCATCCCCGCTTCCGCACTCCGTGGCTCACGTCCATTGTGACGGGCGTGGGTGTGGCCTTTTTCTCGGCGATCTTCACGGTGCGCGAGGCAGGCAGCCTTTGCTCCATCGGGACGTTGCTGGCTTTCGTCATCGTCTCCGTCGGCATCCTCGTCCTGCGTGTGCGCGAGCCGGACCTGCCGCGTAAATTTGCCACGCCCTGGGTCTGGTTTGTGGCGCCGGCTGGCGCGCTCTCCGCCGTTTTGCTGATGGCGGCGCTGCCCTGGCCAACCTGGCGGCGCTTGCTCGTCTGGTTCGCCATCGGAATGGTGGTTTATTTTTCCTATGGCGTGCGCCGGAGCAGGCTGGCGCAACCGCGCATGGCCGGAAACCAAACCTGACCCGCGGCAGTTGACGGCGGCCGAGTCAGTTTGTTAGGCAGGGCTACTCCCGCCAATCCCGCTTTCGCTCGCACCGCCAAGATTTTCGTCCAGCTCGATCCACTTCGCGCGCTGCTCCGCCGTCGTCGATCCCGCTGGATTTTTCCGGGTTGATTGCAGAAGTGCGGCGAGTTCAGAAGTCCGCGCACCATTTCCGTGGCAATTGGTTCCGTCGAGCGAAGCGGCGGTCGCGGCCAGGAGTTCCGACCATGCCTCCGGCGTCAGCTTCTCCTGAAGAACCCGAGCGTTCTCTTGCAGCGCGGCAACGGAACTGGCGAGAGCCTGACCATCCGATCGAGTCATCCGGAAGATATCCAGCAGTCGCTGGAAGCTGAGATGAATCGGCAGCGTCGCGAAAGTGGCGGAGAGATCGTCGGAAACACCCGACTCGGGCGTCATGGTCGTCGCGGAACGGGCGAGGCTTTTCCAGACGTTGCCATCGAAACACCCCAGCTCGCAGAAATAGGTCGTTCCCGCGGCTGCGACGTCGACATAGCAATGACCGCGAAATGGATTGATCTCGCGGGTTGCTTCAACGGAATCGTCGCCGCGATAAATGCGCAGCTGAATTTCTCGGGGCGAAAGTCCGGCCCGGGCGAAGAGGCGTGTCCAATTCAGGTCCCAGTAAAGGAAAAGCGAATTCGGATCGCGCGCCACGACGTAGAGCAGGTCGGTCCCGTAGGAAGCGGGCAATTCGTTAGGCATAGCGGCGGTCGTGGCCGTCCCTATCAGCGGATCGACGGAGACCTGGAAGCCCTTCGGCCGCAGGGCAGAGTTATCGATCGTCAATTTATTTGGTTCTTCCATCTCGGCGGCGTTGATGCGGCTGCATTAATAGCTGAGCGAGTTCAGCGGACAAGCCGAAATCGGGTGGGGCACAAATCTTCGCGGTCGTGAGAGTAGTGACGCGGCGCGCTTCAACTGGCGCGGTCGCGTTCAGTGGCTAAGTTCGGCCGATGCCTTCCGAGACGATCGAGCTGCGTGGCCACATCATCGATTCCCTTATCCTGCCCAAGGTGCTCGACGAAATCATCGCCCGGGACGCCACTTTCAAGATCGGCGAGATCCGGATCGGCGAGCAGCGCGCCGACCAGAGTTTTGCGCGCATCGAAGTCACGATGCCCTCGGCCGATGAGCTCGACGAGTTGATCCTGCGCCTGCGGCAGCACGGCGCGGAAGTGCGCGAGAAAGAAAGCGTGCAGCTGGCTCAGGCGCCGGTTGACGGGGTTTTCCCGCAGGGGTTTTACGTCACGACCAATCAGCAGACCTTCGTGCGCCTCGACGGCGCCGAGATTGAGGTGAAACCCGCCTTGATGGACAGCGCCATCGTTGTCGATCGCAAGGCGAAGACGGCGACGGCGACCAAATTCTACGGGATGAAGAAAGGGATGGAAGTGGTCGTCGGGCATCACGGCATCCGGGTCGTGCCGCTGCAACGCTCGACTGCGCGAACGGATGTCTTTGAGTTCATGTCGAGCAACGTCTCGATCGAGAAACCAAAGAGTGCGGTCATCCGCGCGATGGCGCGGGAATTTAGACGCTCCCGCGAGGAGAACGGCAAGATTCTCGTCGTCGGCGGGCCGGCGATCGTCCATACTGGCGCCGCGGAGCATTTCGAGAAATTGATCGAGTGGGGTTTTGTCCAACTGCTCTTTGCCGGCAACGCGCTCGCCGTCCACGACATCGAGAACGCGCTCTTCGGGACTTCGTCAGGCGTCAATCTCGAGCATGGCGGGTTCACCGATCAGGGAACGCAAAATCACATGCGCGCGATCAACGCGGTGCGTGGCGCCGGCGGGATCCGGCAGGCGGTGGAGAGCGAGCTTTTGAAGAGCGGGATCATGTACACGTGTGTGAAGCATAACGTTGATTTTGTCCTCGCCGGTTCCATCCGGGATGATGGCCCGCTGCCCGACGTGATCACCGACGCAGTCGAAGCGCAGGAGGCGATGCGGGCCAAGCTCGAAGGCGTCACCATCGCGGTCATGATGGGCACGATGTTGCACTCCATCGCGGTGGCGAGTCTGCTCCCGGCCACGGTGAAGACGCTCTGCATCGACATCAATCCCGGCGTGGTTACGACGCTGACTGACCGCGGAACTTTCCAGGCGGTTGGCCTGGTCACCGACCTCGAGCCCTTTCTGCGCGAACTGACCGATTGCATCGCCGCGGGTCGTTAGGCAAAGACTTCGTATGCGGAAATTGCTCCTCTGCTCGCCGGATTATTACGGCATTGAATATGAGATAAACCCTTGGATGAGTCGCGCTCGCGGCGCCGACACCGCGCTTGTCCAGGCCCAGTGGCGCGGACTCCATGAGAAACTGCTCAGCCTCGGCTGTGACGTCCATCTGGTTCCCGCTCGGCCGAAGCTTCCCGACATGGTTTTCACTGCTAATGCCGGCCTGACGGTGGGCCAGAAATTCATCCCGAGCAATTTTCGGCACAAAGAACGGGCCGGGGAAGCGCCCTTCTTCGCGCAATGGATGGAGGAGCATGGTTACGAAGTCATCTGGCTCCCGGCCGACCAGTTCTTCGAGGGTGAAGGTGACGCCCTCTTCGCCGGTGACGCCCTTTTTTGCGGCTACAAATTTCGCACCGACGTCAACTCGCATCGCAGCGTGGCGGACATCTTGAAGTGCCTTGTCGTCTCGGTCGAGCTGGTCGATCCGCGCTTCTATCACATCGACACCTGCTTTTGCCCTCTCAGTGACGGCGGCGCGGTTTGGTTCCCGCCCGCCTTCGACGAATACGGCCAGCGCGCGATTCGCAGTCACGTGCCGAACCTGATCGATGTAGCGGAGGAAGAAGCGGCCCATTTTTCCTGCAACGCCGTCGTGCTCGACCAGGAGATTGTGCTTCCCGAAGGCGCGCCCAAGCTCATGCGGTCGTTAGGCGAACGCGGCTTTCATTGTCACCCGCTGCCGATGAGCGAATTCCTCAAAGCCGGCGGAGCCTGCAAATGTCTGACGATGTTTCTGCCGCAAAGGGCCAAGATTTAAGCTTTAAGTCTGTCCTGGTGCCGGCCTCGTCTTAAAACCTAAAACTTAAAGCTATCCCGCTTCCTTTGCAGTTCGTGCTCGATCTTCCCCAGGGGCAGACAATTCATCACCTCGGCTTTTGTGAGCCAGCCCTTCCGCGCGATGCCGATTCCGAACCAGAGGTCCTGCAATTTTTCCACGCCGTGCGCATCGGGATTGATGACGCACTTCACTCCCTTTTCCCTGGCGAGCGGCCACCAGCGCCAATCGAGATCGAGACGCTTGGGCGCGGCATTGAGTTCAATCCAGGTCCCCGTCTCCGCCGCCGCTTCGAGGATGGCGGGGATGTCGACCGCGTAGCCCTCCCGTTGCAAGAGCAGCCGTCCGGTGGGATGCGCGAGAAAGGTCACATGGGGATTGCGGAGCGCGCAAATGATCCGCTTCGTCATCTCCGCTTCCGGCAACTGAAACGCCGAATGCACCGAAGCGACGACGTAGTCGAGTTCGCCTAACGTTTCGTCGTCGAAATCGAGCGAGCCGTCGCGCAGGATGTCGCACTCGACTCCGGCAAAAAGCCGGAAGCCGTCGAACGTCTGGTTGAGCCTGCGAATGGCCGCGACCTGCAGGCGGAGCCGCGCCCGGTCAAGCCCGCCGGCTTGGATCGAGCTGCGGCTGTGATCGGCGATCCCGAGATATTGCAAACCAAGTTCCTGCGCCGCGGTCGCCATTTCTTCGAGCGAATTGCGGCCGTCGCTCGCGCTCGTGTGGCAATGGAAAGTGCCACGCAGGTTTTCCGGTTCGAGCAGGCGCGGGAGGCGGCCTTCTGCCGCCGCCTCGATCTCGCCGCAGTTCTCGCGCAATTCCGGCGGGATGAAATCAAGATCGAGCGCCCGATAGAGTCCCGCCTCGTCGCGGACCTGCGGAATTTTGTTCGCGGGCTTTTTCTTCCTGGGCGGCGAATCGGCAGGTGCGAGGCGATATTCGTTCAGGGTCCAGCCGCGTTGCAGCGCGCGGTTTCGCAGCACAATGTTATGCTCTTTGCTGCCGGTGAAATAGCCGAGGGCGAACGGATATTCCGCGCTGCTTACAACCCGCAGATCCGCCTGGATGCCGGAGCGCAAACGAACGCTCGTCTTGGTCGCGCCGCGCGCCATGACGCTCCCCACGAGTGGATGCCTGACGAAGAATTCGGTGATCGTTTCCGGACTTTTTGTCGCGACGATGAAATCGAGATCGCGCACGATTTCCTTCCGTCGGCGGTAACTTCCGGCAAGGCTGACGCGCGCCGCATCGGGGTGCGCGCGCAGATCGTTCTGCAGCTCTTCGGCCTCGGCTGCGACCTCGCCCAGCTGGAAGCTGCCGGCGTGTTGCGCCCGGTTCGCGATCGTTAGGGCGATTTTTCCCTGGGTCGTTTTGCCAAAACCAGGCAGCTGCGCGACCCGTCCGGTCTGACAAGCCTGCTCCAGCTCCGTAATCGAGCCAACCCCCAATTTTTCGTGCAGCGCTTTGATTTTCTTCGCGCCCAACCCGGGCAGCAAAAAAAGCTCAAGAATCCCAGGCGGAAATTTCGCGCGCAGTTCGTCGTAAAACATCGACGAGCCAGTCAGGGCAAGCTCGGTGATTTTACCCGCGATCGCCTTGCCTACACCCGGGATTTCCTCGAGCCGGCCTTCTTCCGCCAACGTCTGCAGGTTGCCGCCCCAGGTTTCGATCGAGCGCGCCGCATTGCTGTAGGCGCGGATTTTGAAGGGGTTCTCCTCCTGCAACTCGAGCAAGGTGGCGATTGTTTCGAGCACCTCGACGATCTGCTCTTTTTTCATCGGCTCCACAGGAAAGTCTTGCGCGGAAAATTCGACTCGTCGATAACGATGCCGCAGGATCCGTGGCGCCGAGCGGGTCTGGCATGGCGGCAGTTTCCCAATATCCTGAATGTTTACCGGTTTTCGTTTCGCGTTTTTTTTTAGTTTCCTCCTTTGTGGAATCATTCCGCGCGGACTCGCGAATCCATTTCCGACCTACGGCCCGACTGTCCCGGGAAGAGTGGCGCGCCTCCGGCGAGGGGTTGCTTACGCGCCGGCGAAGGCGCCGCTATCGGTGAAACGCGCAATCTGGGCGGCGAACGTGCTGCGTTCCAAGCCGTATCGCTGGGGCGGCGGTCACGCGACGTTTTTCGATGTCGGCTACGATTGTTCGGGGACCGTTTCCTACGCGCTCGCGGCCGCCGGCTTGCTTCGGACTCCGATGAGCTCGAATGAGCTGACTCGTTTTGGCGCTCGCGGCCGGGGAAAATGGATCACGATCTACGCTCGCAACGGGCATGCCTTTGCCGTTATCGCAGGGTTACGGCTCGACACGACGGCTTGGAACCGGTGGAGCGATCGCGAAGCACCTCGCTGGCAACTGACGCCGCGCCCGCCGCGCGGTTTTGAGCCTCGTCACCCGGACGGGCTTTAGGGTTCAAAGAAACAAAAGACCCGGCCCGTGCGGACCGGATGTTTTCTTGCCTGACAAAAGTGGAACCGCCCGGCGGGGTTGGACCGCGGGGCGGTTTGCCCGGTGGGAAGTGCTTATTGTACAGTGCGGCCAGCGACGGTGCGGCCCGCAACGGTCCGCCCCGCAACGGTCCGGCCGTCAGCAGTCCGGCCGGCCAGGGCGACTCCGCCTTTGGCGTCTTTTGCCGGTTTTAGATCGCGCACTTGAACTTCCTTTTTCTTTTTGCTTGTTGCCATACTACTTCTCTCTCCTTGGTTGGTTTGTTGTTTGGTTGATGTCAGTCGCGCCGAAGAGCAATTGACGGCCGCCCGAGACGTTCCCCTTCGGGATTAGGTCATCGAGCCGGATCAATTTTTCCTTCTTGCGTTTCTGCTGATGGATCGGTGATCCATCGGCAGGCGCATGTTTTTTGTCTCTCGGCGCGCTCACTTGTGGATCCTGTTAACACCATTCATGCCAGAGGCAGTTTGCGGCGAAAAATCGCGTCTGCCCAGAACGAAGTTTTGGCTCCGGTTTTCCTCTGAAAAAGCACACTTGCGCCAGCGCAAAAAATCGGCCTGCCGAAAATGAAATTTGGGATCGATCCGCCAGATGCCTCCGGCCCCGCTGCGAGGCTCTCTGGATCAATCCTGCCTTGGTCCGGCTCATTTTTGCGGCTTGGCCCGAAGATGCCGCGCGAGGGTGGCGCGCGAGATGCCCAGGAGGCGCGCGGTGCGCCGCTGGTTTCCTCCGGCTTGCGCGTAAACAAGCTGCACGTGGCGGGCGACGGCGTTGGCCAGCGAAAGATCGTCCGGATTCGGGGCGCCGTTAGGCAAGAGCCCGGCCTCGGCCGCCGGCTCCGCCGGCGGATTGGTCTTGAGGTCGGGCGGGAAAACCACGTGCTCGGGCAGAATGACGCGGCCTTCGCAAAAGAGGGTCATCGTTCGGACGGTGTGACTGAGTTCGCGCAAATTTCCCGGCCAGGGATAAGAGATGAGCTTATCCATCGCTTCCTTGTGAATTGCGGTGATGCTTTTCCCTTCGCTGGCGGCCGACGCCTTTAGCTCCGCTGCGATCAAAGCCGGCAGCTCCTCCATTCGCTCGCGCAAAGGCGGGATGAGCAGAGTGAGTCCGTTCAGCCGGTGATACAGATCCTCGCGGAATTTTCCCTGCCGCACCCGCTCGAGGAGCGAGCAGTTCGTGGCACAAATGATCCGCGCATCGCTGTGCAGCATTTGTTCCGAGCCGAGCCGCTCGAATTCTCCGTACTCGAGGACGCGCAAGATTTTCACCTGGGCGAGCGGACTCATGTCGGCGATTTCATCGAGAAAAAGGGTGCCTTCGTTTGCCAGCTCGAACTTTCCCTTCACCGCTTGTTGCGCGCCGGTAAAAGCACCGCGCTCATGGCCGAAAAGCTGACTCT
>JBOHXL010000119.1:0-6248 GCA_050736975.1 Chthoniobacterales bacterium | reverse complement strand
GACGATGGCACCGGCCGCCCTTTGATCGATCTCGCGAAGATCGACTTCGAAAAGCTGGCACAACGGTTCAAGCAATCGAAGAAGAAGAACATCGATCTCGAAAGACTGAAGGCGGCCATCCGCGCGCAGCTCGACAAGCTGATTCGGATCAACAAGACCCGCGCCGATTATCTCGCGAAGTTTGAAGAGCTGATCGAGTCCTACAACTCCGGCAGCCGCAGCATCGAGGAGCTGTTTGAGGAATTGCTCGCGTTCAGCCGAAGCTTGAATGAAGAACAACAGCGCCACGTGCGCGAACAGCTCACCGACGACGAGCTGACGGTCTTCGATATCCTCACTCGGCCGGGCCCGGACCTCAGCTCCGAGGAGCGCGAAGAAGTCAAAAAGGTTGCGCGCCAGCTTCTCCAGCGCTTCAAAAACGCAGTCGTCCTTGACTGGCGTCAAAAAGCGCAAGCAAGGGCGCAGGTTCGACTCGCGATCGAAGACATCTTGGACGACGGCCTGCCACGTCCCTATTCGCCCGAACTCTACCAGCAGAAGTGTTCGGCAGTATTCGAACATGTCTTTGAGAGCTTCCGAGATTTCGAAGCCGCGTAGCTCGCGGCGGATATTGACCAGGCGAGCAACTCGGCGAGGTCTGCCGCCGTTAGGCCGGTCACGAGCGGCTCCTCGGTCTCGAGCATCGCGCTGGCCAGGTCGCGCTTCCGTTCTTGCAGGTTGAAGGTCCTTTTCTTCGACGGTGTCGCAGGCAATAGCGCCGTGTTCTGCCGGGCCGGCGAAGAAGTCCGCGCCATCGATCCTTGACGAGTATGCATTCCGTTACGAACGTGCATACGCCATGAAAGCTCGCATCACCATCACCCTCGACCCCGCCACCCATCGTCAGGCAAAGCGAACGGCGCGCCTCCGGCGCACGACCGTTTCGGGCCTCATTGAAACGTTGTTGCAATCCACCGGCGCGCAGGCCGAGCCGGCGCCGCTGGTGGCCGAAATGGTCGGGTCCGCAAAATTGCGAAATCCGCGACCGGGCTCAGATCCGCTCTACGACGCGCTCAAAACAAAGTATCTCGATCATTGAAGGTGTTGATCGATACTGACGTGCTGCTCGAAGTGGCGCTGGCGGCGAGCCCCATGTGACTCAGAGCGCAAATGTGCTGCGTTGGGCAGAAGCGGAAGGCGAGGCCGCCGTCGCGTGGCACTCTTTGCCCAACTGCGCCTACCTGCTCAAAGATAGCGGACGCGCTTACCTCGACCGCCTACTCCGAATCGTCGAGGTGGCGCCGGTCACAACCGCTGACGCCCTGCGAGCCCTTACCTTGCCCATGCCCGATGTGGAAGATGCGTTTCAAGCGGCCGCTGCCCTGGCGTGCGGCGCAGACTTTATTGTCAGCCGCAATACCGCTGATTATCGCCGTTCTCCAGTGCCGGCCGTCACGCCAGCCGTTTTTCTCGAGCGCGTGAAACAGTAGGAAGACGACCGAAAGAGTCAGGTCAGCAGTTCCGCCAGATCCGCCGCCGTTAGGCCGGTCATGAGCGGTTCTTCGGTTTCGAGCATCGCGCTCGCCAGATCGCGCTTTCGTTTTTGCAGGTTGAGAATTTTTTCTTCGACGGTATCGCGCGCGATCAGCTTGTAGGAAGTGACGACGCGCTTCTGCCCGATGCGATGGGCGCGATCGATCGCCTGTGCTTCGACCGCCGCGTTCCACCAGGGATCGAAATGGATCACGGTGTCAGCCGCGGAAAGGTTGAGCCCGACGCCGCCAGCTTTCAGGCTGATAAGGAAGACCGGGATCTTTTCATCATTTTGAAAACGGTCGACTTGCTCCTGCCGATTTTTCGTTAGGCCAGCGAGATAACAATGGGCCGTGCCGCTGGCCTCGAGTCGCTTCCGGACGAGATCGAGCATCTTGACGAATTGGCTAAAGATGAGGACGCGATGCCCGCCGTCGATGATTTCCCCCAGCAATTCATCGAGCAAATCGAGCTTGGCCGACGGTTCCGCGGCCTCGTCAGGCAGCGCTCCAAGCAGACGCAGGTCGCAGCAGGCCTGGCGGAGACGGAGCAGACCCGTCAGCATTCTCATCCGCATCGCGCCGTCGTTCGTTCCTGTTTTGCCGATGCCCTGCTGGATCTCGCACAGGAGCGCGTTGTAGGTGGCGCGCTGGGTCAGGCCGAGTTCGCACGGAACGATCTGTTCGATCTTCTCCGGCAACTCGCGGGCGACGTCGACCTTGCGACGCCGGAGGAGGAACGGACGCAGACGGCGTGCGAGACGACGGTGCAGGACAGCGTCGGGATTGACCGTAAGCGGTTTCTCGTAGCGCTCGCGAAAATCGGCGCGACTCCCGAGGTAGCCGGGCGCGACAAAATTCATCAGCGACCAAAGATCGCGCACCGAATTCTCCATCGGCGTCCCGGTCAGGACGAAACGCTGGCGGGCGCTGAGGCTAAAGGCAGCCTGGGCGTTTTGGGTCTCGGGATTTTTGATGTGCTGCGCTTCGTCGAGCACGACCGTGCGCAGACTGAGACCGGCGTAGAGTTCCAGGTCGCGCCGGAGCAGACCGTAACTCGTTAGGGCAAGATCGTGTTCCGGGAGACGCGCGATTTTCTTCGTTCGATTTGTTCCGTCAACCCTCAGCACTTTCAACTCCGGAGTGAAACGCGCTGCTTCCCGTTGCCAGTTGGAGAGGAGCGAAGTCGGGCAAACGATCAGGGACGCGCCGTTCCCACGATCGAGTTGGAGAAAAGCGAGCGTCTGGACGGTTTTGCCGAGGCCCATTTCGTCCGCCAGGATCCCGCCGAGATTTTGCGCGGCGAGCGCGGCGAGCCATTGCACTCCGCTGCGCTGATAATCGCGGAGCTGGCCGGCCAACCGGCCTAACGAAGAGAGGGGCGGCTGGGCATGAAAGAACTGCGATGCTCCGAGCAGGCGCGCGCCGATTTCCTCCGCCGTATTCGTGAGGTAGCCGGCCTGAATTTTTTTCAACCGGTAAACGCCGGGCTGGCTTTGGCGCGGATCGGCGTCGCGCAGGACCTGTTCGAAATCGTCCAGGGCCGCCAGGTCAAGCACGGCGGTTCTTCCATTCGTCAGGCGAGCCTGGCTCTGACCGCTGCGCAGAAGACGTTGCACCTCACCGGGCGGAATCCCCTCACCCGCTGCGGTCGCGACGGAATACTTTAGCTCGAACCAATCCTCGCCCGAACGCACGATCTCGATCTCCGGCGTGACCGGCTCCAGCTCGCGACTCGCTTTCTCCAGTCGCGCGGTGACAGAAATGTTCCAACTCCGCGGCAGCGCCGGACATTCGAAAGCAAAGAAGCGCACAATTCGACCGGAATCGCGTAGCTCGAGCGCGCCAGCGACGCGAGCAAAACCGGCTTGCTCGAGTCGCGCCAGCGCTTCCTTTTCCGCTTTGAGATTGCGCACGAGGAGGCGATTCGCGTTTTCTGGATCGCGAAAGACGAAACGTTTATCCGGATCGGATAACGGGAAGAAGGCGGGGCGATCACGATAGGCGCAACGGAGGATCGCGCGCAGATATTGCAACGATCCTTCCAACTGCAAGCTGAAGGCGGGCGACGCTTCCTCGACTGCCGGCAATTCGATCCCGGCAGGAAGCTCAAGGTCGGCGACTTCGCGCCAGAGCGGGGCTTCGAGCGCGAGGAACTCGTCCGCGGTCTGCGGCCGGAGGCGAAGCGGCCCATCGAGAACACTCGTTAGGCGAGGCGGCAGATCGCGGCCGATCTCGAGAAAATCGCCACCGCGCCAGAGCCAAGCGTCCGTTCCGGCGACCAGCGGGACCTCGTTTTCTCCCAACCTGGCCGTGAGTTCAAAGACCTCACCAGCACGCCGGAAAAGGATTTGCGGCTGGTAAACTTCGGCCCGGACGCGAGCCGGATCAGACCTTCCAAAGCTGAGCCGCGGATGCCCGCGCACGGCTGCGAGCCATTGAAGAAAGGCCGGGCCGGAAAGCAGGTTCACGGCGGCGGCTTCCCCGCCTAACGAATTGAGCGCGATCAGATCGGAATCGTCGCAACCGAACCGCTCATCCTTCGGCAGGGCATCGAGCGTCAGGCGGCGCCCGGCCATTTCCGCCTCGACGCAGATCATGACCTGGCGCTTTTCCCAGGCCGCGCGAAAATTCGGGGGCAAAATAAAGTGGAGCACGATGGGTCGGGCGCCGGCTTCGCCTAACGACACGAAACGCGAAGGCCCCGTTCCCGCGTTCTCGCTGGCCGGGAGGACCGGAGCGGGCGCCGGTGGCGCGAGCCAGGCCAGCCCGACGGCAAGCGAATGGGCGCAAACCTTGCCCCATTCGCGCGATTCGCGGCAGGTGCAGATGTTTTCCAAATCGCTCCTGCTGCGAATGCGCAGCCCGGCGCGATACCGTTTTTGCCCCTCACGTACTTCACCGGCGAGGAGCGGCGGTTCGTAGCTTGTGTTGGAGACGCGGCCCGCTTTGACCAGTTCGCGCGCCGCCCTCATCGCCTGCCAGCCGCCGGCGCCGGAAAGTAGTTTTTCCGTGATTGGAATCACCGCGCAGCGTCCACGCGAGGGGCTACTCGCGCAATTCTCCGCGTGATTGCGTCTCATCCCGTTTCGTGAAATAAAGGGCGCGATGAACTCCAGCGCCGGTCCCCCGTCAGAAGATGCCGGCGCCGGCGGCGATCTTCTCCCAGGCAGCGAAGCGACGCCGTCACGGGAAGCGCAGCCACCACCGCCCGAGCAAGCCGCTCGTCGCAGCCGGAACCGGCGCTGGTTGTTAGGCTGTGCCGTCGCAGCCGTGATTGTTCTCAGTCTCCTCGGCGTGGGAGCATTTTTCGGGACGAAATTCCTGGTCACCACTTATCGCGGAGCGAAGGAACTCCGCGAAGCAAACGCACTCGCCTGGCAACGCAAATTTGAGGACGCGGTGCCGCTCTACACCGCGGCCCAGGGCGAATTTCTGGAGAAAAAGGATCGCGCCGTGGCTCTGGGCAATCGCGGATGGTGTTATGCCAATCTCTTCCGCGAAGCCGATGCCATTCGGGATTACGATGCCGCGCTCGCGCTCAACCCGCAGCTCAAATACATCGTCCTCGATCGCGGCATCGCCTTTCACCGCCGCGGCCAGTTTGACCGTGCGCTGGCCGATTACAGCCGCGCGCTTGAGCTCGATCCCAACCTGCCAGACGCCTATCGGAATCGCTCCATGATCCTCGCTCATCTCGGGCGCTGGACCGAGGCGGTCTCCGACATGAACGAAGCGATCCGCTGCGATCCCGATAACCCCCAGTGGTTCGCCCGTCGGGGCGATTATTATTTGGATGGAGGAAATCTTGGTTCGGCACTGGCTAGCTTCGAATCTGCGCTGCGGCTCGATCCGGAAAACGAGGAGAGTTACCGCGGGCAGGCGATTGTTTTTGCGCGACGGCACGACCAGGAGCGTGGTCTGGCGGCGGTGAATGACGCGCTCCGCCTCAAGCCGGAATCGGCCCGGCTGCTTTCCGCGCGGGCCGAGGTCTGGCTGGATCTTTTCGAACCGGCGAAAGCTCTCGATGACATGGATGCCGCGATCGATCAAGGCGGGACGCATGCCTACGCTTACGCTTACGCCCAGCGCGCCCTGACCGAAGCCTGGCTGAAACAATACAGTGCTGCCCTGCGCGACGTGATTGAGTCGCTTCGACGCAATCCGCACCAGTCGCTCGCACATTTTGCGCGCGGTTACACTTACGAAAAGCAGCACAAGTACAAGGAGGCGGTCGCGGAGTATGGCCGGGCGGTTGAGTGCGACTCGGAGGCCGCCTGGGCGGTCGCGAGGCGCGCCTCGACAAAGGGTCGCTCCGGTGATTACGAGAGTGCGCGCAAGGGATTGCAGGAGGCCGTGAAAACTTTTCCTGGCCTGGTGAATCCGCATTCCGCCTTGGGGTGGTTTCTCGCCACTTGTCCGGAGGCAAAATATCGGGACGGCGCGACCGCCCGGCGCGAGGCGCAACTGGCGGTCGACTTCTCTGCGGCCGATCCCTACATGCTCGACACCCTGGCCGCGGCCTGTGCGGAAGCGGCTGATTTTCAGCAGGCCCAGGCCGTGGAGGAGCAGGCTCTCCAGAAATTGCCGCCGCTCGCGCCGGGCCGATCGGAGATAGAACAACGCCTGAAGGATTTCGCCGCGGGCAAACCATATCGCGACCAGCCTTAGGAGACTGTTGAAAAACTGGAGTGGGTCGCGTTGCTGTTGTTTTTGGCCCTGGCCAAGGCGCGAGCA
>JBOHXL010000118.1:0-2436 GCA_050736975.1 Chthoniobacterales bacterium | reverse complement strand
CTAATGCCGTTTGCGCCTTCATGAAAACAATCACGCTCGACAAAGTTATTCAATCGCTCGAAACCATGACTCCTCGAATCCGCGTGCCCGAAGACATCGCGCGCAAAGCAAATCGTGCCATCGATCGCATGCTTGCGCTGGCTTAGGGCGCTCACATGCTGAAAATCGGACTCCTGGGCGTTGGCGCGATCGGCACAACCATCGCCGGCGCTCTCGATCAAAAGCAAATGGACGCCGAACTTGTCGCGTTGTCCGATCAGGACTGCGCGCGAGCCAAACAACTTTCGTCGGAACTTTCGAGTCATCCACCGGTGTTGCCCATCGAAGAAATGATCGTCCGCTGCGAATTGGCGGTCGAAGCCGCCAGCCAAGCCGCGCTTCCGGACTTCGTGCCCAAGGCGCTCGCGCGTGGACGCGACATGCTGATCATGAGCGTCGGCGGGCTGCTGGGCCGCGACGAATGGTTTCGCGAAGCCACCGCGAAAGGTTGCCGAATCTATGTTCCGTCGGGCGCCATTGCGGGCCTCGACGGAATCAAGTCCGCTTCGATTGGTCGAATCGAATCCGCGGAATTGACCAGCCGCAAGCCCGTGAAGGCGCTGGCTGGCTCGAAATACGTTCTCGATCGCGGAATTCAACTCGACGGCATGAAAGAAGACACCGTCATCTTCGACGGATCAGCCGAAGAAGCCGCGCATGCGTTTCCGGCAACGTCGAACGTCGCGGCGTCGCTGCGTCTCGCCGTCGATCCGTCGGCTGCAGTGCGTGTGCGCGTGGTCGCGGTGCCCGTAGGCAGCGAGAACGTGCACGAAATTCGCGTCCAAGGCGAATTCGGACGCCTCTCGATGCGCGTGGAAAACGTGCCTTCGAAAACGAATCCCCGCACATCTCAACTAGCCGCATTCTCGGCCATCGCCACGCTGAAGAATCTCACCCGATCGTTACGTGTCGGCACCTAGCGGCAGCCGGAAGCCTCACAATCGATTATCCTAGACCTTACTGACCTTACTCGTGCCCAAGCCCAGATCAGCCACGGTTCTTCATGAAAGCTTTCTCGTAAGTATCGCTTTGAAGGGTCTTGGCTCGCTCGCCGAGGTGGTTGCGGGATTTGCTCTCGTATGGATTCCACTGCACGCAATCAACCGGATCGTCATGGACTTCATCGCTACTGAACTCCCCGAAGATCGTCAGGACTTTATTGCCAGGCATCTGAGGCACTACCTCGAAGACTTTGGTGCCAGCGGAAAACACTTTGCTTCCTGGTATCTGCTGTCGCACGGCGCCGTGAAACTCATCCTGGTGATTGCGCTGTGGAGAAATAAGATGTGGGCTTATCCGATGATGATCCTCGCCCTGACAGCGTTCATCGGCTATCAACTCTACCGTTTCGCGCTCACGCATTCCATCGCCATGATCTTTTTGTCGGTATTCGATCTGCTCGTGATCGCCCTCACCTGGAGCGAGTACCACAGGCAACGAGCATCCCGCCGGGACACCCCTGAAGTTTAGTGAGGGCTCTCGGAGTTGTGTCGAGTAGACTGTACCGCCGTCGTTTGTTTTCTACGGCTTACGAGCGTTTCTACTCGGCACTAGTGTCGATTAGAATGCAGAAATCCGACGCCAACAGAGACGCTGCTGGTTTCCCGAAGACGCAGGGCGGCGCAGTAATAGGGCAACCGGAAAGAACGGGCTTCGTGGCCCCTCCTCGCTATCCATATTCAGTTGTCAAAGAGCAATCTTTCCAGCCCTCGTCCAGAGGGCGGGACGGCACGTTCCGCCATCCTGACCACGTTCGCAGACCCCGCAAACCGAGGCAAGTAGCTGTTCCTGTGGACTTCGGAAGCAGCTTCCTAACCCAGCATCGTTGATACTCGATCTTGATGCGGAACACTGTTCAATTGGATTGCGCTTCAGCTATCTGGCGCACATTGTCCTCAAACTCTGTCCAAAAGACAGCGTGCCCCAAAGATCGAAGAAGAGGGTTCATTATCGACGTAACGATTCGCGGTATGTCGTCCGGCGTAGTTCCTGCCCTGAGCTGAGTATAGGCCTGGGACTCACCGCGTTGCTGCGCGTGAACCGCAAGGACATCGGCGCGCATCGCGAAGTCTCCTTCACCCGGACCAAACAGCTTCACGAATTGACTCGATGCTCCGCGCGCCAGCTGAAGCTCACGCACGCTCAATTCAGCTAGTAAGATGCCCGCGTCAAAATAGTTGAACTCTTTCCACCATTTTGCGCCGAGCTTAAGGAAAAGAATTGTATACATCACTACGTCAAGGAGGCTCCACTTGTCGTCGTGCATGATCTGGGTGGCATGAGCAACATCCAGAGTGTTTGTAATAAGCCAGCGGCCCTCGTACTCAAGATTTCTGTGATACCAACGGTATTCGAAAAAGTCAGCGCTTCGGTTCGGGGCGTCCCTAGCGACTGGGT
>JBOHXL010000117.1:0-19082 GCA_050736975.1 Chthoniobacterales bacterium | reverse complement strand
CATCGTGGTCAATCGTCACCCCGCCCACCCCCTTGGGGGCACAATTCTTTGGAGTGACGTGCGCTTCGGCGGCGGATTGCTTCGCCGTCGGCTACTATACCTTGAATTCCGGCAGCGCAACGCTCATCGAGCACTGGGACGGCACATCGTGGTCAACCGTCGCCTCGCGCAATCCTGGGCCCAAGGAGAACCACCTTTATGGGGTGACCTGCGCCTCGACCGCGGATTGCTGGGCCGTCGGCGACTTTTATAAACAAGGCGCCTACCACACACTCATCGAACACTGGGACGGCACATCGTGGTCAATCGTCTCCTCCCCCAACACTAGCGCCGGGGAGTACGACGACCTCTTTGGGGTGACGTGCGCGTCGGCGGCGGATTGTTGGGCGGTCGGCCATTATAACCCCAACGGCTTTTACCAGACGCTTATCGAGCATTGGGACGGCACATCGTGGTCAATCGTCACCTCCCCCAACACTGGGTTCGACCTCGCTAGCGTGACGTGCACGTCGGCGGCGGATTGCTGGGCCGTCGGCACGACCGTCTCCCAGGCGCTTATCGAACATTGGGACGGCACATCGTGGTCAATCGTCACCTCCCCCAACACTGGGCTCGACCTCGCTAGCGTGACGTGCGCTTCGGCGTCGCAGTGCTGGGCCATCGGCGATTATTGCAACGGCAACAACGTCTGCCAGACGCTGATCGAGGAATACACTCCGACGATTCCGCCCCTCGCGAGCGCCGTATCCCGCAAGGTGCACGGCAGTGCCGGCACGTTCGATATCCCCTTGCCGATCACTGGCGACCCAGGCATCGAATGCCGCAATCCGGGCGCGACGGGGACGCCGGGGTTCGATTATAAAATCGTCTTTAGCTTTGTGAATAATCTGGCCAGCTGTGGCACCGCCAGCGCTGGGGCGCTCAGCAGTGGGCCCGGCCCAAACCAATGCACGGTCGACCTCACCGGGGTCGCCGATCAACAGTATCTCACGATCGAGTTGGATAATGTGCTCGATGCGCAAAACAACACCGGCAACGTTTCCGCGACGATGGGTCTTCTGATCGGCGACACCACCGCCGATGGGTCTGTCAACTCCGGCGATATCGCGCAGACCAAATCGACCTCGGGCCAGACGGTCGATCAATCCAATTTCCGAACCGATGTGACCGTCGATGGCAACCTCAACAGCGGCGACATCTCATTAGTGAAATCGGAATCGGGCACGGGGTTGCCGTAGCGCAATTGGTCGAACCCCGGGAGCACCCCGGGCGCAAACGCCGGTCGCTCTGGTGGCGGTCTTCGATCTTTGGCGGAATTTCAGCAGTTCGCCGGTCCGCAATTAATTCCTTGTCGCGCGGAACAGACGCGTTAACATTGCTGCCCCGAATGGAAATTCGCGGTGCGCGTCTCTGAACCGCCAGTGGAACTCAGGCGCCTCCGCGGAAACCAAAGGATGCGCACTTACATCGACCATTTCAATGCCGTTCACCTGCAATGGTCGCATCCTTTTTTGGCGCACTGCCGCCGGTTTTCTTCATCGTTAGGCGCAGTCGCTTCTCTCTTCGCCGGGACGCATTTCGCGGCCCCGGCAAATCTGCAATCAAAACATCCGATCGCGAACTCCCGGCGCCATGAACGATAATCCTGCCGAGCTGAGTCTGAGCAATTTCCTGGCGAGCGAAGGAAGAGACCCGTTGCAGGCGCCGCCCAGCTTTACGAGGTGGATGCAGGCCGGGGCCTGGGCGATCGAACTCTACGAGCCGGAACTGCGCGCCGCGGCCGATGCGCGCACCAGCATCACCTACAACGGCAAGCCGCAGCCGGTCATCAACCTTTGCTCCTACAATTATCTTGGCCTGGCCAATGATCCGGAGGTGATCGCCGCGGCCCGCGACGCCCTGACGACGCATGGTCTCGGCGCCTGTGGCTCCCCGATGCTCTCGGGCATGACCGATCTGCACCGCGAGCTGGAACGCAAAATCGCGCAGTTCCTCGGGCGCGAGGACGCGATGCTTTTCAACAGCGGGTTCGGTGGCGCGCTCGGCACCATTTCCGGTCTGCTCCGCAAAACCGATGTCGCGGTCCTCGACAACCGCTCTCATCTCAGCCTGCGCGATGGCGCGACCCTTTCGCGCTGCCGCTCGGAGAAGTTCGAGCATAACGATCCCGCTTCGCTCGATGCCTCGTTAAGCCGGCACGCGGGCAAACGACGCCTGGTCGTCATCGAGGGCATTTACTCGATGGACGGCGATTTCGGGAAACTCCCCGAGCTGATCGCGGTGGCCGAATCTCACGGCGCGAGCGTTTTCATCGATGAAGCGCATTCCATCCTCGCCTGCGGCGAGCATGGTCGCGGGGCGGCGGAAATGTTCAAAGTCGAGGATCGGGTGCCCCTCACCTACGGCACCTTCTCGAAAGCTTTCGGCGCCCTGGGCGGTTTCGTCGCGGGCTCGCGTGAGACTCTCCAATATCTGCGCTTTTATGCCCACCCCTATGTTTACTCTTGCGCGCTGCCTCCGGCGGTCGTAGCCGCGATCCTAAAAGCGCTCGAGATCGGCGTGAGAGAACCGGAGCGTCGCCGGCAACTCTGGGAGAACGCCGATTATTTTCACCAACAACTCAACGCCCTCGGTGTCGACACCGGGACTTCCAGCACCTACATCATGCCGATCGTGATCGGCGATCGCGAACGGATGTATCGGCTCGGTCATGAACTGCGCGCGCGCGGGTTGTGGGTCGCGCCGGTGGATTATCCGGCGGTACCGCAGGATCGAATTTGTTTCCGGGCTTGTGTCACGGCGCGGCACACCCGGGCCGATCTCGACGAGGCGCTCAACATTCTTTCCGACACGCTTATGCCGGCGCAGATCGCGCAGCACGCTTAGTCTTGTCGGCCGGTCATCTTTTCGTGCAACAAGCCTTTTATCACTCGGAGCTGGGTCATCCGCACACCGGCCGCGCGCGCGCCATTATTAAAGCGCATCCCAAAGTCCGCCAACTCATGGGACGCAATCCCTGGACGGTTCTGATCGCGCTCGCGGTCGTTAGTCTGCAAACCGCGTTCGCCTTTACTTTTGGGAAGCTGGGTTTCGCCTATTGGTGGCTGAGCGTGCTGGTCGCTTACGGCGTGGGCGCTTTCGCCAATCATTCCATGTATGTGCTGATCCACGACGCCGTCCATAATCTCATCCTGCGGAGTAAGAGCTGGAATAAGGTGATCGCGATCTTGGCCGATTTGCCGAACCTCCTGCCTGGCGCGATGGGGTTTCAGGTTTATCACCTAAAGCACCACTCTCACCAGGGCGATTACGAGTATGACGCCGATCTCGCCAACCAATGGGAGGCTAGACTGGTTGGGAACCGGTGGTACGCCAAGGCGCTTTGGCTCCTGCTCTTTCCCATTGTGCAGCTGACCCGGCCGCCGCGGATCAAAGCCTTTCGGATGTGGAACCGCTGGATTTTCATCAACCTCATCTGCGCCCTCGCATATGACGCGGCCATCATCTGCTTCTGCGGCTGGGCCGGCCTGTTTTACCTGCTTTGCTCCTTTTCGTTTTCCATCGGCCTGCACCCGGTCGGCGCGCGCTGGATTCAGGAACATTATACGAACGATCCTGACCAGGAGACCTACAGTTATTACGGGCCGGTCAATCGTCTTTGTCTGAACATGGGTTACCACAACGAGCATCACGATTTCCCGACTGTTCCCTGGAATAATCTGCCCAGGCTGCGCGCGCTCGCCCCGGAGTTCTATGACACCTTGAAATGTCACCGTTCCTGGAGCGGCCTTCTCTTCCAGTTCATTTTCGATCCGGAATACACCTTGTTTTGCCGGGTCGAGCGGACGCGAGATCGCGAGCTGGCTCCGAGCGGGGAGAAACCTCGCCCAGCCCCGTTGCAGGAGTTGGCCTCGCGCAGTTAGATCCTCTCGCTCCCGCCTCGCCCATGCCAGCAGCCGTCGAGGGCACTTACAAAAGTCGCGACGTCGAAGGGTTGCTCGACATTTATTTTTATCGCCGGGTCGGCTTCCTCCTGGCCCGCTTCTTCGCCCGGCTGGGCATGACTCCTACCGGCGTCACCTCTCTGAGTCTTATCTCCGGACTCGCGGCCGGGCGTCTCTACTACTATCGCGACCTGCGCCTGAATCTGCTCGGGATGAGCTTGCATATTCTCTCCAATGCCCTGGATAACGCTGATGGGCAGCTCGCGCGCCTAACGAATAGAGGAAGTCGGTCCGGTCGCATCCTCGACAGCCTCTCGGATCATATCGTCTTTGTGGGAATCTACCTGCACCTCGTCCTGCGCTGTCTGGCCGGGGGCACTTCTCCGGCCATCTGGCTCCTGGCCCTGGCCGCCGGCCTGTGTCACGCCGTGCAGGGCGGTTTCGCTGATTACTTCCGCAACGCCTATCTGTTTTTTGTCGCCGGTCGCTTGCGAGCAGAAGTTGATTCCTCGGTGGAGCTGCGGGCCGAATACGAGCAACTTCTCTGGAGGCGTGAGCCCTGGCAGAAGTTTCTGCTTCGCACCTATCTAAATTTCACCCTCGGCCAGGAAACATTTTCGCCGAACCTGATGCGTCTGCGAGCGGCGGCCGGGCGGGCTTTTCCTTCCACCATCCCGGACGCACTCCAGACCCGCTATCGCGCCGCGGCCCGGCCGCTCCTTAAATGGATCGGCCTTCTGATGACGAATGCACGCATGCTGGTCCTGTTTTTGCTTTTGATCCTCGATCACCCGGCGTGGTATTTTCTCATGGAGGTGACGGTCTTAAATCTCGTCCTGGCTTATGCTCTCGTCCGCCAGAAGGAGCTTTGCCGCCTCTTCCTGCCCGAAATCGAGCGCCTCGCCTAACGCTACAAATCGCTTCTCGTGCACCGTTAGATTTTTCCGGCAACCCGCCATTGATTGAGTCCAGGAAATCAAGCATGATACCGCGAATGCCGCAGCGCTTTGTCTCCAACAAAAACGAATCGGTCCGGATGTTCGAGAGCGATTTCATGGAGTTCTTCTCTCACGTGCATCCGGCGACGCCGCTCGTCATCTACCTGCCGCTGATGAGTTACACGCTCTATCTCGCGGCCGGGCCGCGCGCGCTGCCACTCGGTATCGTGGCCGGCCTCTTCGCGGCCGGCATCCTGATCTGGAGCTTCGTCGAATATACCATGCACCGCTGGATTTTTCATTACCAACCGAAGAGCAAGTGGGGCCAGTTCCTCCACTTCATGCTCCATGGCGTGCATCACGATTACCCTAACGACGCCAGCCGGCTGGTCATGCCTCCGGTCGTGAGCATTCCGCTCGCGGTCATTTTCTACGCGTTCTTCGCTTTCCTTTTCGGCCGCTTCTCCCCAGCCGTCTTTGCCGGCCTGCTCGCCGGTTATCTCTTTTACGACACGCTCCACTACGCCACCCATCATTTTGCGATGAAACGCGGCCTCTGGCTCTGGCTGAAAAAATATCACATGCGGCATCACTACCAGGATGATGAGGCCGGCTACGGCGTGACTTCCCCGCTCTGGGACCTTGTTTTCGGGACAAGGGAAAAGACCGAAGCTCCGGAGACAAACGAGGCTCGGGTCAAGCTCTGAACAGACCGGGCGGCGAAGGTTTGATCAAAGTCACCCAGGTCGCGACCAAGGCGGAACGCGACGCCTTCATCAAATTTCCCTGGAAAATCTACCGGGACGATCCGGCCTGGGTGCCGCCGCTCCTGCTCGAGCGAAAGGAATTTCTCGACCGGAAGAAACATCCGTTTTTCGAACATGGCGATGCCGCGCTTTTTCTCGCCCGGTCGGACGGCAGAATCGTCGGACGGATCATGGTGAGCGACGATCCGAACTACAACTCGCTTCATCAATCGAACGCAGGTTGTTTCGGGCTTTTCGACTGCGTGAACGATCGCGCGGTCGCGGCGGCGTTATTCGAGGCGGCGGCGCAGTGGCTGCGCGGGAAGGGCCGCGGCGAGATCATGGGCCCGATCGATTACTCGACCAATTACGTTTGCGGCCTGCTCGTCGACGGTTTTGAGTTTCCGCCCACACTTCTCACCTCGCACAACCCGCCCTACTACGAATCGCTCATCACAAGCCTCGGATTTGCAAAGGTGATCGATTTTTACGCCTGGTGGTTTTCCGAGCCGGAGAACGCGGCGCGCCGTCTGCGCCGGCTTTCGGACGGATTGAAGAAACGGCATCCGGCGAAAATCCGACCGGGCGACCTGAGGAATTTCAACGTCGAAGCCGGGCGTATCCGCGAGATTTACAACGAAGCCTGGAAGGAAAACTGGGGCTTCGTTCCTTTCACGGAAAAGGAATTCCAATTCATGGCGAAAGAGCTGAAACAGCTCGTGCTTCCTGAGTTCACTCTTATTGCTGAGGTAGGCGACGAGCCGGTTGGTTTCATCCTCTGCGTGCCGGACATCAATGTCGCGTTCCGGAAGATCAACGGTCGCCTGACGACGTTTGGAATCCCGATTGGCCTAACGAAACTGCTTTATCACAAAAGCCGCCTCCGCACCGCGCGCCTGATCGCGCTCGGGGTCAAACCGAAGTATCGCCGTGGCGGCATCGCCGAGATGCTCGTCCTGCGGATCATCGAAGACGCCATGATCCGTCGTGGGTTTACCGGCGAGCTGAGCATGACGCTGGAAAACAATCATCTCATCAATCGCTTCCTCGCTGCGATCGGCGCCAAAAAATACAAGACCTACCGAATTTACCACCGACTCCTGTAGACGCCTCCCTGTGTTAGGCGCCGGCACCAGCGTGGCCCGAAGGAAGACGGCTTCACTGACGGTGGCCGCCTTCTCCCGCGCTTCGCCCACCGAAGCGCCTGCAAAACCGTCGCCAAGTCGCGAACGCGCCCGGGTTTCATTCGCGCCCTTTTTTTCCGGCGCCCCGAACAATATGGATGGCGCGCGGCACCTGGACCGCAGCCGTCACGGCCGCCCACCAGGCCATGATCTTGAAGGCGGGAACCGGTGACTGAAACACAATCCCGAGAGCCAAGAGCCAGACGTAGATATTTCGCCGCCCACCAAACAGCCTAACGACTCGATCGAAATCGCTTATTTCGTCAATCAACCGACCGCAATGGCGAATCACACTCAGCTTGGCCAATCCCGCGGCCGTCTCAGCGCAGAGCAAGAGCGCGAGATAACCAAAAGCAGCGGGAAGCCGACCGGAACCTCGGAAGTAACAGGCCAGCGCAATCCACCAGGAAATTTCAAAGAACGCGTCGAACCAATGTTCCAACTTCCCCGCCTTCGAGGTCTCAATTTTGATCCGGGCCTGTTTGCCATCGAGGCCATCGAGGATGCCGACCGCGAGGGCGAGAACGATCCCGGCGCCGAGACGTCCCGTGGCAAAGAGAAAAGTCGCTCCCCAGGCGATGATATTGGAGAAAACGGTGAGCTGATTGGGCGTGATGGCCGTTTTGCAGAGATGTGAGACGAGAAAGTTTTCGATCGGAGCATGAATGAGCGCCGGAAAATCCTGCGCTCCTTTTTGCGCGGCCTCGATCAGCACGCGCTCCGCCATCCTGCGCTGCCCTGGGCCCGGCGACGGAAACCAGTAGGCCCGTAGTTCCCGCCGCATCTCGCCCGAGTACCAGCCATGCGCAGCAATATCCAGGACGTTCATTCGCCCTGCCTCGATATCATGGCGAAGCGCTTCATCCAGTGGCGCGACCTGAGTGGATGCCCAGTTCCTCGCCAGGACGACTGCGCCGCAGAGGGGGCCCCGACTTGTCGTCGGAGCGGAAGCGAGCAGTGGCTGCAGGCTGGCCGGCGACGCCGAATCAACCAAAACGGTCGTCGAGTCTTGTCCGTCGAGGATTTGGAGTAAGCGGGAATCGAAGACGGTGTCGCCGGGAATAACCAGGACGCGCTCGGCCTCTTCCGGCCAGGCATCGAAAATCTGTTGCACAGCGATCGGGCCGCTTGCGCAGCCCCGCAGTTCAATCGCCACCCTGGCGCGATGTGGCGAAGGGTTGGCGAGGTCCCGGGCGAGCGCCTCCGGTATAGAAGAGAGAATAATCGCTTTCTCGAGACCAAGACGCTGCAACTGGCGCAGCAGACGTTCAAGCAGAGAGACACCACACAACTCAGCGCCCGAGCGGTCGGCGAGGATGATACATGGATGGCGCACCGCCGTTTCCTGAACAATCTGCGGCGGCTTGGCAAGCCTCGCTCTTCTTGTCCGGCCCGCGAGTTCGTGTTACACCCCGTGGTTCCGCAGCGGAAACTCGTCCATGTCGCCAAACATCTTTTCCCGTTTCCGATACAGCCCGTTCTTGGCGCAGATGGTCGTGATCCGGCGCTGCAATCTGTCCTGCGGTTACTGCTCCGAGTTCGACAAGACGAGCGATCCGGTGCCGGTCGAGATTCTCGAAGAGCGGCTCGAAAAACTGAAGGAGCTCGGCACCTTCGGCATTTCGCTCACTGGCGGCGAGCCGACCTTGCATCCGGATCTGCCGCGCCTCATCCGGAAATGCCGAGAGCTTCGCTTTTTCCGGACCGGCATGATCTCGAATGGTTTCTTCCTCCGACCGGAAATGATTCAGGCGTTAAACGAAGCAGGGCTGCAGGAAATGCAAATCTCGATCGACGGCGTGAAGCGCAACGCCACGACCGAGAAGGTGCTCGAGAGCCTCAAGCCGCGCCTGCTCGCGCTCCGCGAACACGCCCGTTTTAGCGTCACTGTGAGCGGAGTGATCGGGGCGGCGCCTCCAGAAGAAGCTGAGGAAGTCGTGGCCTTCGCGCGCGAACTTGGATTCACACCGCGGGTCCTGCTGGTGCACGACCAGCAGGGGCAGCTCAAACTGAAGCCGGAAGAAGTGAAAGCGTTCCAGCGTATCGTGGATAGGCTGCCAAAAAGCTGGGTAGATTTTTCGAGCTATCGCAAACGGCTGGTGCGCGACGGTTCGGCGCCATTCAAATGCCGGGCCGGCAGCCGCTATCTTTACATCGATGAATTCGGCAACGTGAACTGGTGTTCGCAAACTCGCACCGTCTGGTCAAAGCCCCTGATGGATTACACCGCCGCCGATTTGCGAGAGCAGTTTTACGCTTACAAATCCTGCAACGAAACCTGCACCCTGGGCTGTGCCCGCTCCTCCAGCCAGCTCGACAACTGGCGTGCCTGGAAAAACGGGACGCAGGCAAACGGTAGTGGCACTTAGCGGTCGAAAATTTTGGTGGGCGGTGCTCGGGATTGGCCTTCTCACAGTCGTAACCCGCCTCCCGTCGCTGCTGCATCCGCAGGCGATTGACGATGAGGAAACTTATTCTGTGGTCGGGAACGTGATTGCCGACGGTGGCCGCCCCTACGTCGATGCGGTCGAGCGCAAACCGCCGTTGCTCTTCTGGACTTACGCCGCGGTCGTGAAAGCGGCCGGAAAATATAATTGGAAGGCGCTCCACGCTGTCGCCCTGGCCTGGACGCTGGCCACGATGGCTGGTCTTTACGTGATCGGCCGGGGGTTGTTCGATCACACTACCGGTCTTGTCGCGGCCCTCCTCTACAGTGTGTTTCAAGCGTGGGCCGAACCGAGGGATCTGGCCTTTAACGGGGAGTTGGTCATGAATCTTCCGCTGGTTTGGGCCTGGGCAATCGGCTTGCGCCGCAGCTCTTCGCGCCTCCGGCCCGAACTCTTCCTCGCCGGTCTTCTTTTGGGCGCCGGATTTCTCCTCAAACAGCCCGCCGCGATCGCCGCGGTTCCGCTCGGAGTTTATTTGCTGCTGCCGGCTTATCGCAGTAGTCGGTCTCTGACCCCTTGGCAAAGCCTTACCCAGGCGGCCCTGCTGACCGCCGGATTTGCCACCACCATCGGCCTGGTCGCACTCGTGCTGGACCAACAAGGGATCCTGCGCGAGGCGTATTTTTGGACAATCACCGACCAGGCGATTCCACATATCTTTTGGACCAAGGGCGTCGGGCATACCCTGGCGTTTGTTGGAATGTGCCTCCCGCTTTTGATTGGAGCGGTGCTGGCAGCACTTGCGGGCGACACGCTCTGGAAAGGCCGGAACGCCGAGCGAGCGGCGCTGCTTGGCTTGGTCGCCGCTTCGATCATCGGCGCGGCGGCGGGCATGCGTTTTTATTTTCACTATTACATCCAGTTGATGCCGCCGCTCGCGCTCCTCGCTGCGGCCTATTACGCATCTCTTTGGTCGGGCCGGACGCGGCCGGATCACTGGCTGTTGCGTCCAGCCGTGACCTGCGTCTGGCTGGCGATCACTGTGGTTGGGTTTTCCATTTCCGATTGGGTCGGGCTGGCCTCGCAACGCGCCACCTCCCAGACGGGACGATACCTCCTGGAGCATTCCGCGCCTAACGACAGGATTTTCGTTTGGGGGCAGGCCCCGCGAATCTATCTCGAGGCGCGGCGCCGACCGGCCTGTCGCTTTGTCGTGACCTTTCCCCTCACCGGTTACGTCTTTGGCTGGAGCGCGCAGAGCATCCCGAGCATCGACACCCGCAGGTGGATCGTGCCGGGCGCGTGGAAAGATCTCGAAGAAGATTTTGCGAAACATCCACCGGCATACATCATTGATGTCCAGGTTCCGGCGAAGAACGCCCACTATCCGGTCCGCAACTTTCCGATTCTCGCTAATCTGCTGGCAAAGCGCTATCACCCGGTGGCGCGAACCGCCGAGGGAGTAATCTATCGAATGAATGACACGCGCAACGGGTTGGAGAAAACCGCAGGAGCGCAAAGCAATCCGGCCTCGTCGCTTCTCTCTTCACCATGAATCTCCCTCTCGGCATCGCAACCTTGCAGCACACGGATCGATGGATCGGAGTTCCGCTCTGTTTCTTTCTCACTCTCTTCAGAAAAATCGTCGAACCAAGTCCGTCCGCCGCCCACCGGCCAGGCAAAATTCTCTTCATCAAATTTGCGGAGCAGGGCTCGACCGTTCTGGCTTATCCGGCCATCCGCCGCGCGGTTGAACTGGTCGGTCGCGAGAACGTTTACTTCGTCGTCTTCGAGGACAACCGCTTCATCCTCGACGCCATGGAAGCAATTCCCGAGAAGAATGTGATCACGATTCCAACCCAGAGTCCTTTCGCGCTCGCTCGCGGAGCTTTGCGGGCGATTTTGCGCGCCCGCCGAATCGGGATCGATTCTGCGGTGGACATGGAGTTTTTTACGCGCTTTTCCGCGCTCCTGACGTTCCTGACGGGCGCGCGATCGCGCGTTGGCTTTCACACTTTTTTTGGGGACGGGCCGTATCGCGGCGATCTCATGACGCATCGTCTTTTGTATAATTCGCATCTGCACACCAGCCAGATCTTTGAAACAATGGTGCAGGCCCTGACTTGTGATCCGGATCTGCTCCCGACGATCCAACTGACGCCTTCGACCGAGCAAATTTACCCGACCTTCCGGGTCCGCCCTAACGAATCGGCCGAAGTCGAAAATCTTTTGCAAAGGGAAAATCCGCGGCTCGGTTCCGCGCCCATCATTCTCTTGAATCCGAATGCGAGCGATTTGCTGCCGTTGCGGCTCTGGCCGGCGGACCGCTATGTCGAGCTCGCGCGACGGTTACTGGAACGTTTCCCCGATCTCTTCATCGGCTTTACGGGCGCCCCGGCCGAAACCTCCGCGATCAACCGGCTGGCGCACAATGTCGGTTCCAACCGCGTGCTCGGCCTCGCCGGAAAAACCACCCTCCGTCAATTGCTCGCGCTTTACGCGCGGAGCGAGATCCTGGTGACGAACGACAGTGGTCCCGCGCATTTCGCGTCCATGACGCCGATTCACGTCATGACGTTGTTCGGGCCGGAAACACCCGCGCTCTTTGCCGCTCGCTCGCCCAACACCAGTGTGCTTTGGGCTGGGATCGCATGCAGCCCCTGCGTGAATGCCTATAACAACCGGCAATCGGTTTGTCGCAACAATCTCTGTATGCAGGCGATTAGCGTCGAGCAGGTTTTTGCCAGGGTCAGTGCAATCTACGAAATGCGCTTATTCGAACGATTGGAAGTTCCCGGTCTGCCGGCCGCGCTAGCATCGCAAAGGTAGCCGGCGCCGACCGCGAATCGCTCAGGCCTGAGTTCCGGCGACTTCGCGGAAATGCGCTTCGGCATGGGCATACATTTCCGGCGTATCCACGTCCTGCCACCAGGCGTCGCCGATGTCGATCGCTCGCACCTTGCCATCCTCCGTCATCAGCCGCACCCCGTCGGCCAGACTGCAATCGCCATTTTTCTTCGCCCGTGCCAGATAATCGAAGAGGTCGTTAGGGCAGAGAAAGACTCCGGTGTCGATCGCGTCGTAGTTCGCGAGCGTTTTGCCGATCGCGTTCACCCGATCGCCGGTCGTCTGAACTTTCATGGCGTCATCCAAATCGAAGATCGTTTTGATCTTTCGATCGACCCCCAGGTTCAGTTCGCTCGCGTCCGACTGCTCGACGACCCGCTCCAGGACGGCCGGATCAAAAAGATGATCCCCCATCGTGAGGAAAAACGGTTCCCTCACCTTTCCGGCCGCGCAAAGCACGGAGATGCCGTTCTGCTTTTGCCAGTCCGGATTCGAAATCCCGGTCAGGCGCATGGTCGGCGGAAGCAGAGGGCGCAACGCCCTAACGAGTTCGTCGCCGTCCGCACCCACCACGGTGAGGAGGTTTCGCACGCCGACTTTCTGCAACGCGTCGACAGTGTAGGAAATGAGCGGCCGTCCAAAAATCGGCACGAGCGGCTTCGGCAGATTATGGCCGGCTGCGCGCAGGCGGGAGCCCGTCCCGGCCATTAGAAGAACCGCGTCGGTTATCTCGCGCATCACTTAGATCCCGTAGTATTTTTTTAATCCCCATAGTCTCACCCCTTGCGGCAGGAGCCGAAAAATGAGCGGCGCAATCGTGGACTGAAACCAATCCCCGACCGTGACGCGGGCGGGCGGATTTCTCTGTTCGATCAGTTTCGTGACCCGGCGCGCGACCAATTCCGGGGGCGGGGCCGCTTTCATGTTGCGATCGACCGCCGCCCAGGTCCGATTGACGCGCGGATCGTTCGTCGCGGCTTTGGCGACGGCATCGTTGAAACCGGTGTTGATATCGGCCGGCTGGAGATCGACCAACCGAACGTTGCCCTCGCCCAGTTCGAGCTGTATCGACATGGTATAACTGGCGAGCGCCGCTTTCGCCGCGTTGTAGGCCGCCATGTAGGGCACCGGCAGACGCGAGGCGAGCGAAGTGACGTTGATGACCAGCCCACCCTCTTCCTGGCGCATCGCTTCCAGCGCCAGGTGCATCAATTCAATCTGTCCGAAAACAAGGACCTGAAAATGCCGCGCCAACTCCTCCATCGAGAGCGATTCCGCGCGGCCGAAGTAGCCGCTCCCGGCGTTGTTGATCACGACGTCAAAATGCCCGGCCTCGCGCCAGGCGGAGCGGAATACTTCAGCTAACGAATTTCGATCCAGCAGGTCGAGAGCGAGGCGATGCAAGCCGGGGAGCGCGGGCACGCGCTCGAGCTTGCGCGCGGTGCCCCAGATTTCATCTCCCTTCGCGCTCAACGCCCTAACGATGGCGAGGCCGATTCCGGAACTCGCCCCGGTCAGAAAAATTCGCTTCATCAATTTATCTTCGCCTCCTTCCGGCGGTGGAGCTGCCATTCGATTCCGAAGATTAGAAGAAAGACTGCAGCCGATCCAACCTGACCGGCCACGTTATTAAAAAAATAGCGACAGAGGATAGCAGGCGCGGCGGCAAGGATTGCCGCGAGCAAGGGCGGCGCGATGTTGTGCCACGGCCGCTCCCAACCGAAGACAAGGTGCAGGGTCCGATGCCGCAACACTCCGAGCAGGACGTAGGGCAGCAGTATTCCAAAGGCCGCGCCGATCACGCCTAACGAGTTGATCAACCAAAGGTTTGCCAGGAAACCCACCACGACCGCGATCGCCGAGTTGAGCAGGTTGATTCCCGGCCGCTGCACCATGATGACGGTCTCGGCCAGGTTGACAAAACAGTTGGTCCCGCAAGCCAGGGCGACAACGTCGAGCCAGAGCGCGCCCTGTCGAAATTCCGCGCCATAGATGCTGAGGATGACAGAACCAGCCAGCGCCATGACGGCGAAGAGCGGGAGGAGAACCCAGAGCATCCATTGCGCGACGCGAGAGAAGGTCGCGGCCGCGTGTTCCTGGTCGCCACCCGCGGTCATACCAGCGATGAGCGGAGCGAAGATGGGCGTGAAGGCCTGGTTGACCTTGCGCAAACCGTTCGCCACTTCCACGACCGCACCATAAATGCCAACCGCCGCCAGGGTCACCCCGGGGGCGCGCCCGACAAAACATCCAAGCATAATGACATCCAGCCGGAGGATGAGCGCGTTGATCAAATCGTAACCGCTGATGGAGGCCGAGTAACCGAGAAGACGCCGCGCTTCGGCGCGATAGGAGATGACGCCTCGACTGGAGGGGGCGGAACGAAAAAGCGACGAGGCAAGCGCGAGCGCCACGAGCCCGGAAGCGCCGGTGCCAATGATGGCGGCGATGGCCGCTCCGTAGGTCCGCCAGCCGAGCGCGACGACCGCCAGGAAAGCGAGCGTCGTGACACTCGATTCCGTCAGGCCGCGCGACCAGATGTCGTGTCTCATCACTTTCATGGCACGCGAAACGGCGGTGCAGATGCGATAGAGGTTCACGCCCGGCATCGCGCAGAGCAGGACGGAAAGAACTCCCGCCATCTGGGGATCGAGGCGCAAGCGGTCCCCCGCGAACTGAACGGCCACGATGGCCAAGACCGCCACGAGCGCGCTTTGCACCAGCGCAAGGAAGACCGCGAGATGAAACAATGCCCGGCTGCGCGCTCGCTCGCCCGCGACTTCCGCCCGCGCGATGAAAGGGATGATCGCGTTGTCGAGGCCGAACATGCCAATCTTGCTCAGGATGTCGGTCGTCGCCCACGCGACGAGAAATGTGCCTAACGATGCCGCCCCGAGCAGCCGCGCCACGAGAAAGGTGAAGACACCGCGAAAGTTCGACGCCAAAATCGCGACCGTGTTGACGAGCGCGCCGCGCTTCAGCTCCGGGCCGTGATCGACCACCCGGCTCGTCTCCTGATCGACTGGCAGCACGCTCGCGGCCGGCAGGATAGGGCTCGCGGGTGTCATCGGCCTAACGATCGCGACGGGCCTGGCTGCCGCGGGGATGGCTGCCGACGATCATTCCATCCTGCATTTCGTGAATCCAGTCGCATGCCTCCGCGATCTGCGGGTTATGCGTGACGAGGAGCAATGCCTTTCCCTCGGCGCGCACCACCCGATGCAAAAGGCGAAAGGCGCGCTCGGAATTGGCACTGTCGAGGTTGCCCGTCGGCTCATCCGCGAGGATGACACGCGGATTATTCGCGAGCGCGCGCGCCACCGCCACCCGCTGCTGCTCGCCGCCCGAGAGATGCCGGCTCGGACGCGAGAGCTTGTTCCCGAGCCCGACTGCCTCGAGCAGGAGCGCCGCCCGTTCTCGCATCGCTTCCTCCGTCAGCCGACCGAGGCGCCGCATCGGGATCATGACGTTTTCCTGGGCGGTGAAATCCTCCATTAAGAAATGGAATTGAAAAATGAACCCGAGCGACTCATTGCGCTTGCGGGAAAGGAGGTCATCCGGCAGATGCGAGACGGTTTCCGATTCAATCATGACCTGTCCGCGATCGGGATAATCAAGCAAACCCAAAACATAAAGCAGGGTGCTCTTGCCGCAGCCGGAAGGACCGACGACCGCGTGAATCGTTCCCGTCTCCAGCGCCAGCGAGATTCCGCGCAGGGCGTGGACGCGTTCCTCATCTTCGCCGAGGTAGCGCTCGATTCCTTCGCAGCTCAGACAGACTTCGTTCGTCATTGGCTCGATCCTCGGAGGGTTGCGACCGGCAAGAGCTGTCCGGCGCGATGGGCCGGCACCCAGCTGGCGATCGCGACCGCGATCACGGCGAGGAGAGTGGCCCACAAATAGTGGTGCCAATCGGAGGCGACGGGAAAATAATCGGCATAGAGGATGCCGCGCACACGGAGCGGAATGTGGGAAACGCCGATGACCGACACCCCTCCGAGAAGGCAGCCGATGAGCGACCCGAGTCCTGCGATGAGCGCCCCTTGCCAGAGAAAAATCGCGCTAATGTCGCGGCGACTGTAGCCGATCGAGCGCAGAATCGCGATCTCCCTGGTTTTCGAGAGCACCGTCATGGTGAGGACATTAAAAATGCCGAAGCCGGCGAGGAGAATGATGAGGGAAACGGTGATGCCGGTAGAGACCCGCAAAGTGAGGAGAAGTTGCAGATTCGATTGTTCGCGTTCCTGCCAGCTCTGGGCCTCGTGTTGAAAGAGCTGCTCGAAATGTTGCGCCAGGTCCGGTGCGGCATCGGGATCGCGTAACTTATAGAGAATCATGTTCGCCGGGTAGGGTTTGCGCAGAAGGCGCTGGGCAATTTTCAAGTGACAATAGACGCGGGTGGAATCGACCGATCCGACACCGCCGCGGGCAATCGCGGCGACGGTGAAGCGCCAATACTCGCCGCCGGGCGAGAGCAGTTGCACCGGGTCGCCCACCTTGACCCCCAGCGCCTGGGCCAGCCGCGAACCGACGATCACCGAGCTGGGATTGTTGCGAAAATCGTCAAACCTCCCGGCGATGATCTGCTGGCCGATATCGGTTGTGCGCAGATGGAGCGCGGGGTCGATCCCGAAGAGATCGATCGTCGCGGTCTCAAACTCGGCTCGGGCGGTGAGCGTGCCGCGGAGGACCGGCGCGCAGGCCACGACGTTGGAAAAGCGCCGGCTGATGCGCATGATCTCGGAGGCGTTGGTGATCCCCTCGAAATAGCGGCGGCGGGCCGCTGCCACGTTGGCGTTTTTCGGCGCGACGTAGAGGTTGCCGTAACGCGGACTGAATTGCGCGCGCAGCATGATGGCGCCGCTGCTTCCGAGGGTGGAATCGATGAAATTTTTCGTGAAACCCTGGGTCTGGGCCTGGGTGCAGATGAAAATCGCGACCCCGAAGACGACTCCGCACAGGCTGAGAATGAAAGCGCGTTTCCGGTGGAAAAGAAAACGCAACGCAATATGGAGCGTCGGCGTCACTGCGGCTGGTCCTGCGGCACGCTTTTCACGATCCGCTGCCTAACGAACTGCCCCGTCCGCAGTTTATCCTGGTCTGAAACGACCACGTGGTCCCCTTCCTTGAGGCCGTCGAGGATCTCGGAGAACTCGAGTGTGCGATAACCGACCTTGACCGTGCGCTTGTCCACCACTCCGTGTTTGACCTGCCAGACCTGGTCGACCAGCACCGCCGGGGTCGGAACGAGGAGCGCGTTCTGGTGCCGCCCGGTGATGATGTTCATTTCGCCGGTCATCCCGGCGAGCAAATTCTCCGGTGGATTTTCGAGGTCGAGCAGCACGGTGTAACGCTGCGTCTCGGGATCGGCCGCGGGGACAATCGAGGTGACGGTGGCGTTGAACTGCCGGTTACGGTAGGCGTACAATTCCAGAATGGCTTTCATGCCGGTTTTCACTTCGCCGATGTCTTCTTCGTTCACTTCCCCGCGCACGTAGTTTTTTCTCGAAGAGACGGTGAACAGCTCGCCGCCATCGCTCACGAACTCGCCGTCGATCGCCTTGATGTCGGAGAGAATGCCGTCCATCGGGGCGCGGATCTCGAGGCGTTTCGTCTGTTCCTCCGCTTTATTCACGGCGGCGCGAAGCGAATCGAGGTTGCGCTCGCGCTCGATTTGCTCGGCTTGGAGCGAATCGCGCAGCCGCTTCGCTTCGCTCTTTGCCTTCTCGTAATCGACTGCCGGCACATTGCTGAGCGACGTCAATTTTTCCAAACGCTGGACGTTCGCTTCCGCGATTTTGAGCGGCTCGGCGGAGGGCAACTCCAGCCGGGCCTGTTCTTCCGCCGCTTGCAAGTCGGACTGCGCCTGCCGGAGCTGACGGGCCGTCGTTTCGTCAGCGATCGTCGCGAGCAGTTCTCCCTTGGCCACACTCTTCCCGACCGCGCCCCGTCCGTTGGCCACCACGTCGCCAAGTCGAATGAACCCGTTGTTTTGCGCGCGCACATGCACGACGAAGACCGGTTCGATCCGCACGGTACCATAAACGGCCGAGATGGCTGTACCCCTGACGACCGTCTCCACCTCGGCCACGGGCAGGTGGAAAAAGTAGATTATGCCAAGAATGACCGCCGCAATCGGCAGAATCGTCCAGAGCGTTCGCTTCGAAATCTTCAAGGGCTCGAACTAATGTAGCTTTGCGGCGGTGTCGCCGGAAAACTGAAAGTAACGTCCGATCGTCCGGTCCCACTCGGCCAGCGCCACCTTCTGCTCGTAAATCGCACTGAGAATCCCGCTGCGAGTGAGGAGCAGGTCGCTCTCGGCGGTGCGAAAATCGAGGACCGAGGCCAGACCCTGGGCGCGATTCTCCTGCACGGATGCGACGTTGCTTTCCGCTACGCCGGCGGCCTCGGCCAGGGATCGATAACGCGCGGCGATCGCGCGCAGGTTGTTTTGCAGGAGCGCCAGTTCACGCGGAACGCTCGCTTCAAGTTTCTGCAGTTGCAGTTCGTTCGATTCAAGGGCGGCGCGCCGGCGCGCGACGGCGCCGCCGACTTCACCGTTGTCGATCACACGCCAGGTATAGGATGCGCCCGCGCCGACTTCGGACGCAACGGTATCGTCGGTCGCTTGCGGCGAACCGCCGCTGTCGCGATGGACGCCGCTCACGGGAATGGCGTCGCCGGCCGCGGCCAGGGTTATCGAGGGATAGTAGCCGGCCGCGACGATGCGCTGATCCTCTCGCGCCGCGCGCACGAGAAGCCGGGCTAGTTTTAGATCAGGGCGATCCCGCAAGGCGCGATCCACCTCATCCTGCCAACGCGGATCGATCGCCTGAAAATCCAGGCTGCCTTCAGGCGCAGGCAAAGCCGCGCCACGCCCGAGTGGGCTTCCCATCGATTGCGCGAGTTGCAGGACCGCCTCGCCGTAGGCGCTGTGCGCGGCTTCGATTTTCGGGTCGAGCTCGCGCGCGAGCAAGCTGGCGGAGGTATATGAGCCCCGCTCGCTCTCGCCTGCTTCATAGCGCGCCTTTTCGCC
>JBOHXL010000116.1:0-36857 GCA_050736975.1 Chthoniobacterales bacterium | reverse complement strand
CGCCCTTTCACGGCGGTAACACGGGTTCGAATCCCGTTAGGGTCGCTTCCATCGTGAACATGGTGATACCGCGCGGCGATGCATAACGCTTTCGCGTAACATTTCCACCAAAATCCAGTCTTGTTTGCCAATGTGCGCTTCCGGCAATTTCTTGGTCCTTGCGGCGCCCCGAGCCAGCCGCGTTGGCGTGCCGTTTCGCTGGATTGCGCAGTTTTGCGGCAAAAAATTCATGGACCGTGAGAACCGTGAACAAAAAGCCGCGCGCCATCCTCACGTGCGCACGCGGAGTGGTCGGCAGCGTGGTTTCTTATTCGATCAGTAGACGAGTTGCACGCCGCAGTAACCGATCAGCGCTAGGGGCTGATGGCCGCCCGAGTGGACTTCATGGCCTAACGAACCGATCCAGATCGCATGCTTGTTCAGGATACGACGCCAGCCGAAATTCAGCGCGACGACCTCACGGCTAAAATTCGTGCGTGAGGTGGCGTGGACTTCGGCCATGACCGACGTGGTCTTTGAAAGAGCGGTTCCGGCAACGATCCCGTAGAGGAATTCGCTTCGGTCCACCGAACTAATCAGGGGACCGAACTCCGCGTCGAGACCGAAGCGGCCGACCTTCTTCGCGACCTGAAACGGGATCTGGAATCGCGTTCCGTCTTCGGCCAGGCCGCGCCGCACTGACGAGTGCACCACGTTGAAGAGAATGCGCGGGAACATCGACAGATCGAATCCGCTCGCTTCCTCATCGAGAAAGCGCCACTTCAGCGCGGTCTCCGTCCCGCCAAGGCCGCCGATCAGACCGTGGTCCCTTCGTTTCAAAAGTGTGACCGAGGTTTGCAGGGTGAGCTGAATGTGATCGCCCCAGCCATAGTTCAGATCGATTCCCGGAGCATCGAGCCCCCATTCGTTAGGCAGGTGGGAGAACAGGATCGCAAGATTGTCCTCCCAATGGCCGTTGCCCGGCGTCCCGGGATCGTCCGTGATCATCGGCGGCCCGCCTTGCCCGAAGGAAAACCGCGCGACGAGACAGAGGAAGAAGGTGACGAAAGTTTTCTGCATGCGAGGCCGCAGGAAAGCTTACAGTGTAGACGGGAGTTCCGGACATTTTTAAACTGACCGTTCGCCTAGTCGGCTGCCTCTTCCTTCGCCTGGTTGCTCAGATCCTCGCGGCTGACCGAGATGGCTGCTGTAAGCCAGATGCAGGGTGTTGGGCCTGAGACCAGTCGCACGCGGCCGACTGCGCATTTTTACCGAGAACCCTCTCCCGCCGCGCGGGAACCAGTCGGCAGCCCGCATTTCCGGAGTTGGGGAGCCCTCGCTACCTAGAGGTGCACGCGGCCATCGGTTTTCGCGTGGAGATCGACCGTTGCGGACGGCCTCACTTTTCGGCTTTTGCTTGGAACTCATCCAACAGCAGCAGCGCGCGCTCAAGCAGCGTTAGCGGTTTCTTGCTGTCGCGTTTGTCCCAATCGCCGCGTCTGTAGCGATATTGCGGATTCGGGCAGCGCTCACCTTCAAAAAAAGCGCACAATTCGGGCACGTGCTTCGTAGCTCCGGAACTGGCGCTTTTCCCCTGTGGCTCATCGCGATCTCATCCTTGCATCACACATCCTACCCGTCGGACTTGAGAATTCCTACAAGATATGGTTTGCAGACGCTGTGCCTTGCAAGAAATGGCGGCTCGCCGAAAATAACAAGTCACGCCTGGTTACAATCGCTTGGAATCAGGACAGAGCGCGGAAGCCGTCGGATTCTGCCGTGCACAACGTGCACGCGCGTGAAATCAGTCACAATCCGTGGACTTCGCGATAGCGGACCTTTTCCAATCGTCGCTTGTATTCTGTTTTGCAGTGCATTCGCAAAATCAGGCACGGCCGTGTCCGACCATTTCCCGCAACGGACACACTCGACCTCATACCTACCTCCTCCTGCGGAACGAACAAGCTCACAGGGGAACCGACAAACCGGACACCGATACATCGTTTAAGGATATTCAAATGTCTTCGTGAGAAAACCCGTTTCCTTGCCGGCCCACAATGCGAACACCAAGAGACAGGCAATTCGTCCCTCTCACGAGATGCGCTTGCCTAGCGGCCCGAGCCAGGGGCGACATGGACTTCCGCGCGTACCGTCGCGCGGCCGGTCGTGAAGCCGCTCGGCACGACATCGCCAGCGAGCAGGGTAACACGGCCATTACAGATCTCGAGCGCGACCCCGGGGCCGGTTTCGGGTGCGTCGTGGCCCTGGTCTTCGTCACGCTGCGGCCGACGCAGTCGCACAGGTAGCGCGTGACCGCGAGGGGAACCTGGTCGTCGCCGCGCTGGCCGGCATCGATGAAGCCCGAGCGCGCATGGCCGCCGCGCTGCTGCGGGCTGTCGAAGTTGGGCTCGGCGCCATCCTCGTTGGTCTTCGGCTCCCGTTGCACCGGCCCTACCGGCGCGGCGTGGATGCCCGGCGCCGCGCGACCGGAGACGACATGATCGGCGGGCCGGCTTTCTTCGTTAGTGCGGTCGCGCGTCCCATGGGTTACGGGATCAGTGGTTGTATCCAGCCTGCCGGCTCATTCCTTTCCAAAGGCGCGGATGGTCCAGAAATCATCCGCGAGGTTGGTGTTCGACGCATAGTCGTAGGGCATTGTGAAGTAACCCTTGATGCCCCAATCCGTGCCCCAGGAGTTGCGGACGAGGAGGCGACTGGTCGAGTCGTCATAGCCCACGGCACAGACGGCGTGGCCGCCAAGTTGTTTCTCGCCGCGCTTCGGCAGGTTCAGGGTTCCAGTCTTTGCAACCGCCGTGGATTCGAAGGCCTCATAAACCGAAAATCCAAAAACGAATGGGAACCCTTCGGCCAGGCATTGTTTCATCTGCTGCAGGCCTATCACACGATGATAGGAGGTGACCTCGTGACTGGTCGCCTGCTTGTAGCACGCGGGCGATGGCTTGTCGCTAAACTTTGCCACCTGATAGGGCCATTTCGCCTCGGTGCATACGCCCAGGTTGACGAGCGATTTAACGCCGTCTCGGATCGCCGCGCCGGCATCCTCATTGATCGTGCCTTCCATGGCGCGTTCGTTGTAATAGATGAACAGGCGGCTGAGATTTGTGGCTCTCTTGCCGGCTTTTCTTTCAAGGAATTCCAGGTTGCCCGCGAGCGCGTTGGCTGTGCAACTACCGAGTTGCCCCTGGTTTTCCACCGCCGAACAGCCCGCGCTCAAATCCACTTTTTTTGGTAGCTTTTTCGGGGGCTTGGCGATGGTCGAATAGAGTTTGTCGCGGAAATCGGGCCGGTCGGGCACCCATCCGTACCAGGCATTCACTTTTGGTTTTGGCATACTTATCTCCTTTGTTTGTTAGTTGATCTTACATCGTGGTTACGGACGCTGCTTGATTCTCCCGCCGAACCGAAGCGGAACCGCCTTTCGGTGGCGGCGATGCTGCAAGGCCAGATGACGTCAGGCTGGCAAAGACACTTCGCTCGATTTCTCCTCCAAGCTCTAGCCCACTGACTTCCGGATGAATTTGAATTTCTCCGCCATTGGCGTGCGCTTGCGCGAAATGACGCCGGGGGCGCAATGACTCCATTCGCAAGCAATCGCCCCAACTCCGCCTCCGCCGCGGCTTGCAATAAGGCGCCATGACTCGAGGTGACCGGCAATCCGTCGAGGACGAGCCGGTCGATGTGCAAGGAGAGGTTCATACCGGGACCGCCTCTCCATTCCTGGCTCCTGCCGCGGTGACGGGCGTCGGCCAATGGAAATCAGCTTCGTTGATCAGACGATCCAGCTTGAGCAATTCGGTTTTCACGGCTTCGAGAACCACGTGCATGTTCACGTTGGAGCCTTCGGCGGCGGCACAGAAAGCGGCGTTCAAGGCTGCATTGTGAATGTGGCCGCCGGAGAGCTTCAGTTTCGCCAGTCGGTTCGTAATCCGGTTCGCCGAGCGGCGGGACCGCGAGATTCTTCTCGGCATCCGATTGCAGGAAAACTTTTTCCCAGAGCCGCCGCAGAAAGGGATGGGGCGGCGCCCGTAATGGTGCGCACGCCGCTTGGGATTTCTTCAATGTAAACTCCGGGGTAGGTCAGTGTGGCAGGCATGGTGAATTTTCCTCTCTATTGTTAGCTGGCTAAACGAAGCGATCTGTCTGCAGAAGGGCGAAAAAGTCGGGATGGCCGTGAGCGATCGAAGGCAGGGTGATGGAAGGCGGCGCGATCATTTCCCCTTTTTCCCGCGCGGCGATCCGCGGGGACGCAAGCGGCTGTCTGTGCTGGGTTGATCATGAAATCAGAGCGCCCATCCGCGTCTTCTGTCGCGGCGAATTTATGGGCAACTGCGCCGATTTTTTCGGGGACGGCGAAATCGGTCAAGACAATATGCGAAATTTTCTTACCACGTTGATTTTCTTCCTTCTCCCGTGTGCACCGTGGGCTTTGAAAATCAGGCTCCCAAATCGCCCGCATATCCCGCGGTTACGGATACGACTACGCGCCCTGCGGGCTCGCGTAGCTTCATCTCCACTTCACCTCTCGGCGTTCGGCTGAGTCGTTAGGTGCCGAGCGCGGCCTGGGCCGCGGCGAGTTTGGCGATCGGGACGCGGAAGGGACTGCAACTCACGTAGGCGAGGCCGAGGCGGTGGCAGAATTTTACGCTCGATGGTTCGCCGCCGTGTTCGCCACAGATACCGAGCTTGATCTTCGGGCGCGTTTTGCGGCCGAGGTCGCGCGTGATTTCCATCAACTTCCCAACCCCCTTTTGGTCGATCGAGGCAAATGGATTGTTCGGCACGATGTCCAGCTCCGAATACGCCGGCAGGAAACTGCCGGAATCGTCGCGGCTCATGCCGAGAGTGGTCTGCGTGAGGTCGTTCGTGCCGAAGCTGAAAAACTCCGCGTCTTTTGCGATCTCGTCCGCGACCAGGGCGGCGCGCGGGATCTCGATCATGGTCCCGACGAGATAATTGAATTTTGTTTTTTTCTCCTTCGCTACTGCGGACGCGACGCGGTGCACAATCTCGATCTGCAGCTTCAATTCTTTCGGAAACCCGACGAGCGGGATCATGATTTCGGGCCGGACTTTTTTGCCCTTCTTCTGGACTTCGGCCGCAGCTTCGAAAACTGCACGCGCCTGCATCTCGGAGATTTCAGGAAAGGTGATGCCAAGCCGGCAGCCGCGATGGCCGAGCATTGGATTGAACTCATGCAGCTCGCGCACGCGGCGCGCGATGGTCTCGACCGGGATCCCGATCTTGTTGGCAAGATCGAGCTGCTGCTCTTTCTCGTGCGGGAGAAATTCGTGGAGCGGCGGATCGAGAAAACGAATCGTCGCCGGCAAACCATCGAGCGCTTTGAAGATGCCGGCGAAGTCGTCCCGCTGATACGGGAGCAATTTGGCGAGTGCCTTGACGCGCGCCTCCTTGTCTTCGGCGAGAATCATCTCGCGCATGGCGTCGATCCGGTTGCCTGCGAAAAACATGTGCTCAGTGCGGCAGAGACCGATCCCCTGGGCGCCGAATGCGACCGCATTCTGGACCTGCTCCGGGGTGTCTGCATTGGTCCGGACATTCAGTTCGCGGACGCGATCGACCCAGCTCATGAGCTTGGCGTATTGCTGGTAGGTCGCGCTTTTCTTCCGATCGAGCGAGCGATCGACCAGCACCTGCACAATCTCGGAGGGCGCGGTGGTGACGTCCCCGGCGAAGACCTCACCGGCCGTGCCGTCGATGGAAATGTGATCGCCTTCCTTCAAGGTCACGCCGCTCGCGGAGAGAGTGCGCTTTTGATAGTCGATCTCAATTCCGGAGGCGCCGCAGACGCAGACCTTGCCCATCTGTCGGGCGACCAGGGCCGCGTGTGAGGAAACGCCGCCGCGCGAGGTGAGAATGCCCTCGGCCGCGATCATGCCGCGCAGGTCTTCCGGAGATGTTTCGATGCGGGCCAGAACTACTTTCTCGCCGCAATGGGCGCGCCGCACCGCTTCTTCCGCGCTCAAGACAACGTGACCGGAGGCCGCGCCCGGGCCAGCCGCCAAACCGCTTCCAATTTTCTTCGCCGCCGCGATCGATTTGCGATCGAAGATCGGTGCGAGGAGATGGCCTAACGAGTCAGCGGGAATGCGCCGGATCGCGTCTTCTTTCGTGATCAATCGTTCCTCCACCATTTCGACCGCGATGCGGACGGCGGCGAGACCGGTGCGTTTGCCGTTGCGGGTTTGCAGGATGTAGAGCCGGTTGTCCTCGACCGTGAACTCGAGGTCCTGCATGTCCTTGAAATGTTTTTCGAGGAGAGCGCGCACTTTCATCAGCGCCTTGTGCGCCTCCGGCATTTCTTCCGCGAGTTTCGCGATCGGGTGCGGGGTGCGCACGCCCGCGACGACGTCTTCGCCCTGGGCGTTGATCAGATATTCGCCGTAGAAAACTTTCTCGCCACTCGCCGGATCGCGGGTGAAGGCTACGCCGGTCGCGCTCGTGTTCCCCATGTTGCCAAAGACCATCGTCTGCACATTGACCGCCGTGCCCCAGTCATGGGGAATGCCGTACTTGCGGCGATAAACGACGGCGCGGTCGTTGTTCCACGAGCCGAAGACGGCGCCGATCGAGCCCCAGAGCTGTTTTCCCGGATCCTGCGGAAACGATTTCCCGGTGCGCTCCTTAATCAAGTCTTTGAAACGCCGGACGAGTTCCTTCAGGTCATCGACCGTCAGTTGGACGTCGGGGAAATTGTGATTGCCATAGCGCTCATCCTTGAGGTGTTCGATCACGCTCTCGAATGGCTCGTGATCCTCGCCCGCGCGCTTCTGCACGCCCATCACGACATCGCCATACATTTGCAGAAAGCGGCGATACGAATCCCAGGCAAAACGCGGGTTGCGCGTCTTTTGTGCGACAATTTCGACCACGATGTCGTTCATCCCGAGGTTCAAAATCGTGTCCATCATCCCGGGCATCGAGTCGCGCGCGCCGGAGCGCACGGAAACGAGGAGCGGTCGCTCGTTGTCGCCGAGTTTCTTGCCGACCGATTTTTCGACCTTTGCCAAGGCGGTCTCGACCTCCGCCTCGAGTCCCTTCGGATAGTTGCGCTTATTCTCGCTGAAGTAAGTGCAGACCTCAGTCGTAATGGTGAATCCCGGCGGCACTGGTAAACCGATGCGAGTCATCTCGGCGAGGTTGGCGCCTTTGCCGCCGAGAAGCGGCTTCATGCTGCCCGCCCCATCGGCTTTGCCGTCCCCAAAATAATAGACCTGGCGGGAACGGGGGGCGGGCTTGGATTTGCGAGTGCGATTCGATTTGGGGGCGGGCCTGCTACGGGTGGTTCTTTTTGCCATGTGAAAGTGAGAATGCGATGCGATTTGCTGCGCCGGAATCGCAAACTAAGGCGGGAGGTCAGGGTGTCAACGCGAGCGAGGAAACCACGCCAGGCGACGGGAAAAACCAGCGCCATACCCGCCGGAACTGAAGGTCTGGCGAGAAAGACAGTTCTTAGTTTTCTGCTGGCTCGGAAGCGAGGACGTCGTCGATCGCGTCGGCGAAATCATCGACGCCTGACATTGGCACGATAATCACGTTCCGGTGGCCCTGGCTGTCTTCGGTGATGCGAAGAAATTTGCCCCGGCCATTTTCGCGCAGGTCGATCGAGAAAAGCTTCCGCTCGATTTGCAACTCTCTTGATTCGATAATGCTATCCATGTTCGACGGGTGCGGATGTTAGGCCAGGCCGCAGCGAAATGGGAAGCAAAATTTTTAGCTAATGGGAACGGCGTCCAACCCGCGCCGGTTTTTCGCTCACGATGGCAAAATCGGCCTGCCGCTTAAAGGCATCGACGCGGGCCACCACTACCTTGAGGATGTCGCCCACCGCCAGGATCCGCTTTGACTGCCGCCCGACCAGCCGGCGCCGCGCCGTATCAAAGCGATAGAAGTCGTCGTTGAGCGATGAGACGTGGACAAGCCCGGTCAAGAGGACATCCGGCAACTCGATGAGCAGTCCGTAATTACGCACCTCGATCACAACCGCACGGAAAACTTGTGGGGTTTTGGCCGTGAGCTGCAACTGGAGGAACTCAAGCTTTTTCATTTTCGCCGATTCGATCTCCGCCTCGGCCGCAACACGCTCAGTGGCCGAAATGTGTTCGGCGATGCCGGACAATTCGCCTGCGCTGCGCTGCGCGATCCGTTTCCCGCCGCGGTCGGCGAGAGTGCGATGCACCACGAGGTCTGCGTAACGGCGGATGGGACTGGTGAAGTGGGTGTAGTTGGTCTTCGAAAGTCCGTAGTGGCCGAGCGGCTGAGTCGCATAACGGGCGCGTTTCAAACTTTTCAGAAGACCGATCTTCAAAGCCTGCTCTTCCGGTTTGCCACTGAAAGATTCGAGCAGCCGCTGCAACTCCCGGCGATTGGTCAGGTCGCCGACGTGAAAACCGTAGCTGACGACGAACTCGCGGTATTCGTTCAGTTTGTCCGGATCGGGATTTTCGTGGACGCGATAAATCGTCGGTACCAGCCGGTTCTTCAGCTCGCTCGCGACCGCTTCATTGGCTGCGAGCATGAATTCCTCGATCAATTGATGCGACTCGTCATTTTCGATCCGCTCGAGACGCAACGGGTGGCCGCTTTGCCGGTCGACGATCACTTTCACTTCGGGAAAATCGAGATCGAGCGAGCCGTGGACAAAGCGGCGGCGGCGCAAAATCGAGGCAAGATTCCAGGCCGCGTGCAAACGACGCGAGAGTTCGTCGCCGGGCGATTTTTGCAGGAGAGCATAGGCTTCCTTGTAGGTGAGGCGGCCGGCGCTCCGAATGATGGTTCGGGCGAAGCGGGCACGCTCCGGGAGGCCGTTCCTGGCGAAGCGAATGAAAACCGAATGGGTCAGCCTGACGACGTTGGGGTTGAGGCTGCAAACGCCATTGCTCAAACGTTCCGGCAGCATCGGGATGACGCGGTCGACGAGATAAACGCTGTTCCCCCGACGCAGCGCCTCGCGATCGAGCGCGCTCCCCGGCGTAACGTAAGCGGAGACGTCCGCGATATGGACCCCGAGCTCCCATTCGCCGCCCGGCAGTTTCTCGACATTGATCGCGTCGTCGAAATCGCGCGCGTCGTCGGGATCGATTGTCACGATGAACTTGTCCCTCAGGTCTTCGCGTTCCCCGAACCGATCTGGATCGACCGTCTCTGGAATTCCATCCGCCTCGGCAAGAACGGCGCGCGGAAACTCGAGCGGGAGGTCATACTTCCGAATGATCGAAAGCATGTCCACCCCCGGATCGGTGGCGCGGCCGAGCAGTTCAATGATTTCGCCCTCTGGATTAACGTGGCGCGACTCCCAAGGCTCCAGCCTAACGACGACCTTGTCGTTCGGTTGCGGCGGACGAGGCGCGGCCGGGAGAAGCCGCGGTTGCACATAGACGTTGTGCACGATGCGCGGATCGTCCGGCACGACGTAAAAGAAATTTCGCGTCTGCTGGAGCGTGCCGACGATGGTGTTGTGGGCACGCTCGAGGATGCGAATGACACGGCCCTCGGGTCGATTGCTCGCGCCGCGCGCCCGGGCGTAATCCGCATCGCGAGTGATGCGCGCGACCACCCGATCGCCATTCATGGCGGTGCCGGTGTTTTCGGCGGAAATAAAGACGTCGCCGCCTTCCTGGCCTTCGCGGACGAGAAAGGCGAAGCCCGCCTGATGGACTTGCAGCTTGCCGGTCACGAGGTCGGCTTCCGCCGGCAGGATGTAGCGGTTTTTGCGGATGCGAGCGATTTCGCCGGCGCGCTCCAGCTCGCGCAACGCTTCCTTGACCCCGGGCTGATCGCCACCGCGAAACCCGAGCGTGCGGGCGAGTTCCATTCTGTCGAGCGGCCGATATTTCGGCCGGCGCAATAGAGTCAGGATTCGTTCTTTGATCTCGCCTTCTCGTTTCATTTTGACCAGCGACCATCGGGGAAAGCGGCACGATTGAAAGCGGTCATTTCGCGCAAAGGAGGCGGTCGAATAAAGCGACGGCTGTGTTAGTCTGAACAACTGATGGAGGCGACCCGCTGGAGGATAGGCCAAGAAGTCTTCGACCTGACGAATCGAGCGATGCTGATGGGCGTCCTGAACGTAACTCCCGATTCGTTCTCGGACGGCGGAGAATTTTTCGCGACCGAAGCGGCGGTCAAACACGGTCTCGAGATGGCGAGCGAGGGCGCGGAGATCATCGATGTGGGCGGTGAATCAACCCGGCCCGGCGCGGAGCCGATTCCGACTCACGAGGAGTTGGAGCGAGTGCTGCCGGTGATCAAACAGATCGCGGGCGCGACTCGGGTCCACATCTCAATCGACACGTCGAAGGCGGCAGTGGCGCGGGTCGCGCTCGAAGCGGGTGCGGCGATGATCAACGATGTGATGGGCGGGCGCGACCCGGAAATGTTTGAGCTGGCGGCAGAAACGGACGCCGCGCTCATTATCATGCACATGCAGGGGACGCCGGCGACGATGCAGCTCCATCCGACCTATGGCGACGTGGTGAACGAGGTCGCGGAATTTTTTCGACAGCAATTCGCGCAGGCCGTACGATCGGGAGTTGATCCCATGCGCATCGCGTTTGATCCTGGAATAGGCTTTGGCAAGACGCCGGCGCATAATCTGGAACTCCTGGCCAATCTCCCGAGCCTGCGCGTTGCCGACCGTCCGCTGGTGGTGGGCGTTTCGCGCAAATCTTTTCTCGGGAAAATCCCCGGCGGCCCACCGGATCGGGCGAGCGCGACGATCGCGATGACTTCGCTCTTGCGCGAACGCGGGGCACACGTTTTGCGGGTGCACGACGTGATGCCAAATGCCCAGGCCCTGCGCACGGCGGAGGCTCTTCTCGCCGCCACGCGATGATTCACCAAATCGTTCAGCTCTGGTTCGATAAATGGCGCAGCGCCGTCGAGATCCTGCTCCTGAGCGTGGTGATCTACTACGGCTACCTCTACTTCCGTGGCACGCGCGGCGCAAAAGTGCTGACCGGCTTGGCGATCGTCTTCCTGACCCTGACCTTGATTTCCCAGTTGCTCAACCTGGTCGTGATCAGCTTCATCATCCGCAGCTTCTCGGTCTTCCTGGCGGTCGCGCTCGTGGTGATTTTCCAGCCGGAATTGCGCCGCGCCCTGGCCGAGCTGGGCGGGCACCCGATTTTTTCCCTAACGAGCGAAAAACGCGAGACGGTGCATGATCTCGCGGAAGTGGTCGCGCAACTTTCGAGCAAACAGTTCGGCGCGCTCATCGCGATTGAGCGCGACACGTCGATCAAGGTTTATGAAGAAACCGGCGTGATCGTGGACGCTGCTTTCTCAACCGAGTTGCTCCTGACACTTTTCCATCCGAAATCGGCCCTGCACGACGGTGGGGTGATTGTGCGCAACGGCCGGATCGCCGCCGCGGCCTGCATTTTCCCCGTCAGCCAGCGCGAAACGCTCGATCGCAGCCTGGGCTTGCGGCATCGAGCCGCGCTCGGGATCACGGAAGAATCGGACGCGGTTGCGGTCGTGGTCTCGGAGGAAACGGGTTCGATTTCGATCTGCTATCGACGCCGGATCGAACGCAATTTGACCCCGGAAACGTTCCGGCAGCGGCTCGGCGAGATTTTGCTCCATCGTCATCATGAAGAAACTGATCCTGAACAACTGGCGCGCGAAACTGACCTCCCTCCTGCTCGCGACCGCGCTCTGGTACCTCATCAAGAAGAACGTAACAACGACACCCTCACCGTCTGACTTGAACGACCGGCCGACGCCCGTGGAAGTTCGTTAGGCGCGGTTCCGCATCGCACACCTTAGCGCAGAAAGCGCGCGAGGTTTTCGTCTTCCCAGCGACGGGCGCGGCGGTAGCGCGGAAAAGCTTTTTCACGCCGATAAAATTCCTCGGTGTGAATGCGGCGGCGGCCCGAGGAATCGATTTCATCCGGAACCACGGAATGCAGCATCTCGTGATAAAGCACGTACTCGAGAAACCAGCGCGGGACGAACGGTTGGTCGAGCAAAGGATGAATCCGAATCACACGATCCTCCTCCTGGATGGAGCCAAAGATGAAATATTCCTTTGGGCGCTCTTTCCGACGCGAACCCCAGATCACGCGGTAGCCGCGCAAACGTCCGCGAAAATGCCGCTCGTTCACGCGTTCAAAAATCCGGCGCAGATCAAAATAGCGGCCTTCATGACAAAGATTGAGGTGACGCTGCATGGGCAGCGTCGGCCGAGCCACTTTTCGTTTCGCTTTTTTCTTCGCCATTGTACTTCCTTCGCGGGAGCGGAACCGGCCAACAATTCTAGTTGGTGCAGACCTTGCTGACAAGACACAGGATCGTTAGGTTCTATTCCAAAGACCATAAGCTGCTGATTTCAAACAAGATAAAATTCATACGCTGCCGAATCGGATCGATTACTGGACTTCCGGCCGCGGGCGGGCATCTTTAGTCTTCCGGAAGGCCAAATACCGTCCAATCCCATGACGCCATTCTTGCGAAAGCTGCTCGGGCTGAACTGGCTACTTATCGTGACGATGCTCGCGCTCGCGATTTTTGGGGTCGTTGCCATCTATAGCGCCACTTACATGCGGCAGGATCCGGTCGCATCGGAATTCTGGCGCAAACAAGCGAGCTGGGTGGCGGTCGGCTTTTTCGCCTTCATGGTAACAAGCCTGATCGATTATCGCTGGATCCGATGGGGCGCGCTCCCGATGTATCTCGCCGCTCTTTTCTTTCTCATTCTGACCCGTTTTATTGGCACGAAGGTTTACGGTTCGCGCAGTTGGCTGCATCTGGGGCCGATTAATTTTCAGCCGGCGCAGCTCGCGATCGTCGCCGGCATCATGGTGATCGCTCTTTTTCTCAGCCAATTCCGCCAGATGCATCCGATGCTGCGCTTGACGCTCTGCGGCGCGATTGCGGGTGCCACATGCCTGCTGATCCTGATGCAACCGGACTTGGGCGAAACCATCATTTGGGGACCGGTCATTCTGGCGTTGCTTTTCGTGGGTGGACTGCCGCTGCGCTATTTGATTTGCGTGGTGCTGATCGCGGTCGCCCTTATTCCGGTGGCGTATATCGGGCTCAAGCCATACCAGCAGGAGCGTATCACCGCGTTCATTAATCCCGATATCGATCGTCAGGGCTCGGCCTGGGCGATTAACCAATCGCTCATCGCGATCGGCTCCGGTGGGTGGGCAGGGAAGGGATTCAAGGCACCCAACACCCAGATCGAGCTCGGCTTTCTGCCATCGACCGCCGTGCACAACGACTACATCTTTTCGGCGATCGGCGAGCAATGGGGCTTCCTCGGCGGCATTGCTCTGCTCGGGGCGTTTGGGCTGATGCTCTTGACGTGTCTTTTTGTAGCCTACAAAGCAAGCGATTTGTTTGGGCTGCTCCTGGTCATTGGAATCACCACGCTCATTTTCACACACGTCTTTCAGAATGTTGGAATGACCATCTCGATTTTGCCGATCACGGGTGTGCCGCTGCCACTCATTAGTTATAGCGGCTCATTTGCCCTTATGATCATGTTTGGACTCGGGATCGTGAACAGTGTCTGGGTGCATCGCAAAGTGCCGCTACGCTGATTCGGCCTCAAGCTTTCCAACCGCGGATGACGCGGATGATACGGATAGAGAGACGAGCGGGCGCCGAATCTCGGGGCCCTGTTTCGGCCCTCGCATCCGCGCAATCTGTGGAATCCGCGGTCAAACTCTCCTGCCTTCGCCGTGGACAAATCCGCTGCTTTCGCCATATTGGCCGTCCCAATGACCATTCTGATCAATATCCTGCTCGTCGTCGAGGCGCTCGTCGCGCTGCTCATGATGTTGGTCATCCTGATGCAGCGGCCAAAAAGCGAAGGGCTCGGCGCGGCTTTCGGGGGCGGCGTAACGGAAAATATTTTTGGCGCGCAAACGACCAATGTCCTGACGACCGCCACTACCTGGCTGGCGAGCATATTTTTTGGTGTCATTCTTCTACTCTCAATTCTCTACGCCCATCGAGGCGCGCCTGATTCGGCGGTCCGCCGCGAGTTGGAGAAAACCGCGGCCACCTCGAAAGCTGCCGCGCCACTCCCAGCCAAGGCTGCGGCACAAAACGCCACCGCTGATGCGAAGGCGAAGGTCAATCCGGTGCCGCAAAGCAGCGCGCCGGCTTCCGCCGCGTCCGTGGCACCCACGGTCGCACCGGCCGCTTCTGCTCAGCCAACGCCGTAACTCGGTAGCTCGTTAGGCGAACCGAGCCCAGCCGTCTTTTTCGCGGCAACGCGCCATTCTTGTAATCGCGACAGCTCGAAGAATCTTGAGGAGCCAATGATATCGGCTCAGCGACGAACTCTCGCGGCGGCGCATTGCGACGTGGCCTTCGATAATCGGACGCGCCAGCTCTATGCGACCGACGCTTCGCTTTACCAAATCGAGCCGGCCGCCGTTGCCTTCCCCCGCACAGCGCGGGAAGCGCGCGACGTCATCCTTGCCGGGGCAAACGCCGGCCTCTCGATTTCTCCGCGCGGCGCCGGAACCGGACTAGCGGGCGGCGCGCTGGGCGAGGGATTGATCGTTGACTTCGCGCGCCACAACCGTCAGATCACCAATCTCGACCTCGAGCGCCGGACCGTCCGAGTCAGCGCGGGTGTCATCCTCGATCAGCTCAACGACTTTCTCGAACCGCATGGCTTCTGTTTCGGGCCCGATGTCGCGACCAGCTCACGGGCGACGTTAGGCGGAATGATCGCGAACAATTCTTCAGGCGCGCACGTGCCTGTCTACGGCACGACGGCGGACCACGTGCGGGCGCTCCAGATCGTCCTGGCCGATGGCCGGATTGCAAAGGTTGGTCAGGGACAACCGGGGCTTGAGGCAGAGCGGGCGAAGATCGCCCAATTCGTCAGGCAGGAAGCAGCCGAGATCGCGGCGCGCATGCCGCCCGGGATGTTGAAGCGCTGGAACGGCTACGCGCTCGAGCGCTTTTCCCGTGCGCCGGACGATCTGACTGAAATTCTCGCCGGCAGCGAAGGAACCCTCGCCGCGATTTTTTCCGCCGAACTGCAGATTGTTCCTCTGCCACGCAGGAAGGCGCTGGGTCTTGTCTTCTTCACCTCGGTCGCGGAAGCAATGCAGGCAACGGTGGAATTACTCGACCTGAAACCGGCGGCGATTGAACACATCGACCGGACGGTCTTCGATCAAACGAAGGGGCAACTGAGTTTTGTCGCCGCGCGGAATTTTCTCGAGCTCGATAGCAGGCCGTGTGAGTCGATCCTGGTCGTAGAATTCTACGACGATGATGTGACCGCCCGTCTCGCGGCGCTCTCTTCCCGAAAGCTCGGGCTGCGCACTTTGACCTGCACGGATGACGTGCAAATGAACCTCGTCTGGTCGATGCGCAAGTCCGGTCTTTCTCTTCTCACCGGCCGGCCGGGATCGGCCAAGCCGGTAGCGTGCATCGAAGACGCCGCCGTGCGGCCGGCGCAGTTGCCTGCCTATGTCGCCGGGCTGCAATCAATCATGAAACCGCTCGGGCTCGAGGTCTCGTACTACGGCCACGCCGCGAGTGGGCTGTTGCACGTCCGGCCCGTGCTCGACCTGCATAAAGCATCCGATTTGAAGAAATATCGCCAGGTGGCAGATGAGGTTTCCGCACTCGTCAGGCAGTTCAAAGGCTCGCTTGCGGCCGAGCATGGTGTCGGGATCGCGCGCACCGAATACCTGCGCGAGCAGGTCGGGCCGCAGTTGTTCGAGATCATGCGCGCGATCAAACGCACCTTCGACCCGAAGAATCTTCTTAATCCGGGAAAGCTGATCGGCGACGACCGCTTCAAGATTGACGCTGATCTGCGCGACAACTTTACCCGGCCGATCGAATTGCCTTTCGAGCCGGTGCTCGCATTTGCCGCCAAGGATCATTCCTTCGTCGGCAACCTCGAGCAATGCAACGGCTGTGGCGGCTGTCGCAAGGACGCGCCGACCATGTGCCCCACCTTTCTCGCAACAGGCGAGGAATACATGTCGACGCGCGGGCGGGCGAACGCGATCCGGGCAGCGCTCGAGTTGCGGATCGAGGGCGACGATCCGCTGCGCGCCCAAGAGCTCGAGGACGCGCTCAGCAACTGTCTCGCTTGCAAGGCCTGCACCACGGAGTGCCCGTCAAACGTCAATCTCGCACTGCTCAAGGCGGAGCTGATTCATGCGCGTTATGAGCGCGACGGCCTGCCCTGGCGAGTGCGATTGCTGTGCAATATTGATTCGTTAGGGCGAATTGGCTGCCTCCTGCCCTCGCTCGCCAATGCCGCGCTCGACTTTGCGCCGCTGCGCGCGCTGTTGGAGAAGACTCTCGGAATCTCCGCACGACGATCGCTGCCGCATTATCCGCCGGAGCGGTTCGATCACTGGTTTTTCAGGCACGAACGCCCGCCAAAAAGAAAAACGCGCGGCAAAATCATTCTCTGGGATGACACCTTTGTCCGTTATCACGAGCCGCAGATCGGCGTCGCCGCTGTCGCGGTTCTCGAAGCACTCGGCTTCGAAGTCACCCTCCCGACGAAGCGAAAATGCTGCGGTCGGCCTGCCTTTAGTCAGGGAAACCTGAAGGAGGCGGCGCGACTCGGGCGGCACAATCTCGACCTGTTTCATCGAATGGCCGACTCCTTGCCGATCCTCTTTCTCGAGCCATCGTGCTACTCGATGTTTGTGGAGGACTATCGCGAATTGAATTTGCCGCAGGCGCAGGCGATCGCGGCCCGTTGTTTTCTCTTCGAAAAATTTGTCGCTGACTTGCTCGAAAGCGAACCGAAGGCGCTGCAATTCACCCATCGCGCGGCGCACGTAGCGATTCACGCTCATTGTCACGCGAAGTCGCTTCTCCATCCCGGTTTTATGGTTCGTCTGGCGGAACGCCTCCCGGGTCGCGAGGCGACGCTGCTTGAGACCGGTTGCTGCGGGATGGCTGGCGCGTTTGGAATGCTGGAAGCGAAATATGAGTTGTCGCTCCAGGTGGCCGCGCCGCTGATCGAGAAAGTCACTCATCAGCCGCCGGAAAGCGTCGTAGTCGCTTCGGGCACGAGTTGCCGCCATCAGATCAGCGATCTCACGCCGGCCCACCCGCAGCACATGGCTGAGCTGCTGGCCGAGGCCCTTGCCTAACGAGTCTCAGACCCGCCGGTCAATCTTCGAAGCAACCGCAAAAATTTCCGCCGGACGCGGCCGGAAGACATCCCAGCGATGTACGCAGTGACAGAAGTGGGCGTGGGCACGAGGAGACGAGGAAAGCTGATCAAACGCTGACCTCTCACCGGTCGCGGGCGGGAAAATGGTGACTTCCCCACCAATTCGTTAGGCGAACGCCTTACGATTTCGGCGCCGGCGCAGGAGGGCTGCCACCGGGCGAAGCGGATACGCCAGGCGCGGGCCCGGCCGGCGGCGTTGCGCCGGGAACGTTCGCATCCGCCGGCACGGCAAGGATGTCAGGCTCGGTATAGGATTCGGTGCGGCCCGCCAGCTCTTTGCGCAGGGCCTCGACGCCTTCCGCCGTGACCGGTGCTCCCTTGTTGCCCCAGGAGGAACGCTCATAGGTGACAACGTCCGCGATCTTTTCGTTGGTCAAAGTTTTCTCCCACGGTTGCATGACGGCCGAGCCGAAGTGCTGTCCCTTCACCGTGAGCGGGCCTTGCAATCCTTTGAGCACAATCATGACGTGCCGGCGCGATCCACCGTTCACTATATCGGAGCCGGCCAGCGGCGGGTATTGTCCTGGGACACCGAGGCCATTGGCCTGATGGCAGGTGGCGCAGTTTGCCGAGAAAATCTTTGCTCCTTTCTCGGCCGGGGTGAGTTCTGCGGGCTGTTCCGCGACGGCGTTTGCGGCCCCTCTCGTCGCAACGCGAGGAGCGCCCCCCAGATAATCGAGTCCGTCGCCGGTGAAGTTCCCCGCGTAGCGGCCGAGATAAGCGCCGCCAAAAAAAACCGCCAGCCCGTAAATCGCAATCAACCAAAGCGAGAGCGGCTCGCGTCCCACCCGCGGCTCAACTTTTTCCCTAACGATCGCAGCATGCGTGTCCCGCACGACCTGCGTCTCGCCGTAGTCCATTCCCTGGCGTGGACGATTCTCTGGCGGTTGACCGGTCATTTCTGCGCCTCCTTGGCAGGCGCGGCCGCAACCGTGACCGGCGATTTGGCTTCTTTTAAAGGATGTGACTGGTCACGCGACATGAGGTAGGCGACGAGACACTTGGCGTCATAACTGGGAACAACTTCCCAACCGGCCTCCGGTTGTTCGTCGGTGTCGCCGGCAAAATTAATCGCGTCCGGCGAGATGACTCCGCTGATGCGGCGTTTGTCGTAGAGGAAACGATAGGCGGGCATATTCGAGTCGTCCGAAATGCTGCGTGGATTATAAAGATGTCGGTGATGCCAGGCGGCGGTGTAAGGCCGTAGGTTGCCGTTCGCATTGAATGCGCTGACAACTGTCACCATCGCCGGGGCGGAGCCGGGAACGCTCGCAGTCGGTTGGGCGCCGGCAGCAGGCGAAGTAGCCGGCGCGGCTGCGGCCGTCGCCGCCGAAGTCGAAGGGGCAGTTGCGGCGCTGGCGGCAACGGCCGGGCTTGCAGTTGCTTTGGCAGTCGCGGGGCTTGAAGCATGCGTGGCCACCGCAGGTGACGAAGCGGGTGCGGGTGAAGTCAGTCCACCTGCTGCGAGTGGTGTGGCCGCTCCTTCCTCCTCAAATCCGGGCCGATGACCCACATTTGCCAGATCCGGACCGGATCGCATTTTTCCGAGCAGAACAACCGGCTCAAAAATGTAATCGCGCGGCGCACTCCGCCGCAGGCCCCATTTGCGTTCGAGATCGGCGCCGCCGTAATCGGGCCGCACCTGTTGCGAATGGCAATAGAAGCAGCCGTTCGCCGCGTAGACCCGCACGCCGCGCGCGACCATGCCAGATTGGGGCATCGGATAGATGTCGGTGCCGTCTTCGTCCGTCTGCGGATTCAGACTGCCGATCTGGAGATTGGGCACGACCGTCATGCCAAGCCACGAGAAGGCAAAGACGCCGAAGATGCCGAGAAAAAGCGGCTGCAACCCTTTCATCAATGCCCCCCTCCCGGTTCACGCTCGAGCGGATTCAAAAAGGTCGGTACGCTCGCGGTGCGGCCGAAGCCCAGCAGCATCAATCCAAAATGGAAGGCAAAGACCCCGTGGGAAACGGCCAGCAAGATCCACGACAGCGTCCGGCCGCGCAGGTAAGGCAGAATCGTCTGGGTGACTTCCCCGAAGGGCAAGGTTGGATCATTAAGACTGAGACCTTGAACGAAACCACCCACGAGCAGGAGCAACACCATCAATCCGATTCCGTAGGCGGAGCCCCAGAAATGCAACTTGATGAGGGACGCATAACGCCATTCCCGACCGACAAGGCGCGGCACGATGTAGTACATCGATCCAAAAATCACCATCGTGAAAAAGGCGTAGAGCCCCATGTAGGTGTAGCCCATGCTTACCTCGGTGAAATGAACGATCTGCGCCACGGAGCGGAGTGAGATAATCACCCCGACCACGCTGAAGGCTGTATAAGCGATCGCGCCGAAAACCGTGAAGCGGAGCGTCGGGCTGTAGCGCATGAGCGCAAAGTGATCCCGCATCGTCATGTGGTGGTTGAGCCCGACGGTCGCGACGGGGATAATCATCAGGATCATCGCGGCGATGCTCGCGGTGATCATCCAGGCTGGGAACGGACCGTCGATCAGGCGCTGCATTCCGGTCCAACTGGCGAAGAAGGCAAAGGTCCAAAATCCAATCGTGGCCAGGTAATAGCTATGCACCGGCCGGCCGATGACTTTCGGGATCATGTAATAGGCAGCACCGAGTCCGATCGATCCGAACCAGAGAAAGAGAAGATTGTTGGCAAACCACCAGTTAACCGCAGCCTGCATCACGCCTTGCACCGGCAAAATAAAAAGCATGATCTGGGCGGCGGCATAGAGCCACGGGAACCAGAGAAACGCGCCTAACAAATACCATTGCGTGATGTAAATGTGCCCGCGACGCCGATAGCGAAACATGATCAGCGTCCATGTCATAATGAGCAGGTAAGCGACGAAAAGGATGATCGCGGAATAGTGCGGAAACTCGAGCCACTCGTAGCCGGTGTTATCGCCGATTAGAACGCCGCCGATGCCCATCAGGACCCCGAGGTTCCAAAACGCCGCGCCGCTAATGAGCAGGAGCGGATGACGCAGGGTGGTGCGACAAAGCCGGGCCATGAGCCAGGTCGCGGTGCCCATGCCCGCCATCGAGCCCCAACCGTAGATAAGCGCATCGAGATGCGCCGGACGAATCCGCCCCCAGGTCAAAAAGGAAATGTCGCCCAGCAGACCGGGCGAATGCATTTTGACCGAGGTGAGAATCCCAAGGAGCGTAGCAAGCAGCAGCCAGGCGATCGCCGAAGTGTAAAAGACGAGGACCGGCAGGCGGGTCGAAGTGTCAATCAGAGCGCGTTCGACGCGATCAATTTCGCTCGTCGTCACTTCCACGTCGCCTAACGGCGGTTCCTGAGTTAGTTCGGCCGGCGAGTTCATGAATGTTTGGGTGCGGCCGCGGAGTCCCGTGGCGACGAAAGCGTTTTCCGGCCTCGACCCTGTAACGCGAGGCGAAAGCTTTCCAACCAACGCTTGCGTGGCATGACGAGATCTGTCGGGCGACCAATCGGTTCCGCGGCATCGAAAATAACGGTCGCGTTTTGATCGTAACGCCGGGCTTTGGCGAAAATTTTGGTCAAGCTCATTGCGTTATTCTTTCGAAGGAGCTGGCTTGGCGGAGGCAGCGGGAATGGCCGAAGCGCCAGGTGGCGCGTTCGGGGCGACGTTCGGCGGTTTCGTGGGCTGAGGCGCGCCAGATGTGGTCGCCGGAACCTCAGCTGGCGCGGGCGTCGAAATTGGCCCGGCGGGGCTGGGTTTCCTGGCTTGTAAATCGACCAACTCGAGTTCCATCGCGCGCTGAACCGGGATGTGGGCGATCCCCTTGTCCTTGTTCACCCAGCCATAGCTATTCGCTTCCTTGTCCCATCCCTCGCGCGCCGCCTTTAGTTTTTCCATGCGCGTTTTGGCCCGGTCTTCCTCGTAAGTCGAGCCGCGCGACATCGCGCCGAAAGCGATCAGTACGATCACGCCAAAGAAGACAAAGAGCATCACGGCCCACAGCCATGCGGAAAGCAGGATGCGCGGTTGCTCGGGATGCGCGAGTGTATCTTCTTCGTTAGGCACGGCTAGTTGGTGAGGCGGAGTGATTCGATCAGACGCGGGTCGCGCACCGGAAAGAGCGAGGTCTTGCCCACGATGCGAAGATAGAAAAAGGCGAGGATGCCGCCAATCGTGATGAGCGGCAGAAAGTCGAGAATGCTGAGATGCACGCCGGTGCCGTGCAGCGCGGGCAGGACGACGATGTACATGTCGAGCAATTGCATGCAGACGATCCAGCCGGCAATCGAGCAGAGCCATGTGAGATTCTTTTTCGTGTAGCGCGGAAGCAGGAGCGCGAAGGGCACGAAGAAGCGAAAGATCACCAGGAACCAGGAGAGCACGTTCCAGGATTCGGTGTTTCGGACGAGGAAATACTGCGTCTCCTCGGGAATATTGGCGTACCAATACAGCATGTATTGGCTGAAGCCGATGTAGGCCCAGAAGACGGTGAAAGCCAGGAGCCATTTTCCCATGATGTGGTAATGCTCGATCGTGACCACACCCTTCAGATAACCGGCGCGCTGCAGCGCCGCTGTCACAAGAATGAGCAGCGCCATCGAACTGCCGGCCGTTCCGGCAAAAATGTAAGGACCCCACATGGTCGAAAACCAGTGCCAGTTCAGGCTCATGAGCCAGTCAAAGGCACCGAAGGTAAGACAGCCTGCGAAGACCGGCAGCCCGGCGAAGGCCGCCTTGCGCATCCAGATCGTAAACTGGGGATTGCCGTCGCGATCCTGGCGAACTGAAAAGCGGCGCAATAGGTAAGCCACAACCGTTAGGGCAACGAAAAAGAAGATCGCGCGGAAGAGAAAGAACTGCCAATTCAAGTAACCACGCTTGGCGTCGAGAATCGGATCGACCCCGCGCGGCACGTCCATCCACCGATAAAGATAATCGCGCCAGAACCAGATCGGCAGAAAGAGCACGCCCATCACGGGAAGGAGGAGCGCAATGTTCTCGAGCTGCCGCCTGACGACAACCGACCACTCGGCGTCGACGACGTGGTGCACAATCGTCCAGAACAGACAACCGATACAAAGGGTGAAGAAGAAGATGAACCCGAAGAGCCAGGAGAAACTGAATTGCACCGGCCACAACCAACCGGCGATGACGCTCAGAATGAGGCCGACAATGCCGATCGCTCCACAAAGCAGCGAGAGCCCGGCAAAACGGCCGTTTTCAAAATACTCGCCTTCCGGGGCGGGCAGGACGTGGGATCGATCGCTCATTTCTTTTCCGGCTCCGTTTTTTTCTCCAGGTCCGACTGATGGTCCGGCGGCACGTCGGCCGGACTCGCGTGCTGGCTCCGTTGCAAGGCGCGCAGGTAACAAATAATCGCCCAGCGATCCTGCACCGTGACGCGCGGCCCGTAAGCATTCATGGTGTTCTTGCCGTGGGTGATGGTGTTGAAAATCTCGCCATCCGCCATCTTGCGAATCCGATCGTCCTGCAGACTAACGACCGTCGCGAGCCCGTACTGCTTTACAATTCCATCGCCTTCCGCGAGCTCACCGTGGCAGGGCATGCAGTTAATGTCGAAGCGCTGCTGGCCGCGCTCCATCAGCTTCGGTGTGACCTTCACCGGAATGCCGGTGCCCCAGTCCGGACCCATCTTGCCAGTGTTATAGTAATCGGTCCCTTCGCTGAACCCGAGATGTGGACGCATCGCCATTTCGCCGGCTTCGTCGACCGCCCTGCCTTCGTCGTTAGGCAACGGCATCTCGTAGCCGATCGGCACCGTGCCCTCGACTGGCTGGCGCCCGCCGCGCTGATCGGCAAAAAAGTGCAGCTCCGATTGCGCGCGCACTTTCGGCTGGCGCACCATGTCGGGGAAGATCTCGATCTCCGGCTTACCGCTCTTCTGGCCGCGGAAACCGAAGACCGCAAGCCAGGCGATCGTGAAGAGAACGAAAATGAGGAAGAAGGCGCGCAGCATGATTATTCCTCGTGCACCACCGTGATGTGCTGGCCGCCGGTTCGTTCCAGCAGTTCGCGCGCTTCGTTTTCGCTGAAGCGCGGGTCGCGCGCCTCGAGCACGAGGAAAAATCCGTCGTTCGTCACGCGCTTGAACCGCTCCCAGTTAAACATCGGGTGGTTCCAGCGCGGGAGCAGATTCATCGTCAGCATCGCGCTAAAGGCCGTGAAAGCAGAGAACAGAATGGTGAGCTCAAACATGATTGGGAAAAACGCCGGTACTGTCCAAAAGTTGTAAGGTTTGCCGTGCACGATGAGCGGATAGAGGTAGGACGACGGCCCGAACTCCATGACCGCCGCCGTGAGCAAACCGGTGATGCCACCACAAAGCACGACCGCGCTGAGCCACGATTTCCCGAGCCCCATGGCTTCGTCCATGCCGTGAATCGGGAAAGGCGAATGCACATCCCAGCGCTTGAACCCGGCGTCGCGCACCTGTTTCGCGGCCTCATAAAGCGCTGCGGCGCTTGAATACTCCGCCGCGATTCCGTAAACCCGATTACCGCTCGGCGTAATCATGTGCGTTCCTTTCCGCCGGCTGCAACGACGTGATGGTCTTCCGGGATCGCATGATGCGGATCAGCTTCCGGCAGGACAATTTTCACCTCCGACATCGCAATCATCGGAGCGAAGCGGATGAAAAGGAGGAAGAGCGAAAGGAAAATTCCAAACGTGCCCACGAAAGTCCAGATATCGACCCAGCTCGGAGTGAAAAAGCGCCAGGAAGAAGGCAGAAAATCGCGATAGATGCCACCGACGATGATGATGAAACGCTCAAACCACATGCCGGCGTTCACGCACATGCTGACGAAGTAAACGACAAAAATGTTGCGGCGGCAGAACTTGAACCAAAAGAGCTGCGGCGAAAGACAATTGCAGAAAAGCATTCCCACCCACCAGTACCACAAGTAGGAACCGAAGATTCGGTTGTAAGAGGCGAACTTCTCGTACTGATTGCCGCTATACCAGGAGATGAAAAACTCCATCATGTAGGAGTAGGCGACGATTGATCCGGTGAGCAAAATGATCTTCGCCATCTTGTCGATGTGTTGCGGAGTGATGATATCCTGCAGCTTGAAAATGGCGCGCGCCGGAATCATCAGGGTCAACACCATGGCGAAGCCACCGAAAATCGCGCCCGCCACGAAGTAGGGCGGGAAAATCGCAGTATGCCAGGTCGGGATGACGGAGGTGGCGAAGTCGAAGGAAACGACGCTGTGGACCGAGAGCACGAGTGGTGTGGCAAGGCCGGCAAGGAGCAGATAAGCCATTTCGTAATGGCGCCAGTTGCGGTTCGAGCCGCGCCAGCCAAGCGCGAAAAGTCCGTAAAAGAATTTCCTGGCCCGGGTGGTCGCGCGATCGCGCAAGGTTCCCAGGTCGGGAATCAGACCGGTATACCAGAAGAGCACAGAAACCGAAAAGTATGTTGAGACCGCAAAGACGTCCCAGAGCAGCGGACTGCGAAAGTTTGGCCAGATGCCGTACTGCATCGGCACCGGGGCGAGAAACCACGCCATCCAGACTCGGCCGATGTGAACCGCGGGGAAAATCGCGGCGCAGATCACGGCAAAGAGTGTCATCGCTTCAGCCGAGCGGTTGATCGAAGTGCGCCACTTTTGCCGGAGCAAAAACAAGATGGCCGAAATCAGGGTGCCGGCATGGCCGATACCGATCCAGAAAACGAAGTTGGTGATACCCCACGCCCAAGCCACCGGTATGTTCGATCCCCAGACGCCGACGCCGGTAGAAATGAGGTAGCCCAGGCAAAAGAAACCGAAGAGGGCTATGCTCGAGGTGATCGCGAATGCAACCCACCACCAGCGGGGAGTGGGATTTTCGACCGCGCCGGAGATCCGATTAGTCAGCCAATCGAAGTTGCGCTTGTTCAGGACGAGCGGGACGCGCGCGACGGAAGCCGAAGCTTCGCCCGCGATCACTTCCGGTACTGATGGTGCAGGGTCCATGAGTTAAAGCGGGTTGCGAGGCCCGGCCCATTCTGCGTTCCGTACCTGGCATTTCATCATGGTTGCGGCTCCGGTGGCAGCCCCGGCGCCGTGTTCTCGACGGGCGGCTTAGCTTCACCTCCGATACTCGCGACCGCGATCTCGCCCGCGTCCGGCATTTTCGGATTGGGATTGCGAATGCGGGCCAGATAACTCGTCCGTGTCTTCACATTCAAATATTCGAGCAGGCGATAATTTCGATTCTCCGCTTTGATCTTCGAGACTCGGGTCTCGGGATCGGCGATGTCGCCAAAAACAATCGCTTCCGCTGGACAAGCCTGCGCGCACGCGGTCGTGAAGGAATCGCGCGGAATGAGAGTCTTGTCCGAAGCGCCGGCGCGAACATGCGCCGCGATCTTCGCTTCTTCGATGCGTTGCAGGCAATAGGTGCATTTCTCCATTACGCCGCGCATCCGCACGGTCACGTTTGGATTTGCCCGCAGCTTGATTGTATCCGCGGCGCGCTTCTCGGTCAGCGGTCCGAGATATTCCCGATAGACGGAGAAGCCGGCGATCTTCGTCTTGCCGATCGGCCGCTGGGTGTAATCGAAGAAATTGAAACGTCTGACTTTAAAGGGACAGTTGTTCGAGCAATAACGAGTGCCGATGCACCTGTTGTAAACCATCACGTTGAGACCGTCCTCGCTGTGAATGGTGGCATTGACCGGGCAAACGGTTTCGCAGGGCGCGTTCTCGCAGTGCTGACACATCATTGGCTCGTGCACCATCTCGGGATTCTCCGGCCATTGACCGTGGTCCTGATTGAAGGGCTTGGCGCTCGCGTAATAGCGATCGATCCGGATCCAGTGCATGACGCGGCCATGCGCCACCTGCAGTTTGCCGACAATCGGGATGTTATTTTCCGCCTGGCAGGCAATGACGCAGGCGCTGCAACCGGTGCAGGTATTGAGGTCGACCGTCATGCCCCACTGCTGCGGCGCGGTCAGCGGCGGATGGGTGTAGAGTGTCGGCAACTGTTTGGGCAATTCCTCATCGCCCGCGATCTTCGTCACGAAATCCTCGTCGGCCCGATAATGCGCGAGGGTCGCTTCCCGGACGAGCCCTCTGCCTTCAATCGAAAAATGCTCCTGCGTGGTGGAGAGGGGATATGTGCCACCCACCCTGGTCACTTTCACGCTCTTGATTGCCTTGCCATCCGCCACCGCGAAATGCGGATTGGAACTGCTGCGCAGCAAATAGGCATCGAAGCCGGCTTCTTCACCCACCGGGCCGGTGTGTTTCCTTCCGTAGCCTAACGGAATCGTGACCGAATTCTCGGCATGACCCGGCACGATCAGCGCAGCGATGACCAGCTCGCGCATGATCGGTTTGCCATGCCGGTCCTTCGATGTCTCGGTAATCGACACCTGCACAAGGTCGCCATCCTTCACGCCCAGGTGGTGGGCGTAATTTGGACTCATCATGGCCGCGTTGTCCCAGGTCAACTTGGTCACCGGGTCGGGCATCTCCTGGAGCCAGCCGTTGTTGATGTAACGGCCGTCGTCCATCGAATAGCTGCCAACCAGAACGATCTCGGGCGAGTCTATTGTCGGTGGCGGAACTTCGTTGCTCCAGAGAGTATGGGCGACGCCGCCGGCAGTATTGCCATTGAATTTTGGCGGCCGGTTTTTCAAAGGCAAGTGCGAGGCAAAGCCGTCGTGCAGGAACTTGCTCCAAGCCGTCTCGAAATCGCCCGGCGGCGAGGTCGCGCGAAACGTCTCCTGCACCAATTGCGGTCCGTCGACGATTGGCTTGCCGGCAACCAGCGAAAGGACGTCAAGTTCCGAAAGGCCGCCGAAGAGCGGAAGGATCATCGGCTGGATCGCAACGTAGCCGCCGCCCGGCGTGAGCCCATCGCTCCAGGTCTCGAGATAATGGGCCGCCGGCAGGTGCCATCCGCTCAAGGCCGAGGTCGCGTCTTCGTACTGACCCAGCCGGACGACATCAGGGACGCTCTTTTGCAGCTCCGGCCAATCGATCGGCTCCTTCGTTTTGCGATCGAGCGTGATCTCGCGTGGCGCGTTGTAAACCGGGTCGCCGCCCAGGATGAAGAGCTGCTGAATGCGCCCGGCATCAATCTCGCCCGCGAGCTGCAGAATGCTGCTGGTGCGCGGCGTCTTGGGCAATTCGCGCAGGAGCAACGTCGTGCCGAGATTTTTCAGCGCGGCGTTGATCCCATAAACCATCAACTGCACAACCACCGGCTGATGCGGTCCGGCCACGACGAGGCTGGCACCCGGTTTCGAGATCAAATCCTGCGCCGCTTCGTCAAGCCAGCGCTGGTTGTATTTCTCGGTCTTGAGCGGCGCTTTTAGTGTGATCAGGACCGAAGAAAGCTCCGGATCCCTGGTCGCGGCCGCGATCTTGATTGCGAGCGCGTGCGTGATCGCCGGAATCTGACTCGCGGGATAGCGCAGACGATGGTCCGCCATCGCCCCGGTCAGCGTGAAATGATTCTCGACCACGTAGAGTCGATTCATCGAGTCCTTGGCCTCGCGCACGCGGCGGCGCGCAGTGAAACCGCGGATCGAGGGGAGTTCGCCTTCGCCGCAATTCAGGAAATCGCTGTCGAGCGCGAGGACAACATCAGCTTTGTCGAATTGCGGAACGAGCCGGGTATTATCTCCAAAGCTGATCTGAGTTGAAAAATGCTGCGCTTCGCTCAACAACGGATCGAAGACGCACCAGTGCATGCGCGGGAATTGTTTCTCCAGCTCGGCCCGCATCCGGTCACGGGTCGGGGAATGAGTCTCCTCGACCAGGAAGGCGAGACCCGAACCACGGTGCGCGCCCATCTTCGGGCGGAGCTCGGCGATATATTTCGCAAAGGCGGCGCGATCGGAAAGTTTGTTCTGATGAACGAAGCGCTGGGAACGTGCAGGATCGTAGAGATCGAGGACCGAGGCCTGAGCGAAGGCGTCGGTCGCGCCGTTGCTTTCCGGATGCATCGGGTTGCCCTCGACCTTGATCGGACGGCCGTCGACGGTCGTAGCGACGAGTGGCATCGCACCGTTGCGCCGCGGCATCGCAGTCGCGTAATAAAGGAATTTCCCGGGAATGACCCACTCGGCGCTTTTCGTAAAGGGCACCAAATGCATCTCCGGCTTGCGGCAACTGCTCAACCCGAAACCAGCCAGCGCCATCGAGGCGCCCATGAGTTTGAGGAAATTGCGACGCGAAACATCGTCGCCCGCGAGCTCGGCCGCGCCGGCGGGAAATTCACGCTCCAGCCAGTTGCGAAACTCGGGCGTATCGCTCAGCTCACCAAGGCTGCGCCAGTATTGGCGGCCGGTCAGCGACGGGGCAGGATGCTGGAGAACGCGCTTCATTGTATTTCCTCCCGGAATCCCGGCGATGATTTCGTCGCGCTCATCGGTGGCACCCCTGGCAATTGGTGGGCGGCTTGATGTCCCAGCGCTCTTTCAACGTCAGCCCGATTTCCTCCTGCGTGAGATGTTTCTTCGTCGACCAGTCCTCTTTCACGCCCGCCGGCTCACCATATTTCGCAACGAACGCGGCCGGGTTCACGTCATCCGGTTTCCAATCGAGATTGGTGATCTGATTCTCCGGCCGAAGGAATTTCTCCGGCGCGCGATGACATTCGAGGCACCACGCCATGCTGAGCGGCTTGGCGTCGTAAACCACCGGCATGTGATTCACCTGCGAGTGACAGCTGTAGCAGCTGATTCCGCGATTCACGTGCGCGGAGTGATTGTAATAAACGTAATCCGGCGTGCGATGAATCTGCACCCAGGCCACCGGCTGACCGCTCGCCCAGCTCGCTCGCACCGGCTCGAGTTTCGGGTTCGCCTTCTGCACCTGGGTATGGCAGTTCATGCAGACCTGCGTGTCGGGCACGTTCGAGTGCGCCGCGACTTCGACCGCGTTGTGGCAGTAGCGGCAATCCATCCCGAGCTGGGTGACGTGCAGATCATGCGGGAACGGCACCGGCTGGGTCGGCATGTATCCCACCCGGGTGTATTTTGGCGTGTCGTAATACCAGGTCGCGCCGATCAGCGCCATTCCAATCACGATTCCGCAGATCGTAATCTTGAGTGGGAGCCAGTTGGTCCAGCGCGGAAAAAAATTCGCCATAACGAATCAGCGCAGACTAAACCAGCGCGCTAGAAGCCGCCAAGTTGTAAACGCGAGAGCTGGAAAAAAAAAGCGGGACGGCTTCAGAAATGAAAAACGGATTGTGAACAGGTGCGCCGAGAGTTGCGAGGGGCAACTCTATAAACACCCGTTTGCTTGGCAAAAACAATTTTTGAACAGGCGCGAATTTTTTCTCTCATCCCGCGGAGAATCAATCGAGCGCCCGGGCAAGGCGCGGTTCAGAAATACCGGCAAAACCAGCCCAGCGCCGACCAGTCGTGGAACCATTCCTGGATTTGCCGGGTCCAATCGCGATCGGTGCGATTTGATTTTGCGAGCGCGGCCTCGCATGCTTTCTCCACCGTCATCCCTCTCTCGATTTTTTGCAGGATCGCCAGGGCCTCCGGCTCAAGCCGCTTGTAGTAAAGCATGTTGTCGTGGCGATGGACCACGAGATGGATGTGCTCCCGCCTCGGCAACTGGACGCTGCGTTTGCGCTTTGTGGTTTGCGGCATCGCCTCAAACGTGTTGCTCGCTTCGTCGCGCAGCACATCGGCTTCGCGCTTTTTTACCGCGATGAGGAACTGGTCGACCGCATATTTCAACTCGAGCAAGGTGAGGTAAGGCTGGAGGCCGAGCCGTAGTTTGGAAGGCGGCGTATTGAGCAGATCGTCGGGCGTGATTTGCGGTTTTGCGGCATCGTCAAACGCCACCACCTGGGCCCACTCGAAGCGCGCCATGTCCAGCGCCAATTCCTCGTGAGGCGCGATCCATCGCGGTTCCTCGCGCAGGAATTTTTCGAGGCGCTGCCCGAGATTGCGCAAGGTGAAGGAGACCGAGGGATATTTTGCCAGGTAGGCGGTCGCGAGCCGCATGAACTTCTTCTCGCCCACGATCGCCCGCAGCCCGGGATAATCGTCGTAGAAACAATCGAGAACACGAAACCAGTAGACGCGATTGTAAATTTCGAGCCGCTCGAAGGAACCCAACCGGGCGTTAGGCTTGATGAATTGCGCCGCCACTGCGCGCATCGAGCGGCCGTCGGTCCAGCGCGCCTGCATCCTGTCCTGCCTCGTGAGCGGGCGAAAAATGGCCGACGCCATGAGCGTTTGCAGCTCCTTTAACTGCGCTCGCGAGGCGACCGGATTCCTCTCAGGCCGTCGCGATTTGGAATTGTTTTTCGACAAATCGATTCGCTTTCAGCGCCTCCTGATGGACTTCATCGAAGCTCGGGATGCGATCGTCCCATTCGAGCAGCGTCGCGCTGCGTCCGACCCGCTTGATCGCGTGCGCGTAAAGCTTCCAGACCGGGTCGAGCACCGGGTGATCGTGGGTGTCGAGAAGGTATTTCTCAAACTTCGAGTGCCCCGCGATGTGGATCTGCCCGACGCGATGATGCGGGACATGGTTCAGGTATTCGTAGGGATCGAAATTGTGGTTCCGCGAGGAGACATAAATGTTGTTCACGTCGAGCAGAATTCCGCAATCGGCGCGCTCGACGACTTCCGAAAGAAATTCCCATTCCGTCATCTCGGAGGCATGAAATTCCGCGTAACTGCTCACGTTCTCGACGCAGATCGGCACCTCGAGGAAATCGCTCGCCGCCCGAATATTCGCTGCCGTCGCGCGGGCGGCGGCAAACGTGTAAGGCATCGGGAGAAGGTCATGCGTGTAGCGCCCATCCACGCTCCCCCAGCAAAGATGATCGCTCAACCAGGGTGTCTTCGTTCGCCTAACGAGTCGCTTGAGCTTCTTTAAATGTTCGCGACTGAGCCGGTCGGCGGAGCCGAAATACATTGCCACGCCGTGCTGCACGACCCGGTATTGCTCGAGAATCTGGTCGAGCACTTCGAGGGGCCGGCCGCCCTCGACCATGAAATTCTCCGAAATAATCTCGAACCAGTCCACGACCGGTTTCTTCTCCAGGATGTGGCGGTAATGCGGCACGCGCAGACCGATGCCGATGCCGTAATCGTTGAAATTGTTAAACGGATTGGCGGGCATAAGAATTGTGCGGAAGGAGAAACGGGGGATTGGACTCCGGCTCTCCAGTAACTCGCGCGGAAGCGCGCACGCGACATTCTTACTTCGCGGGGCTCTCGGCCGGATGGCTGCCGTCGGTCGCGCAGCCGCCTTTTCCTTTGCAGGAATTCTTTCCTTTGCAGCCGTTGTCGCTGGTCTTGCAACCGCCTTTGCCTTTGCAAGAGTTCATCCCTTTACAGGAGTGAACATCCTTCTTCTTGGCCATTTGGCTGAGCGAGACGCCAGCTTTGCCTGTCACATTAGCGGCGTGCGCCTGGACGGCGAACGAACCGCTCATCAAACCGGCAATAGCTGCGCCGGCGAGGATTGTTTTCGATTTCATGTTTGGTCTTTCTGTTTTGGTTTCTTACCCGGAATCGGAAATTCCCCGAAGGAATCGGGGCCGGTTCGGATAAAAAATGGCCGGGATAACGATAGACTTCGTAGCGAGCAAGTTCCACATACGGGAATGAGACCCGGATCATGGCTGGAATATTCCCGGAAGCGAGACAAATCATTTTGCCCAGGGATCCCTCGGTGCGTCGCGGATAATGCGTCTCTCGATCAAGCGCGGATGCGTCCCGACGAGTTCCATTATTTTTCCGGGATGATCGCCTTGCGCTCTGCGGCCAGCGGCGCGTCGTCGTTCAAGACCACGGTTTGACCGTGCCGCTCGATGCCAAGTTGCTTCCAAAACTGCGCGAGATCCACCCGATAAGGCGCGTCCCTCATTTTCGCATACAGCTCCTGCAAAACCGGGACACCGGTCGCACGATCGCCGGTTTGAAGCGCACGCTCCAGATTCCAATCCACGCAAATCGAGCCGCCCGCCTGCAGAATCCCGCGGAGCGCGTCCTCCAGGCCTTTCACGTTCCCGGTCCGTCGACGAATTTCCACGTCAGCCAACAAACAAAAGAGCGCTCCACCCCAATACGTCCTTCCCCAGGTAGGTGTGTGATCGAGACCGCGATCACCAAGCTCGGGCAGACCTTGCGGCAAGTCGCGCACCAGATCAGACCAAACCTGCTGCGGGCGAAGGTTGCCGATGCGGACACGAGCGATCGGCTCGATGTAGGTTGCCAGCCCTTCCTCGATCCAATGATGTTCCTCGGCCACGTTTGGAAAAGCGAGGTGGACCATTTCGTGCGTGAGCAGCCAGTCGGAATTGAAATGCGCGGCGGTCGTGGAACGACCAACGGAAACGCTGATCACCCCGCCATCGCGCGTGCCAAACGCTTTTCCAGAATCGATCCCGTCGCCCGCGACCTCGTGAATCCGAACCAGAACATGATCGACCGGGTAGCGGCCATAGTATTTTGTCACCGCGCGGGCCGCGGTGGTGACCCAGGCCGTGACCAGCACGCGCGGAAAATCCGACTCGTTGGGCGGAAGATCGACGTCGATTTTGCCGCCGCCAATTTCGATCGAGGCAGCCGCGACTGGAAGAACAGGGGCCAACGCCAGGAAAAGACAGGCCAGGCGCGGGCGGACGGCGGACGTGGATAATCTCATTGGTGCACTCCGACCGGGGACAGCGTCCCCGGCTACAATTAGCGCCGAAAGACGGTCAGTTCTCCCGCAAAGCGCCAATCGTCAGCGTAGTTTACGAGGCCGCCTCTAACGGGATTATTCCGAACGTACTCCCATTTTTCGTCATAGCTTTCAGCCGAACGAATCGAGTGATCAAAAAACTCCGCCTGCCATCAAGCGCTCGCGCGAGGGGGCGCAGTTGTATCCGGGGACGTTGGTCCCCGGCTGAAGAAGCGGGTTGATCCGCCGACTGGTCCACCGTTTCCATGCCCCCACAAAATCCGAAAGAGATTTCGCTTCTCTTTCCGGCGCGCAGAAGAAGTGGACATGATCCGGCATGACAACGTATCGAGCAACGAGCCAGCCCTACTTCTTCGCTCCATACCGCCACTCTCCAAGAGAATCGCAACAACGTCATCCCGCGCAAAAGCTTTCCGGCGCTTCTCGGCGCACGCCGTGATGAAATAAATCGGCGGCTCAACCCAGACTCGCTCGAGCCGGGTGAGAAGCCTGCGCATTGTTCGGGGAAACCGGGGACAGTGTCCCCGGCTACAACTAGCGCGAGGGCTCGTAGTCTTCGGGATGCGATTGGGCCTGCGGGAGAGGGGGCGGTTCGCTCGGGCCACGCGGCTCGTCGTGCCGGCGCTCCCGGCCCCCTCGCCCGCCGCGGCCACCACGGCGGTCGCCGCGATCCCCGCGCCGTCCGCCCCGATCCCCGCGGTCGCCACCGCCGCGATATTCGCCGCGGGGCTCGCCTTCGCCGGATCCGCCATCACCCATCGGCACGCCCGTTTCGATTTCGCCGCGTTCTTTCAGCGCGGCACGGCGGGAGAGTTTGACCCGGCCCTTGTCGTCGATGCCGATGCATTTCACCCAGATCATTTCGCCAATCTTGGCGACGTCTTCGGTTCGGTTGACACGGAAATCCGCCAACTCGGAGATGTGGACCAGGCCGTCTTTGCCCGGGAACACTTCGACAAAAGCGCCGAACTCTTTGATCGAAACGACGCGGCCATGATAGGTCTCGCCAATCTCGATTTCCTTCGTCATCCCGCCGATGATTTCCTTCGCCCTCGCCATGCTCTCGCCGCTCGTGGCATAGATGTGGACCGAACCGTCGTCTTCGATGTTAATTTCCGCGCCGGTCTCGGCCACGATGCCCTTGATCGTCTTGCCACCGGGCCCGATGAGCGCGCCGATCTTTTCAGGATTGATTTTGATCGTCTCGATCCGCGGCGCATATTTGCTCAACTCCGGCCGCGGCGCGGCCAGCGTGCTGGCCATGATCTCGAGGATTTTTACCCGCGCCTCTTTCGCGCGGTGGATTGCTTCGCCCAGAATCTTATGGCTGATGCCGGGAAGCTTGAGGTCGAGCTGGAACCCGGTCACGCCCTCTTTCGTTCCGCAAAGTTTGAAATCCATGTCGCCGAAATGATCCTCGGCGCCGATGATGTCGGTCAGCAGGTTATAACGTTTCAGGTCTCCCGCTGCGTCGTTCTCGGTCACGAGCCCGACGGAAATTCCTGCGACCGGAGTCTTGACTGGAACGCCCGCGTCCATCAGCGCGAGCATGCCGGAACAAACGCTCGCCATCGAAGTCGAGCCGTTGGATTCCATCACCTCACTCGTGATCCGAATGGCATAACGAAAATCTTCTTCCTTCGGCACAACCGGCTCGACGGAACGCTCGGCGAGCGCGCCGTGGCCGATCTCGCGCCGGCTCGCGCCGCCGAAACGGCCCGTCTCACCCACGCTAAAGGGCGGGAAGTTATAATGCAGAATGAAACGCTTCGACTGTTCGCCGCCGCCGTAGGCATCGATCATTTGCGCTTCTTCGATTGGCGCAAGAGTAGCGAGCGCCATTGCCTGCGTTTCGCCGCGCTGGAAGATGGCCGAGCCATGTGCACGCGGGAGCACGCCGACCTCGCAGGTGATCGGGCGCAGGTCGTCGTAGCCGCGGCCATCGACTCGCTTCTGCTTGTCGAGGATGTTGCTCCGGAACGACTTCTTCTGGATGTAATCGAACGCCTGATTGATCGCGAACTTGTCCGCGTCGGGAAATTTCTCGAGCACCGCGGCCTTCACCTCGTCGCGCAGACCGCCGACGGCTTTGCTCCGCGCGACTTTGCCTTCGGTGTACAGAGCGGCTTCGATACGATCGCCCGCGAACCGATCGGCAATTTCGAGCATCTCGGGATTCACTTCCCTCAGCGGCATCTCGCGCTTCGGCTTGCCGACCTGGGCGGCGAGTTCCTTCTGGATGCGGATCATTTCCCGCGCGTGCCCATGTGCGAACTCGAGCGATTTGATAAATTCATCCTCCGGCAGCTCGTCCGCCGCGCCTTCTATCATGATGATGTCGTTCTCGGTCCCAACGTAGATGAGATCGAGATCGCTCTGCTCGCGCTGGTCATGCGTCGGGTTGGCGACAAATTCGCCATTGACGCGTCCGATCCGCACCGCGCCGATCGGTCCCTGAAAAGGAATATCGGAAACGCAAAGCGCGGCGGAGGCGCCATTGATTGCGAGAATGTCGGGGTCGTTCTGGCCGTCGGCGCTGAGCAGAATGCTGATGACCTGCGTGTCATATAGATAGCCGGGCGGAAAAAGCGGCCGGAGCGGCCGGTCGGTCATGCGTGACGTGAGCGTTTCCTTTTCGCTCGGCCGGCCTTCACGTTTGAAATAGCCGCCTGGAAATTTTCCCACTGCGGCCGCTTTCTCGCGATAGTCGACGGTCAGCGGGAAGAAGTCCTGACCTTCCTTGATCGTGGTGGCCGAGACCGCGCTCGTCAGGACGATGGTCTCGCCGCAGGAAACGATGACGGAGCCATCGGCGAGCTTGGCAATTTTGCCGGTTTCAATATTGATCTGCGTAGACCCGATTTGGGCCGTGACCTTGTGTTGCATGTTTGGATTTCTGAATGTGCGAAATCCAGGCCGGTCACCCTGATTGTAGGTTTTAATCCCGCCGCAGCGGCGGGACTAAAACCTAAACTCAAGGTGTACTGACGGCCTGGTCGCCGATTGTGGTTCTTGGTTTAACGAATGGCTCGAGCGGCGCGCGATAAGACGCGAGCGACGCCAGAGATTTCTGCGGTTACTTCCGCAGGTTTAACTTCTCGATCACACTCTTGTAGCGGTCGGTCTTGGACCGGCTCAGGTAATCGAGAAGGCTCCGGCGCGTGGCGACCATCTTGAGGAGGCCGCGGCGCGACGAATGATCTTTGGCGTGACTCTTGAGGTGTTCCGTGAGCTGCGCGATGCGGCTGGTGAGACGCGCCACCTGCACGTCCGCACTGCCCGTATCGTTTTCATGGAGCTGGAACTCCTTCATATCCACCGTGTCACTGCTTTCTGCCATAAACGAAGGGCCACTGTAGATGAAGTTGGCCGAATGGCAAGGGGTGGCCGTGAATCGCTAAATGGTCCAATCGCTGAATCGGCAGGGACCATCCTGAGGCACATTCCAGCCGGTTTGACGATTCACGATTCTCCAATTCACTCCTCTGCCGCGGCCCTCACATTCTCCCCCGCCGTTGATAGAAGCGGTAACGCTCTATGATCGACTCCACATATTTCTTCGTCCCGGGAAAATCGATGTTGCGCTGAAACGCGCTGGACGAGATCGGCCGCGCGCCATCACCCCCAGCCCAACGTTGCGCGCGGCTCGCCCCGGCGTTGTATTCGGCGAGAGCGAATGGTATCGGATCCCGCATCTGTTCCCAGTGCGCCATCGCCCGGCCCAGATACCAGGTGCCTGCCTCGAGATTTGTTCTCGGGTCGAATAATTCCTCCACCTGAAAATTCTCCAGCCGCCGCTCGGCCGCCCATTCACGTGCCGCGAGTTGGCTCACCTGCATCAGTCCGCGCTCGCCGGCGCCGCCCAGCTTCTGCGGATCGAACCGGCTCTCCCGCCAGACCACCGCTTTAACTAGCATTGGGTCGAGATGATTCGCCGCCGACGCCGCCTGAATGAGCTGATCGTATTGCTGAAAGCGCGCCGGACTGAGCCACTCGTAGAG